>CAVLBI010000001.1:0-8421 GCA_963661295.1 bacterium
ATTCTACTATCAATTTCATTACTAACAGTAAGAAGTCAAAATACAATATTAAAAAGTATTGGAATAGATATTCAAAAAGTAGTTATGTATCCATTTACTGCATTAAATAAAGATAAAGGAGAAACTGCCTCAGAAAGTTACTTAATTCAAAAGAATGTCAACTCTTCATTAGAAAAAGAGATTAAAGAATTAAAAGATACCCTAGAATTAAATAAAACACTAACAGAATATACACCAGTAAATGCAACAATACTATCAAGAAATAAAAGTTATTGGTTTAACACCATTACAATTGATAAAGGTTCAAAATCAGGTATTGAAAAAAATATGGCTGTTATTACAAAAAATGGTTTAGTAGGGAAAATATCTAGTGTTTCAAAAAACTCAAGTGAAGTAAAATTAATCACATCAGATGACGTTAATTTTAAAGTTAGTGTAGCAATAAAAACAAATAATGATGATAACTATGCTATATTAAATGGCTATAATAAAAAAACAGGATTGATAAAAGCATCAGACATAGATAAGACAACAGAAATAAAAGAAGGAGACGTTGTCCTAACAAGTGGTCTTGGTCAATCAACACCACAAGGAATATATATAGGTACAGTAGAAAAAATTGAAAGTGATAAGTATAATTTAAGTAAAAATGTCTACATAAAAACATATCAAGACTTTAATGATATTCATTATGTAACAGTATTAAGGACAAAATAATGCTAGTAAGTATAATAATATTAATAGTATCTTTATTATTAGATGGAATATTATCAAACTATTTGCCATTCCTAGTAAATGACTTATCACTTTTCACACCATTACTTACATTAGTTTCTATATTTTTAATATATCCATTCTTTAAGAAAAAAGAAACACTATACTTTGTAATAGTATTTTTTCTAGGAATGATTTATGATTTGTTCTATACAAACTTATTATTTTTTAACGCTGTATTATTTTTATGTATGGCATTAATAACAATGTACATATATAAAAACCTAGAAGTAAACGCTCCAAAACTATTAATATATTTAATAATTATAATAGCATCATATGAATCACTAACTGGACTTATATTATTTATCTATAATATTGTTCCAGTAACAATACCAAAAGTATTATATAAAATCACTCATAGTTTAATATTAAATATAATTTATGGAGAACTTCTATATTGGATAATTAAAGTTTTACCTAAAAAATATAAAAAGATAAGTATCAACTAATCAAAGTTATACTTATTTTTTATTTATAAAAAATAATCAGTCTACATATAATTAATTGAGGAGATTATATGGAAAGAAAAATAGAAGAAAAATTAGTTTTAAAAAGACAAGTAAAAATATTCTTAAGTAAAGTACTATGTGCAATAATAATATTCTTGATTGGACTTATTTTAGTAAAACAAAATACAAAAGTAAGAGAATTTATAGAAGAAGAAATATATACTAAGAGTTTTAAATTTACAGGTGTTAGAAATATATACGATAAATATTTTGGAAAAGTATTATCACTTGATAAAGTAGTTAAAGAAGAAAGTGCAGTATTTAGTGAAAAGTTATCATATAAAGACTCAAAAGAGTATAAAAATGGAGTAAAACTAACAGTTGATGAACATTACTTAGTCCCAGTATTAGAAAGTGGAATTATTGTCTATGTCGGAGTAAAAGATAACTTACAAACAATAATAGTAGAGCAAGTAGATGGTATAGATACATATTATTCAAATGTAAATGCAAATAATTATAAATTATATGACTACATAGAAAAAGGCCAAGTGTTAGGAGAAACAAACTCAACAGAATTATATCTTTCATTCGAAAAAAGCGGAGAAAAACTAGATTATAAAAAATATATTTAAAATAAATCCATTCGTATATATTCTAGGACTATTCGCAGTCTTAATAGGGGCATTTAAAGAATACTTAATATTAAATACAATAATTATAATCCATGAACTAGGTCATTTTATAATGGCTTATATATTAAAAATAAAAGTAGATAAAATATATATTTATCCATTAGGTGGAATTTCTAAGTTTGATATGAAATTAAATATAAGTCCACTAAAAGAATTCCTAGTACTAATCGCTGGACCCATAACTCAAAATATTGCCTATATCCTATTAATAAATATTTTTAAATCAGATAAAGAATTAATACTCATATATCATATATCACTATTAGTATTTAATTTACTACCAATCTATCCCTTAGATGGAGGAAAATTATTAAATCTATTATTTAATAAAATACTTCCATATAAACATTCACTAAAACTAACAATTAAAATTAGTTATATCCTAGTATTAATAATTTTTCTTATCCAAACAAATATAAAATTAAATATAATTATAATGTCACTCTTCTTATTAACAGTAATTCATAAAGAAGAATTAAAAATAGAGTACACATATAATAAATTTTTATTAGAAAGAACACTATATAATTTTAAATTTAAAAAGAAAAAAACAATAAGAGATATAAATAATTTTTATAGAAACAAGACTCATATTATAAAAGAACATGATAGGTACTACCTAGAAAAGGACTTTTTAGAAAAAAAATACAAAAATTTTCAAAAAAACGTTGACACAAAAAATAGGGTTTGCTATAATTCAATTACTGGTTGTGAAAAAGACTAGTAATTAATGGGGCATTAGCTCAGCTGGGAGAGCGCCACGTTTGCACCGTGGAGGTCAGCGGTTCGATCCCGCTATGCTCCACCATTAAGTAATACACGTTGAGAAATCAACGTTTTTATTTTTTTTGCATATCATAACAAGATATAATATTTATCACTATATCTAAATCTTCATAAAAAAGAAGTATAATATTAAATCACATTTCTGTAATTAACTATTACACTTTTGTAGTATCAAAAGACCACAGATTAAAAATAAAATCTATGGTCTTTTTTGTGCCTTAATTAACTTAGCTTGTACAACAACACGGCCACCATTGTTACCAAGACAAGTAGATAATGTAAGAATCTTATCATTTGTATCAACAGAAGTATTAATACTAGAAGTATTTCGCTGAATCATAGTATCTAACCATTTACTTTTATCTTTTTCATTACCAAATGACGTACTAATATAATAAGATTCACTTTTAATAGTATAAATAGAAAATATTTGAAATACCATATTCTCCTTAGGCGTAGAAATATAAATAGCTAAATTATCCTTATTACTTTGCCACTTCTTATCAAGAGTATCTTTAAGAGAACCAAATACCGTCTTATTTAATCTACCATGTCCATATATAATATTATTAAAAGATAATGAGTCAATATTATTTCTATAATCTAAAAATACCCATCCAGCATCATTGTAACTCTTATCAAATGCATGAGTTAAATAATAACTATTATCATTAGTTTGAACAACAGGATAATTAATATTATTATTTTCCATGTGAATAAAAGCAACAGTATCTTTATTCTTTTTTAAAAGTTCATCGAAATCAACATTATAAAAAGGAAGTCCAATATAATACCAATAATCACTATCTTTATCATTAGGAGGATTAAAAGCTTCTCCTTCATCATTAATGAATTCTCCATTAGAAATATCATCAATTTCACTAGAAAGATTATTAATTTTATTATTATCAAGTTGCCAAACAATAAGCTTGTATGCAGAAAAAATAAATATAGTCGCAAAAAATAAAATCAAAATAGCAAACGGAATAGGCTTTAATCTTCTTCTTTTTTTTCTAAGTCTTCTTTGATATTCAACTCTCGTCATCTTCTTTTTTTCCATACTACAAAGCTCCTTAATCATTAAATAAATTATAACATGTATCCCAAAAGCTATAAAGTTTTTTAAAAGTACAAAATTCTACAAAATAGGCCTTTACACATTATAAAAAAGTCACGATTGAATTTAATTGACAACATATAACTTCAAATATATAATTAAGGCATAAGAGTAGGCATGCTTTTAAAAAAAGGAGAGGAGATTATGCGAAAAAAACTATTATTCTTTGTAATGACCGTAGTTACTACTGTATTACTTGTTCCAAATGCATATGCTGAAAATACTGTCATTGCAAAAATAGGTAACGTTGAGTATTCTACATTACAAGAAGCAGTCAATGCCGCAAAAACTGGTGAGACAGTTACATTAGTATCAGATACAAAAGAAGATATCACAGTAGCTGTAGACAAAGACATAACTCTTGATATAGGTACTCACACATTAACTAACAAGGCTGGACATACTATTACAAATGATGGTAAATTAACTATCAAAGGAAAGGGTACTATTGATAATATTACTCATGGAAAAGGAGCTTTAGTAAACCACGGAAACGTAACTGTTTTATCAGGAACATTTACACGTTCTAAAGAAGCAGGAACACGTAGTGGTAATGGAGGAAATTCTTGGTATGTTATTGATAACAACGGTACAAAAGCAGTCCTTACATTTAAGGGAGGAAGCGTTGTTAATACATCAGGATTTAGTTCATTAATAAGAAACCTTGAAGCTAAATTATTTGTAGAAGCTGGAACTTTTGAAAATGACTTCATTGTATTAAAAAACGATGATAATGGTACATTGGAAGTTTCTGGAGGAAAAATATCTACAAAAAAAGCTGAAGGAAGCGCTGTTCAAAACTGGGGCAATTTTGCACTTAGTGGTGGTGAATTAAACGCAGTAGATGGTGCAGCAGCACTAACAGCTTATTCATGGAGTGATCAATATGAATCAACTGCTACTATCGTAGATGGAACAATTAATGGTAATATTAAAATATCAAGAGATGATAACTATGCTGGAAAAGCTCCTGAAGTTGCAATCACAGGATCAAAAATTACTGGTGATATAATTGTTCAAAAAGGTGGAAAGCTTGAAGTAGTAGACGGAGAAATAGATGGAGCTATTACTGCAGCTGATGAAACTGTAACAGTAACAACACAAGGTGGAACTTATACTACTGAACCAAGCGAAGATATGGTACCGAATGGATACGAAGTATTCGATAATGAAGATGGAACATACACAGTTGCTAAACCTGTAACACTAACATTCAGTGTTAATGGTGAAACAGAAAGTGTTGTAATCCCAGCAGGAACTAAGTTAACAGACAAAGAAATCGAAGAGTTAAAAAATGAATTAATGAAAGAATTAGAAGGAACAGGATATACTTTCGATGGATTTTACCTAGATGAAGATTATACAGAAGCATTTGATTTTAAAAATCCAATAAAAGAAGATACAACTGTATACATGAAATTAGTTCAAAAACGCACAACAGAAAAAGATGAAACTCCTACTGAAAAAAATGAAACAGTTGCAAATCCTAATACATCAGATATTAATATCTATGCAGTAATTGGAACAATGTTAGTAAGTGTTGCTGGTATTGGATATGCAATCAAAAAAAGATTTAATTAAAAATAATTAATTCGCAAGAAAAGAGGACTAATTTAAGTCTTCTTTTTACATATTTCGACAAAGTGTTGTATATTTTGTTTGTAATAACTGTTTAACTATGATAATATTAAATACGGATAAGTAAGAGGTAATCTTGCAGAATAAATCTTTATCTTTTTATCACGCGTATTGACAAAGATTTATTTATCCACATAAGAAGAAAAATATTCTTCTTTTTTTTTCGAAAAATAAAAAAACTTCCTAATAATATAATAGGAGGTGAAAGTATTAATAAACTAAAAGTTGTAAATCAAGATGGCATTAAAGATTGTGGTATTTGTTGTCTTTTATCTATTATTAGATTTTATGGTGGAGACGTATCTAAAGAATATTTAAGAGAAATAACAAATACTACAAAGGATGGAGTATCTTTATATGATTTATCGAACGCATCAAATATAATAGGCTTCGAATCAGCTGGAATGACTGGCAAATTAGAAAATATAAATGTAAATAACTTACCCTGCATTGTTCATTTCATAGTAAATAAAAACTATAAACATTTTGTTGTTTTATATGAAATAAATCATAAAAAGAAAAAAGTCACAATAATGGACCCAGCTAAAGGAAAAGTAACTATTAAGTTCTCAGAATTTAATCTATTAACAAGTAATAATTATTTATTCTTAAAACCAATAAAAAAATTACCAATCATGCATAAAAAGAATATTCTAACTAAAAATATAAAAATAAACTTAAAAAGAAATAAATTAACTTATATATTTATAATTTTACTTACCACTATATACTTTATCGAAAACATTGTTTTTTCATATACCTTCAAATACTTTTTAGAATATTCAATAAATATAAATATTACTGAACACATCCTAATAATATTTATAACCCTTCTATCAATTTTTATTTTTAAGAATATTAATTTAGTAATAAGAAATATAATGGTAACTAAATGGTTAACAATCCTTGATAACGACACAACAACGAATACATACAAACAAATACTTTTACTTCCATATTTATACTATAAAAACAGGACAACAGGAGAAGTCATCTCTAGATTTAAAGACTTAAATACAACAAGAACATATATTGCTAACTTAATCACCACTGTTTTAACAGACATATTTTGTATAGTTATATTTTTATCAATAATGTTTAAATATAATACTATACTAACACTTATATCTCTTGGAACTTATATAATTCTATTCATATTAACAATACTACTAACACCTAAGAAGAAAAAACACATAAAGCATTTATCAAAACAAGAAGATATAATAAATACATATTTAATAGAAGGCGTAAGTAATGTAGATACAATAAAAGGTAGTCACTTAGAAAAAAGACTAATAGATAAATTTAATATTAAATATAAAAATCTCTTAGAAAGCATTTATAAGTATAGCACTTTTCAAGAATTACATAATTTTATAAAGAATAATATTAATGATTTACTTCAATTACTAATTTATACAATAGGCTCATATTTAGTAATAAAAAATAAATTATCACTAGCCAATCTTTTAATATTTGAAACATTTTCTAATTACTTAATAAATAGTTTTTCAAACTGTCTAGTATTAATTGAAAATTATCCGAGCTATAAGATATCTAAAGATAGAGTAGAAGAATTATTCATGATAGATGAAGAAGAATTTAAAAATAATTATTTCTACCTTTCATATAATTTAACTGGAAATATAATATTTAAAAATCTAAATTATAAAATAGGCACAAAAGTATTATTTGAAAATCTAAATTTAGAAATAAAGCAAGGTGAAAAGATTTTATTCACTGGATCGAGTGGTAGTGGTAAATCTACTCTCATGAAAATGTTACTAAAATATATTGAAACAGACTATGGCACAATAAAAATATCAGGTATTGATATAAATCATTATCACTTAGAAAATATAAGATCAAATATAACATATGTCACAAGTAATGAATTTATTTTTAATGATACAATAAGAAATAATATAACGCTTTATAAAGATTACAGTGAAGAAGAATTAGAAGATATAGTAAAAATTTGTAGTATAAATGACATAACAAAAGATGATTCCTTAGGCCTCGATAAAAGACTAGAAGAAAATGGTTTTAATCTAAGTAACGGAGAACGTCAAAGAATAATACTTGCAAGAAGTCTTATTAAAAAAACAAACATTTATATCTTTGACGAAGCGCTAGGTCAAATAGATGTAGTAAGAGAAAAGAAAATACTTCAATCCATTTTTTCAAAATTAAAAGATAAAACAATAATTGTAATTTCCCATCGTTCTAATAATAAGAAACTATTTGATAGAGTTTTAAAATTAGAAGAAAGAAAAATATATGATACAAAAAAAGTATGAAGATTTAACAAAAATAAAAATAATAACAGTTTTATTAATTATTATCCAGCTAATATTTATATTGTTAATGACAAACTACAAAGTCTATAAAGATAAATCTCTTACTTGTATAGTAATGAATAAAAATATTTGTTTGTTAGTACTAGAAGATAAAGAAAAAGAATTACTATATAAAAATACTAAATTGTATGTTAATGATAAAGAAAATAAATTTAATATTATAGAAGATAATAATGTAGTAGTAACTAATGGTAAAAAGAAATATAAAGAAATATTAATAAAAGTAGACTTAGTAAAAAGTTATAAAACAAATGATACTGTTAACCTAACTATAAGAGAAAGAAAAATAAAATTAATAGAAATATTTAAAGTTATATTAGAAGGTGATTAAAATAGAAAGACTTACTGATAATGAAATGAATAAATTGCGTGGTGGAGAAGGAATGACTCTTTGGATTGCTTTAGGAATATCTGCTTTAGTAGTATTCATAAGTGGAGTGTTTGAAGGCATAACAAATCCTAGTCATTGTAATTAAATAGGAGGTGTAAAATAAAATGAAACCTATTAGGGAACAAGAATTAGAAAATATAAAAGGAGGAACAAGTATATCTGGCACAATAATAAATGCTCTTGTTAATGTAATTAAAGAGTTAAAAGC
>CAVLBI010000001.1:8431-9888 GCA_963661295.1 bacterium
GGAATAAGACGTATCGCAGAAGGAAATGTTTGTCCATTAAAATAAATTTAAAAAAGATAATAATAAATATATTAATTTTTATAATAATAGTTATAACTCTTCCATATATAATTAAATTTGTATTTAATTTAGGATCGTATCTTGGAATATTGATAAGAAACATATATCTATTCTTTTCATAGAAAATACTAAAAAATACAAAAAATATCCTATAATTATAGATTTTTCTTTTATTTTTAACAAAAATGTCGGAAAATGGGTTGAAAATCAATAAATCTTCTGCTATAATTCAATTTAGTTAATGTGAAGGGAGGGAATTTGATGGCAACTAAAGTAACTGTTAGAGGTAATCTTGATCAAGCTCTAAGAAAGTTCAAACAAAAAGTAGCAAGAGACGGTGTCCCTTCAGAGTGGAAAAAAAGAGAAGCTTACGATAAACCAGGAGTAAAAAGAAGAGCAGCAAAAAAAGAAGGAATCAAGAATTCTAGAAAAAGAGATCGCGCTAATAGAAATAGAGATTACTAAAATCTCTATTTTTTATTTAAAAATTAAAATATATTAAATTATAATATAAAGAAACATCTAGCGAATTCTTTTACAATCCAAATAAATTTGCTATAATAAAAACAGGAGATGAAAAAATATGGTAGAAAAATTAGACAAAGACATGATTGAAGCAATGAAAGCAAAAGACAAAGAAAAACTAACTGTAATCAGAATGGTAAAAGCTTCCTTAAAACAAGAGCAAATAGATCATAAAAAAGAAATTAATGATGACTTATTAATTGATGTTGTTAATAAACAAATTAAAATGCGTAAAGACTCTATTACAGAATTTGAAAAAGGAAATAGAGCTGACTTAGTAGAAAAGACACAAAATGAAATTGATATCTTAATGGCTTATTTACCAGAACAATTATCAAGTGAAGAAGTTATAAAAGTAATTGATGAAATATTTGCTGAAGTAAAACCTGAAAGTCAAAAAGACATGGGAAAAGTAATGAAAGAAGCTCAAGCTAAATTAAAAGGTAAAGCTGATATGAAAGAAGTATCAACAATTATTAGAGAAAGACTTCAATAACGAAAAGCATTCTAAAATGCTTTTTTATTTTGTAAAAAACAAAAGTATTTATAAGATAAAATTATAATTTTAATACCTACAAACATATAATTAATTGGTGATAACATGTTTGATAGATTAAATAACTATATAAATGACCATAACTTTGAATTAACAATTACAGATAAATATATACATATAAAAAATTATCAAAGATTAATATCGTTAGAAAATAACTTTATATCCTTCACAACAACCTCAAAAAAAATAAACATAAAAGGAACAAGTCTTACTCCCAATAAATTATTAGATAATGAAATATTAATAAAAGGAGAAATAAAAAATATTGAGGTTATAAATGAAAAATAGATTAAAAATCAAAGTAACCGGAAAAAAC
>CAVLBI010000002.1:0-2736 GCA_963661295.1 bacterium
CCTATAACTATCTTACTCACTCATATTTTCCCATTCATCATATAATTTATCAATTTCTTTAGTAAGATTTTCGATCATATCATTGATTTCATTTATCTTTGTTATATTAGTATAAATTTCCTTATCAAAAAGTTTTTTCTCTAACTCTTTTCTCTTCTTCTCTTTTTTATCTATATCTCTTTCTAACTTTTTCATGATTGCAAAATTAGTTTTAGGCTTCGACTCTTTTTTACTTATCTTTTTATCTTTTACTTTTTCATTATTAATAACAACATTCTTCTTTTGATTTACATATTCATCATATTTTTCATCAAAATAAACAACTTCATCATTTTCAAAAATAAGTAGTGAATCAGCAACCTTATTTATAAAATATCTATCATGAGAAACAAATAAAACAGTACCATTATATTCAGTTAATAATGACTCTAACTTTTCTTTACTAAAAATATCTAAATGATTTGTAGGTTCATCTAATATTAATAAGTTAGGACTTTTTCTAAGTATCTTACAAAGTTGTAATCTTACTTTTTCTCCTCCAGACAAAACTTTTATCTTTTTAAAAACATCTTCTCCACTAAACATAAATGTACCTAGTATATTTCTAACCTGTTGCGGATTTTCTGTTGGAAAAGCCAGTAAATATTCATCAAATACAGTATTCTCATCATTTAAAAACTCCATTTGTTGATCAAAATATTCTTTATTAACATTATATCCATAAGTAAATTTACCACTTATTTTAGGAATAATTCCCATTAATGTTTTTATAAGTGTAGATTTTCCTTTACCATTTTCTCCTATAATTGCAAGCTTCTGTCCTTTATATAAATTAAATGATACTTTTGATAATGGTATATTTTGGTAACCAATTACTAAATCCTTTACACTCAAAACATTATTACTACTATAGTCATCAACTTTTAATAAAAACTTCCAATTTCTAGTATCTGCATGTTCTGGTTTATCAATTATTGTCATTTGTTCTATTTTTCTTAACTTTGACATTGCCATAGATGCTTTACTAGGTTTATATCTAAATCTATCTGCTATATCTTGTAGTCTTTTTATTTCTTTTTGTTGAAACTCATAATCTGCAAGTTGTTTCTCATAATTCAATTTTTTCTGTAACTCATATGAAGAATAATTACCTTTATATAAAGTAAGAGTTGCATATTCTATCTCATAGACTTTATTTACAATTTTATCTAAAAACATTCTATCATGTGAAATTACTACTAAAGCCTTTGGATAATTACTCAAATACTCCTCAAGCCACTCAACAGTTACAATGTCTAAATGGTTTGTTGGTTCATCAAGTAATAATATATCTGGTTTACTAAGAAGTAATTTTAAAAAAGATATTTTTGTTCTTTGTCCACCAGAAAATTCAGATAACTTTTTCATCTTATCTTCACTACTAAATCCAAATTTATTTAAAGCAACTTCATATTCTTTTTTATAAGAATAACCACCTATTAATTTATATCGTTCTATACAATCAGTATATTCCAAAATAATTTCACTTGTCGCATTACTAACCATTTTATCTTCCAATTTTTTTATTTTACTTTCAAGATTAGTAATATCTTTATACACTTTTAATATCTCATCAAGTAAAGTAACATCTAAGTTAGAAAAAGCATGTTGTTCCTGATAACCAATAGAAGGTTTTCCAATCTTTACAATTTTTAAATCATCAAGTCCAAGACCAGACTCAAGCATATCATTATCTACAAGTGACTTTAAAAGAGAAGTTTTACCACTACCATTACGTCCAACAATTGCGATTCTATCATTCTTATTAATTGTAAAATTAATTTCTTCAAGTATTGTATTATTTCCAAAAGTAATTGCACCATTAATTATTTGATATTTCATAAAAACTCCTCCTTACACATAAAAATCCGTTAAAAAACGAATAATTTTATTTAACAATTTTCTCTATCTTAATCGCAAGTACACCATACTTTTCTTGGTCTTCAAGAGAATAATATAGTTCCATATCACTCGGATTAGCCTCTTCATCTTCTCTATATCCCATAGAAACCTTTGAAAAATTCTTATATAAATCTGAAAAACTATTAAATTTAATCAAGTCCACTACTCTAACTACTATCTTTTCATCAGTAACTCTATTTGTAAATTCTATTAAGTCTCCTACTTTAATCTTTTGTCTTTTTAAATCATTTAGTCTTAATTCAATAGTCTTTGTACCACTCTTAATTAAATTAAATGGATCATTATGTAACTTCATATAATGCATATTATCACCCCTATATAAATTAAATCATCTTACTTTATCCTTAGTAAATTACTAATC
The DNA here is from genome assembly GCA_963661295.1 of bacterium. Lineage (GTDB taxonomy): Bacteria > Bacillota_I > Bacilli_A > RF39 > UBA660 > UBA3789. Next base: position 2,324 of record CAVLBI010000002.1, read on the forward strand.
ACTAGATTATTTATCTTTGAAATAATCATCTTTTTTTATTAAATAACTATAGATTTTCCCATCAAGTCCATCAACATCAAATACCTTTTCTAAACTAAATCCACATTTTTCTAAAACATGTTTACTGGTATTATTCTTATCCATTACAAAACCTCTAAAATTACCAGTCTTTATATTTTCAAAACTAAATTTAACCATATATGGTAATACTTCACTATATATTCCCATACCCCAATATTTTTCATCTATATAAACAGTAAACTCAAAACAATCTTCATCAAATAAATCTAACTTAATTAAAAATACACCTAAAAAAGCATTAGTATTTTTATCTATTATCTCAAATGGGTATTTTTCTAATTTTTTAAATCCCTCATAATATTCATCTATTAACTTTATAGTATCATCAATAC
>CAVLBI010000003.1:0-2446 GCA_963661295.1 bacterium
CCCTTGTCCTCTTTCCCATTTAGAAATAGCTCTATCAGTAACTCCTAACTTTTCCGCAAGTTGCTTTTGAGTAAGTCCTTTATCTTTTCTTTTTTGTTGAATAAAACTTTCTATTTTATCATAATTCATTTAGTCCACGCCTACCTTGTAATCAGTATATAAAAAGAGATGATTTTTTTCAACAAACTCTCCGTAGAGTTTGTTTGTTTTATTCAAACATAATAAAATATACATATTTTCAATATGTACTTAAAACTTCATTTCTGACAAAACTAATGAAAAAATAGTATTTATCATTAGTTTTGTCAAATAAATTTTAAAATCAAAATTAAAACTATTAAAATAATACGGATAAAATTAACTTTATCCGTAATAAAATGATATCTTTTAGTCTATTAGTACCCAAAATATTATATTTTATCTGCATCTAGAACTAAAATATTAATAAATTGTTCAAGACATTTTAATGTATCTTCAAACTCAACATCTTTAGCATAACTATTTTTTCTTGAATAGCTAAGCCATTTATCTCTTAAAACTTTGCTTTCCTTAACTATTTTCAAATTTGCTATTAAATCATCATCAAATTTTCTTTTTTTAAAAGTCTTTTCGACAGCTCCTTTAAATTTTTCTTTATTTATTTTATCAAACTTAAATTTATATATTAAATAAATATCATAATAATCCTTCATTCTACTACTTGTTTCAAGTTTACTAAGAATTGTTTCAATTTTTTCAGCAAGAACAGTTTCAATATTATATGACCAAACCTTATAGATTTCATCTCCTATTAAAGATTCATATCTATAATTATCTGGTCTAGGATATATTGGATCTCCAGTTGCTAAATCAATATGAAATTTATCTTTAATGTTTTCTAACATAAAATTAATTGTAATTCTTAATCCACCATATTCATCTTCATCACGAATTGGTTCTGTTTTTTCAATTTTAAATTTTACATTATCTCCTACATAAACATTAATAATTTCATTTACCATTTTAATAAGGTTATCTTCAGTAAATTCTGCTTTTCTTATTGCAGTATCTATATCCATAGTACTTCTATTATCTAATCCAAACAATTTGCTCAAATAGAAGCCACCTTTTAATATAAAATTATCTTTATAAATGCTTTTTGATAAACGTTCAACAAATCTATCATACATATAAAATCTCATCATAGTATTAAAATCTACATTTTTTTCTCTTGAAACATTTTTTAGTTTATCTTTAACTGCTTATGCAGAATTACTCATAATATCCACCTACCATTTCCATTACTTTTTGGTTTAATCCCATTTTTTTTGAATATTCTGATAGTTTTGCAATATCATTATCTTGACTTTGCATATATTGTTTTATTGCTTTTTTAACTTGCTCTGAATCCATTCTTCCTTTTGATCTTATAATATCGCAAATACTTCTTTCTTTATCATAAGCTCTTACTTTATTTCCGTTTGGAGTTTCTATTTCTACAACACCAAGTTCATATATATCATCAGAAACATAAAACACATTACATTTTTCATTCACAACGTCCACATGATAACTTTGAGGCACAGTAACTGTATAATTATATGGAAATTCTTCAGTCATACCATAAAAATATAGAGCATTCATATGTGAAAAAATAGCCTTTTTATATTTTTGTTGGAAAGAAAAATAACTGTCTTCAAAAGCACTTGGCGAAACATAAATACCCCTTGAAATCTTTTCAATATCATTATTTTTTTCCATAATTGATAGATATTGTCTACTTATATTTAATGGTTCTATCATTCTTGTAGAAAGCATTCCATTATTGGTATTCATTATTTGTTTTATAGTATCTGTAAATATTTTTGCTTGATTGTTCGGATATTTAATCGATAGTTCCTTAATAACATTAGACATGGAATTAATGCTTTTTAGCTTCCCTAGAATTGGATTAATTGGTTTACTAATTTGTTCTCCAATTTTTCCAATTGAATTAACTGACTCAGAAGCAGTTTTACCGGCTTCAATGATTGGGTTCATAGATGCATTAATTGATTTTCCCAATTCTTGCATTGGATTTGTTAGCCGATTAAGTTGCTCCTTAATTTGACTCATTGGCTCTGTTATTGAATTAATGGTTTCTACATAATTTTTAAGAACATCACTATCAATTTTATAATTGATTTTCTCCTCTTTTTTCATATTAGCCCTTCTTCCTTCTGACAATTACACTGAAATTATATCATTTTTCAGTTTATTTGTCAAACACAAAAACAATTGGAAATATTTTTCCAGAACATAGTGAATTTACCTATCTTTGGAAATTTATTTCTATATATATATTATTCAAAAATATTTTACAAATTAACAAATAAAGCCTAAATATTCTAACAAAAAAAAGAATTCACTAGTAAAACTAGTGGTTTTTCTTTGACGCCTATAAAGGCTTTTGTTCTGGCCTTGCTTA
>CAVLBI010000004.1:0-14234 GCA_963661295.1 bacterium
GTATTTAAAGGTATTTATGCTTTAGTTAATACATATGGTATTTTGACTTTTGATGAGACTTATCAATTATTGAAAAAATTAGGAATTAAGGTTGAATATGTAGATTTTGAAAATCTTGTTTTAACATCAGGTGATACTAAAGGGTTTCATTTTACAGCTGACGGATCTTGCAAATTGATTTATAATATTGCATTTTTTGATGATGATGAAGATGATGTTTTTGATTATTGGTACTCTTTATCTGATGATATAAATTTAAATTTAGATGCTTCTACAATTAAAAAAATAGGTGCTGATGAATATTTTTATGAGTTAAAGCCATATAAAATGCTTATTAAATATATTTCTAATATTTATTATGGATTTAAGGAAGATCATAAACATTTTGATATGCTTATTGTTGCTGATTTTATAGATACTGCTCAAATAGATACAGAAGAAGCAGAAGAAAATTTTTATAATAATATAGAGGAAACTTTTGAAGATTTAACAGATGAAATGAAAGAGAAGATTCTTGGATATTTATGGGATATTTATAAGTGCTATCCTAAATGGGCTGAAAGAGGAAATATTTAAATTTAATTGTTTGTAAAGAGTGAATATTCACTCTTTTATTTTTATGGTAAAATGGTTGTGAGGAGTGCTTTATGATATTAAATGTAAGTGGTAGAACTGATATAGTTGCTTTTTATAGTGATTGGTTTATTAATAGATATAGGGATGGATATGTTGATGTTAGAAATCCTTTTAATAAGAAATTAGTTAGCAGGATTTATTTTGAAGATGTTGATTTAATACTTTTTTGTACAAAGAATCCTAAACCTATACTTAAATATTTAAAAGAAATTACTCAGCCAATAATATTTCATGTTACTATTACTCCATATAAAAAAAATATAGAGCCAGGTGTACCTGATAAGAAAGAAGTAATTGAAAGTGTTAAAAAGATATCTGAAATGATTGGGCGGGAGAACCTTTATGTAAGATATGATCCAATATTTCTGAGTGAGCAATATAATATATCTTATCACTTACTGATGTTTGATAGATTATGTAGTTTACTTGATGGGTATGTTAATAATATTATTGTTTCTTTTATTGATGATTATAAGAATGTTTTAAATAATCAGTATATTCTTAAGAAGAGAGCTTTTACATCAATTGATTATAAGTCTATAGGAATTGGTTTTAGTGAGATAGCAGCTAAACATAATATGACTGTTCAGACTTGTTTTGAAGATAATGACTTAGTTCAATATGGTTTTATTAAGAGGGATTGTTTGTCGCATACTCTTGCCTTTAAGCTTACTGGGAACACCTATAAAGGTTGGACTGCTCGTAAAGAAAATAAATGTAGTTGTGTTCAGATGGTTGATATAGGTGAATATAATACTTGTAAACATTTTTGTAGGTATTGTTATGCTAATTATGATGAGAAACAGGTAATTAAAAATAACATGAGACACTATGACAATTCTTCTTTACTTGTAGGTAGATTAGAAACTGATGATATTATTAAAAGAAGATTGAAGTAATTATTTTAATTTTAGTGTATAATGAAATAGTAGGTGAAGTTTATGAATGTATATGATTATATTGATGAGTATGGAATTTATTCTTTTGATGAGAAACCATTTAATAAAGTAGATGCGACTATATTTTCTTTTTTAGTGTATGCTGATTTAAAATTATGTTTTAAAAAGAGTAAGATGACTGTAAAAGAACTAGGTAGAGTTAATGTTGGTATATATAAAAATAAAGATAATAATGTTTTAGCTGTTAGAGAGGGAAATAAACTTTTAAGTTATATGAAAGACTCGAAACGTTATAGAGATTGTTTATTATATAATTTTAGTATAGATGAGTCAGAAGATATTCAATTTTGTGCTGTTAGTATTGAATATTTAAAAAATAAAGTGTTTGTTGCTTTTGAAGGGACTAATGCATTATTTAGTGGTTGGAAAGAGAACTTTTTATTATCTTATGAATTTCCTACTAAAACTCATAAAAAAGCAATCTCATATTTAAATAAACATTTTACTTTTTCTAGATGTGAGTTATTAGTAGGAGGGCACTCTAAAGGAGGAAACCTTGCGATGGTTGCTTCGATGTATGCAAATATATTTGTACAAAGAAAAATAAAATTTGTATATAATATGGATGGTCCTGGATTACTTGACAAGGAATTTAACTCAGTAAACTTTAAATACTTAAAAAAGAAATATATACATATAGTACCAGACTATTCAGTTGTAGGAATGTTTCTTAATAATGCGAATGAATACGTAATACGAGCTAAGGTCAAATCCATTTATTGTCATAATATTGCATACTGGGAAATTGGTAATGACTATGACTTTATTAAGGTTGAACTTAGTGATTATTCTAAGGAGTTAAGAAGTGAGATTAGGAAATTATTACGTAAATATAATAATGAAGATAAAAAAGATTTAATTATTAATTTATTTGATATATTAGATAAGGCTAATGTTACTAGTATTTTGGAGTTGAAGGAACAAAATAAAAAGATTATTGATCTTATTTATGAGTCTAAGAATATGACTCAGAAGACTAAGAAGATTTTAGAAGATTTTATTAAAATTATAATTAAGTGTTATAGTAATTCTACTTATAATGAGTTAAAGGTTAAGATAAAGGAAGTATTTAATTTTAGGGAATGGTGATTATGCATAATAGTTCTTATATTAATAGATTATTAGATAGTCTTTCTAAATCTAAGTTTAGGGGATCTTTTCATTTAAATAAGAAGATGAAGGATTATGTTTTAGATAAAGGACTTGATAAGATAAGCAAAGATGCTTACGAGATATTAGAAAGTAGAGTTGCTAGTAGCAATCCTAAAAATGATGGTAAACAGACTCCTATGAGACAGACTCATCCTGTTTTTATTGCACAACATGCGACAGGTACATGTTGTAGGGGATGTATTGAGAGAATTCATAATATTCCAAAGGAAAGAGAACTTACTTCAGTTGAAGTTAAATATTTAGTTAATGTGATTATGTTTTGGATACAAAGAGAAGTTAGTTAATAGTAATTTTATTAGCTACTTTTTATTTGTTCTTTTAATTTGAAAGTTATATATGCTATAATTTTAGATAAGGTGGTAGAATGAATAAATTAACGATAGGGTTTTTTATTGATACATTTTATCCTATGGTAGATGGCGTTGTTATGGTAGTTGACAATTATGCTAGAAGATTATGTAAGGATTATAATGTAATTGTATTTTGCCCTAAACCTGTAAAAGGTAATTTTGATGATAGTGTTTTTCCTTATAAGGTTGTAAGGTGTAATTCACTTCCTGTACCTTTTATTGATTATAATTTACCTCTTCCTAAGGTTGATCTTGATTTTAGTAGTGAACTTAATAAGTACAAATTAGACATAGTTCATATACATTCTCCTGCGACTTTAGGTAAAATGGGTATTAAGTATGTTAAAAAGCATAATTCTCTTTTGATTGGAACTCTTCATTCACAATATAAACAAGATATTAAAAGAGCTTTAAAGTTTGATGGTGTTTCATCTATTATTACTAAGGGTATTGTTAATACTTTTAATAAATGTGATGAAGTATGGACAGTTAACAATTCAATTGCTCAGTTATTTAAGGAAGAGTATGGTTATAAAAGAGATGTTAGAATAATGCAAAATGCATCTTCAATTGATCCTATTAAGGATATTGATGGTGCAAGAGAAAGGATCAATGAAATAAGTAAAATAGATGATAGTTACAAAGTACTTTTATTTGTTGGTAGACTTAATAAATTAAAAAATATATTTTTTATAATTGACTCTTTAGTTGAACTTGAGAGTCTTAATCCTAAATATAAATATAAGATGATTTTTGTTGGTAGTGGTCAAGATGAAGATGAATTGAAAAAATATATTTCTAAAAATAATCTTAATGATAAAGTGATTCTTACTGGTAAGATAAGCGATAGAGAATTACTTGCGATGTATTATAGAAGAGCTGATTTATTTTTATTTCCTTCTTGGTATGATGCAAATTCTTTAGTACAAATAGAGGCTGCATCTCAAGAGACACCAACTTTATTTATTGAGAAAACTGCTACTTCTTATTATGTTGAGAATAATGTTAATGGTTTTTTAGCAGAAAATACGGCTTTGGGGTATGCTAAAAGAATAGATGAAATTTTATCTAATGATAAGTTACTTAAAGAAGTTAGTCATGATGCTTTACGTGATATATATAAGAGTTGGGATGATATAGTTAGTGAAGTTAGTAGATTATATATTGAATTATTAGAAAAGAAGAGGAGAGGCGAATAATAATGAGTTTATTTAGTAAAGATAGAAAGGATGCAAAGTTTATTGCACCTAAAGATACAATTCAAGCAATTGTTCCGTATATAATGCCAAAAAGAGTTGAGGCAGAAGTTTCTTATACATCTAATTTTGATGTTACTGAACTTGTTAAATATGTTGATAAATATAATGAAAAAAATAATAGTGAAATTAAGATGACTTATTTTCATGCACTTATGTATGTTGTTGGTATAACAGTTTACAATAGACATGCTTTAAATAGATTTGTTAAGAATAAAAGATTATATGAAAGAAATAAAATAAATTTTGCTTTTATTGCGAAAAATAAATTAAGTGATAGTGGAGAAGAGAGAATTATTACAGTTGACTTAAATCCAGAAGATGATTTAAAAACTTTTAGTAAAAGATTATCTGTAGATGTTTTTAAAGTTAGAAAAGAAGGTACTAATTCAATGGATGGTATTCTTAAGAGTTTTACATCATTACCAAGATGGCTTTTAAGTTTAATTGTAAAGTTTGTTTTCTTTTTAGATAAACATGGATGGAGTCCTAAAGCTATAACTGAAGGAGACACTAATTACGCAACTATTATTTTTAGTAACTTAGGAAGTATTAAAGCTAATTCTTGTTATCATCATTTAAATGATTATGGTACTAATTCTATTATTGTTACTATTGGGACAATAAAGGAAGTTGATGGTAGAAAGTATTGTGATTTAACATTTACTTTGGATGAGAGAATTGCTGATGGTTTTTATTTTGCTAAGTCTATTCAACTTGCAGAGTATATAGTTAAAAATCCTGAGTATTTTGATAAGAAATTAAATACTAAGGTTGAGGAAGAAGAAACTATTTAATTTATTAGGAGGGTTATTATGGGAAAGTTAGTTTTAATAGGTGGAGGAGAGATTGGTAAAGGTACTACTACTTATGAGACAAAAGAAATAGATGAGGAGATTGTTAAGTTAGCTGGTGTTGCTAAACCTAATTTACTATTTATTGGACTTGCTAGTTCATATTCTGATTCTTATTATGATTTGGTTAAGAAAATATATAAAGATTTGGGATGTGAGTGTGCTTATTTAAAGAAGAAGAATATTATAAATAATCCTGATATTGTTAAGAATAAGATTAATAATGCTGATATTATTTATATTGGTGGTGGAGATACTATTAAGTTAATGGATATTGTAAAGTCTTTTGGGATTGATGAGTTACTTAAGAGTGCATATGACAGAGGTGCAGTACTTGTTGGTATTTCTGCTGGTGGAATTATGTTATCTAGGGATGGATATTCTGATTCTTTAATATTAAGAGGAGAAAGCGATAAGTATACTTTTATTGAGGGGCTTGGCTTTACTGATATTAGTTTTTGTCCTCATTATAATGCGGATGATACTAAGAAAAGCTCTTTATATAATGATTTAGAAAATACTGATAGAGTTGTATTTGGAGTTGAAAATTGCTGTGCTCTTGAAATAGTAGATGACAAGATATCTGTGATTAGATCAAGAGATGGAGCTAATGTTTGGAAGATAAAATACGATAAGAAAATTATTGAAGAAAAAATATAAATATTTTTGATTAGTCTAGATTCTTTATTTTTCTAGGCTTTTTTTATTTCACTTTTAAATTTAGATAATTGTTATTCTTTTTTTAGAGATTGTTTGTTCTTCTTGTATAAGAAAGTAGTGGTGAGGATGAGATTGAGCGAACAGAGTAAAGGAACTTTATATGGGTTTGGTGCAGTCGTTATTGTTACATTTATATTTATTTGGCTTGTTGGTAGTTTATTTAATAGTCCTAGACCAAAGGCAAGCTTTGTAATTTTATCTTCTTATGAGAATAAAGGTGTTGCATCTAGTGTTACTAAGTATGCTAAAAGTGAGGGTATAAATATTACTTTTAAGTATATGGGTGACTTAGATATTGTTGATGCACTTAATAAGAATTCTAAAGATTATGATGCTGTATGGATATCTAATTCTATGTGGCTTTATATGCTTGATAATCAATATTTATATAGTGATTCAAAGTCTATTAGTATTAGTCCTGTTGTTTTTGGTATTAAGAAGAGTAAAGCACGTGATCTTGATTTAGTAAATAAGAATGTTTCTAATACTGATATTGTAAATCTTATTAAGGATAAGAAAATTAAGTATGTTATGAATTCAGTTACTCAAACAAATACTGGAGAAGTTGGAGATTTACTTGCTGATTTAGTAAGTGAAATTAAAAGCTTTGATGGATCAATTGGTGAGAAGAAAGGTTTAGCTAAATTATTTTATGATGCTAAGAAAGAGTTAAATAAGATAATTGCTAAATACAGTAAAATTGAGTCAAACGTAGATGGTATTGAAAAGGGACTTGATAAGAGTAAGATTATGTTACTAAAAGATATTTCTATGTTTGATGAAATGTATCAAAAGAACTTAGAATATTTTAAAGAATTATCTTTATATATAATTGCAGGAGAAAGAAAATTAGATGAGATGCGTAATGTTACTATGCCTCAGTTAAAGAAGACTGCAGAAGAGACAAAGGAACAACTTGATATTCAAAAAGTTCAAGATATGGAAGCCCAAATTAATAGATTTGAAAAGAAACTACATGATTTGAAAGTAACTAGAGTAATTTGTATTCAAATGGCTCCTCAAATTAGATTATTACAAAATAATGATTCTGAATTAGTTGAGAAGATTCAAAGTTCAATTACAAATACTATTCCATTATGGAAAAATCAAATGGTACTTGCATTAGGAATTAATAATGCTAAGGTTGCTTTAAAACAACAACAAGCTGTTTCTGAATTAACAAATGACATGTTAAAGAAGAATAGTGAAACTTTAAAACAAGGTTCTTTAGATATTGCTAAGGAAAGTGAAAGAACAATTGTTGATATTGAAACTCTTAAGAAGACTAATAGTGATATACTTGAAACTTTAGATGGAATTATTAAGATTCATGAAGAAGGTCGTGCAAAACGCGAGGAAGCAGAAGTTGAATTACAAAATATTGAAAAAGAATTAAAAGATAAAATATTAGAAATTAATGTAGGAAAAGACGAATAAAAAATAAAGTGTAAATAATTATAAATTTACACTTTTTCTTTTCTTTATATGTTATTATAGATGTAGATATTGTAGGAGGTAACATGAGAAGAGAAGATATTTTAAAAGATGTTTATAATGATTTTTTTGGTGATTCTTATAAAAGTACTGATATAGAAAATGATAGTAAAGATGGAGCTTTTACTTTTCAGAATAGTGATATTAATAGTGATGTTTCTAGGAAACGTGATTCTTTTAAAGATGATAAAGTAAATGCAATGAATGATTCTACTTATAGTTTAGAGACAATTGATTCTTTATTTATAAGTGATGAGTCTAAAGGGTTATTAAAAAAGATAATTAATTATATGGAACTATATAGTAAGAAAGAAGAACCTAATTATATTCCTTTTAATATTAGGATTAACGGTGAAGATGATGGAACTATTAGGAAGATAATTGATATTATTAAGTTTTATTCTAGTAAGTATGGGTATGTTTCTAATGAGAAGCTTCTTGATTATTCTTTATATAATTTGAGTAAGGAAGAAGATATTTCAGAGTTATATAATAATGGAATTGTTCATATATCTAATTTAGAGGCTATTAGTTTAAAGAATGTTTCTTTTAAGAAAAAGTTTATATATTTGTTTTGCGAAGCTTTAAAAGGAAATAGTATAACTATTATTACTGGTAAGCGTGAAACAGTTGATGAATTTATTCTTAATGATCCAAGGCTTGATACAGAATTTTTTATTTTTAATATTGATGTTATTAAACCTACTGTTAATGATGTGTATAATGAACTTATAAGTCGAGTAAATATTAGTGATGAGTTTAATATTAAGCTACTTGATTATATTAGTAGTACTTTTGATAAGAGTGATTTAGATTATAGTAGTTATGTTACTAGTCTATATAATTATATTTCTTTTAATAAGGATGTACCTGAGACAGATGGGGCAAAAAGCAATGACGAGGTATTTAAAGAGTTAAATGAATTAGTTGGATTACGTAAGGTAAAAGAGTCTTTAAATGATTTAGTTGATTTAATTACTTTGAAAAATAAGACTAAGGATGATTTAAAAATTAATAATATTAATTTACATATGGTATTTTTAGGTAATCCTGGAACTGGTAAAACTACGGTTGCGAGAATGATTGCGGATATTTTATATAACTTGGGTTATATTAAGCAAAATAAGTTATTGGAAGTTACTTCTCGAGATTTAGTTGCGGAGTATGTTGGACAGACTGCAGTTAAGACTATGGATGTTATTAATAAGGCAATGGGTGGTATACTTTTTATTGATGAAGCATATACATTGGCTACGAAAAATAATGATAATTCATATAATGGTGAATGTATTGCGACTCTTATTAAAGCAATGGAAGATTATCGTGATAATTTGGTTGTTATATTTGCGGGATATACTAAAGAGATGCAGGACTTTTTAGATTCTAACTCTGGTATTGTATCTAGAATTGGTTATACTTTTGAATTTGAAGATTATACAAATGAAGAATTAATTCAAATATTTAAGAATATGGTAGTAAAAAGTGGTTTTGCACTAGAGGATGATGCAGTAGAGGTTGTTAATAAATTGATCAATGAAAATAGAGATACTAAGAATTTTGGTAATGCAAGATTTATTAGAAATGTATATGAAAAAACTATAATTAATCATGCACGAAATACTAAAAACAATAAGAAAAAGTCTATTTTAAAGACTATTACAAAAAATGATATTTCATATTAGAAGAGGGGATATAGTTTTATGAGTAAGAAGATGAAAAAACAACTAATTCATGCATTACTAGTTTTGGTGATTGTAGCTGTTGGATATTTTTATACAGACTATTTTGATAGTAGTAGTCAAAGTATTAAGAATGGGTCCACTACTGATGTTAAACAAACTATAAATGCTGATGGTGATAATTTAAAGATTTATTTTGTTGATGTTGGACAGGCTGATTGTATTTTAATTAATCAAAATAATGAATATAGTTTGATTGATGCTGGTAATAATGAGGATGGGGAGAAACTTGTTAAATATTTTAAGGATTTAGGTGTTACTAGTTTCAAATATGTTTTTGGAACTCATGCACATGAGGATCATATTGGTGGAATGGATGATATAATTAAGAATTTTGATATAGACCATTTTTACATGCCTGATGCGATTACTACTACTAAAACATTTGAGGAGGTTCTTGATGCTTTAGAAAGTAAAAGTATTGCTTTTGAGACACCAAATGAAGATGATACTTTGAAGTTTGGTGATACTAGTATATCTGTATTACATATTGGTCGTGATAAGAAGGATTTAAATGATACATCTATTGTTTTGAAATTGACTTATAATAATACTTCATATCTATTTATGGGAGATGCGACTAGTAGTGTTGAGAAGGAAATCCTTGATAAAGATTTGAAAAGTGATGTTTTAAAGGTTGGACATCATGGATCTCAATATTCTTCAACGGCTGCTTTTTTAAAAAAAGTTTCTCCAAAGTATGCAATTATTGAGGTAGGGGCTAATAATAGTTATAATCATCCTAAAGAGGTTACTTTAAAAAAACTTGAAAGTTTAGGTGCAAAAATCTATCGTACTGATCTTTTTGGAACTATTATTCTTACATCAGATGGAGATAGTATATCAATTGATACAGAAAAGACTGATACTAATGGAGGTTAATTATGAAATATGCTGTTGATGAGATAATTGATGATATTGCGGTACTTGAAAATATAGAGACTGGTGAGAGGACTGAAGTTTCTCTTGAGGTACTTCCCAGTGATATAGAGGATGGTACTATTCTTTCATTTATTGATGGAAAGTACAAATGCGATTTAGATGAAGAAATGATTAGAAGAAAAAGAATTCTTGAGAAAATGAATAGATTAAAGAACTTGAAGAGAAGTGATATTGGTGAGTAAAAATAAATATAGATTACCATTTAACGGCTCTTGGTTTGTTGAGTATGGTGGTCTTACTAAAAAGACTTCTCACTCTTGGGATATTATTCCACAAAGGTATGCTTATGATTTTGAAATTAGAAAAAGCGATTTACCATATCATGATGACTATAGGGATAAGAAAAACTATTATTCTTATGGTGAGGAGATAGTATGCCCTTGTGATGGATTTGTGATTGATATTAAGAATGAGTATTTGGATACTAAGATAATAGATGGTAGACCAGTTATTTGTGATATTGACGATCCTAGGGGAAATTATATTACAATAAAGCATGATAATGGTGAAGCTAGTACAATATGTCATATAATGAAAGATTCTTTTAAGTTTTCCGTTGGCGATATTGTCCACGAAGGGGATGTTCTTGCTTTAGTTGGAAATAGTGGTAATACACAAGGACCTCATATTCATTTTCAAGTACAGACAGGAGATGATTTCTTTAATAGTCGTGGAGTAATAATAACTTTTAAAAACACTTTTCATAATAATCATAAGATAAAGCATATAACAAAAGGAATAGAAGTATATACAAAGGAGTAAAAATGAAAGATGATTTTTCCATAGATTCAGTTTTAAACAAAGAGTATAGTAATGAAGTTTTAGATGGTAGTTTTGAGTATTGCGAAGTTAGTGATTCTAAATTTTTTAAGTGTAATTTTAGTGATGCTAAGTTTACAGGGCTTGATATTGACAATTCTTTATTTGAAATGTGTAATTTGTCTAATATGGCTTTGGTTGATCATACTTATAGTAATTTATGTTTTAAAAATTGTAATTTAGTTGGTGTATCTTTTATTGATTCATATCTTAATAATGTAGAGTTTATTAATTGTAATTTAAGATATTCTAATTTTTCTGGGGCGAATGTTTCCAATGTTAAGTTTGATAATTGTAGTTTGATGGATTCTAGTTTTGTTGAGACTAAGTGGAAAAAAATTGATTTTTCTAATTCTTGTATTGATAATTGTGAGTTTTTGAAGACTAAATTAGATGGACTTGATTTGTCTAAGACAGAGTTTAATAGTTTAAAAGTTGATTCTAGTAAATTAAAAGGCTTAATTCTTAATATGAATCAAGCCCTTATTATTACTAGTTTACTTGGAATTAAAATAAAAAACTGATTTGACAGTTTTTTTCTTTTTGTATGAATTTAATTATTGAGGTATTTGATGATTTTCAATATTAAAAATTCTATAGGGAAAATGTTAAATTTGATTTATATTTCTTAGTATAAAATGTAAAAAGTATGATTTGTATTATTGTAAGATGTTTGCTAATATGCCTCCTAGAGAGGAGGTGATTACATAGTAAATTTAGTCGACAGTAAGTTTATCCGTCTACATGACTTAAAAGTGGATAGGAAGTATGCAGTTAAGTTTGAGAAGTTAGAAAAAGGTAAAAAGATATCTATTTTATCTGATTCAATGTTAAAAGCTATGTTTCAAAATGAAAATAGAATTAAGTATTCTGCAAAGTTTTTATCTTATTTTATTGATGTTTCGTATGAGGTAATTTTAAAAAATATTGTCTTAGGTAAAAATGAACTTGATAAGGAAAAAGAAAGTGATAAGAATGAGAGATGTGATTATATTGCTCATTTAAATGATTCTGTTCTAAATATTGAAGTAAATAATAATAGTAGTTTAGAAGTGTTAGAAAGAAATATGGAATATGCACATAGATTATTTTCATCTAAAATTACTAGAAATGATAAAACATATGAGTATACTCAAGTAATACAAATAAACTTAAATAATTTTGCTTTTACTGGAAATGACACAATTATTGATATATATGCAGAAAGAAACGAAAATAATTTAGTTTTAAGTGACAAATTAATATTCATTCAAATATATGTACCAAATTTAAGAAAAAAATGGTATACTGAGGGTGAAAAAAGTCTAAGTGAGAGAGAAAAATATATTTTAGCTCTAGTAGATATGGACTTGGAGAAACTAAAAGGTTTGGGTGATGAAGAAGTTATGAAAGCATATATAAAAGAAGCAGAAAAAGTAAGTTTTGAAGGTAATTTTGGAGAAGCTTATGACAAAGAATGGGCACTAAAAGATGAAGGTAAAAGAGAAGGAATAGAATTAGGAAAAAAAGAAGGCATAGAACTTAGAGAAAAAGAAATAGCTAAGAATATGCTTAAAGATAATGTTGATATCAATATTATAATGAAATATACTAATCTAACTGAAGAAGAACTAACTGCGCTAGGAGAAGAGTAAAAACTCTTCTTTTTCTTATTTTATTTCTTTTTCAATACTTTTCTTAGTATGTTTTATATACTTGGGATTTATATTAAAATATTTTATAATCTTATCTGATTTATCACAATCAGTAATAATATATCTTGCTTCTTTTGAATATATTTTTTTATTTACTTTTTTTTCTATATTTTTATAAGCTTTATCAATATTTGAATTTGTGTCTTCATAAATTTTATATGAGTAAGTTATACCGGTATCATTTTTTGTTGGAATTATTTCTTTTATAAATAAAGTATATGATTCATCTCTACAGCTTACACCGATTCCATCAACAAGTACTAAGTTGTTTAATTCAACGTACTTTGGTACTTTGATGAATATAGTCATTAAAATAATTATTAATAGAATAACTAAGTACTTTTTCATTTATATCTACCTCTCAATACATTATTTGTAAGTCTTGTATTTCTTTTTCTTACATTGTCATCTATTTTTATTATAGAATCTTTTATTTCATTTTTATCGAATTCTAAGTATTTAAATCCAAATATTTTTGTTTTGAATATATTTAGAAACATTATTATTCCTCCAAACATTACTCCATATATTCCGAGTATTGTTCCTAGGAACAACAAAAATATTTTATATATTCTTAAGACGTTAACTAGTTCTACTGATGTGAATATTAGTCCAGCAATTGATGATATTGCGATTATTATGATCATTATTGGAGAAACTATTCCTGCTGATACTGCAGCATCTCCTAATATTAAGCCGCCTAGAATAGATACTGCTGAACCACTTGTGGTGGACATTCTTAGATCACTTTCTTTTAATATTTCAAACGCTATTATCATAAATAAAGCTTCAATGTATGCTGGAAATGGTACAAAACTTCGTCCAGCTTTCAACATTAATAGTAGTGGAAAAGGTACTAAGTCATAATTCCTTGTAGTTACAGATATGTATAAAGCAGGTAAGAATACAGCGATTAAGAATGCGAATAGTCTTATTATTCTTATAAATGTAGTATTAAAACTCTTTTGAAAATAGTCATCTGTTGTATGGAAAAAATCTAAAAGAAAGCTTGGCAAAATTAGTCCATAACAAGAGTTTTCTACTAAGATAACAACTTTACCTTCAAGTAATGCCATACTACATTTATCTGGACGTTCACTCATCATAATTGTTGGGAAAAGATTCTTTCCATCTTCTAAAGAAAATTTTAAATAACTTGAATCCATTATTCCATCTATATCAATTTTTTCTAATCTTTTTTTAACGTTTTTTATTAACGTATTAGATACGATACCGTTTATTCCTAAAATATTTACTTTGGTTTGACTTATTCTTCCTATATTTAATGTTTCTACTAGAAGGTCTTTTTTTATTCTTCTTCTTATTAAAGAAAGATTTGTATTTATATTTTCACAAAAACTATCTTTTGCTCCTCCGATTGATAGTTCGCTGTTAATAGTTTGAACACCTCTTCCTTCGTGGGACTTTAATTCAATTGCATATATATGTTTATATATTATAACTACGTAACCCAGATTTAAATATTTTTTAATATCTTTTTCTTTTATAATTATTGAGTTACTTATTGGAATTTTATTAATAAAGTTATTTAAATCTTTTTTATTTACTTTCGTTAGTAAATAGTATAGTAATTCATT
>CAVLBI010000005.1:0-10308 GCA_963661295.1 bacterium
AAAGACTTATTCTTAAATAAATATTTAATATCATCATTAAATTCATCATCAAAAGAAATTGAATTTATATAATCAATTATAACATATTCAATATTAATAAACTTCTCTTTAGCAATAACCTTATCAGTAATATAATCATTAGTCATAGCCTTATAATTTATAAAAAAATTCTTAGGATTTAAAACACAATCCAATAAATCAACAAACTCATCATCATAATTAAAATTATTATTTGATTCTTTTAAAGATAATACCTGACATCTAGATAAAATAGTATCAATAACATGATATCTACTATCAGTAAGCAATATTGCAATTATATCATCTTCAGGTTCCTCTAAAAATTTAAGAATAGTATTTGCAGACGAAGAATTTAACTTTTCAGCTTCAGTTATAATATAAAATCTCTTGTTATCATATAATGATTTATTACTATATTCTCTTTGTAAATCAATCATTTGATTCTTTTTTATCATTGAAGAGTCAGTTGAAATAACCATAATATCAGGATAATTTTTTTCATCAATTAAATTGAATATTTTATCATTAGAATTATTAACATCTTCAAAACTTTTCTTAGATAATATCATTTTGATAAAACTATAAACAAAGAACAAATCAGAGTCATAGTCATCAACTTCAATTAAATAAGCATGAGAAACCCTATCATTTTCAATAATTCCATTAACATAATTAATAAATTTTTCTTTAATTATAGAATATCCCATACTACCCTCCTAAATAAAAAGTTTAAAAACGGCTAATAAAATCAAGCCAACAGTTCCAAAAATACTAATAAATATAACATTTATAAGATTAATTGGAATAAAAACGTTAAACCTACTCCCAATACAATCAAAACTATACAAAAATAAAGAAGAAAGTATACATCTAACAGTAATTTTTTTTAATAATTTCATATAATATTCACCATTATAGATTATGAATATATTTTTTAATTATTCTATAGTTATGCGATCATTCAAAGCTTTTTCCAAAGTCAAGCCATCAACATATTCAATATCTGCACCAATTGGAACACCACTTGCTAACCTAGAAATTTTTATATTTAATCCTTCTAAAACTCTTTTAATATATAATGTTGTAGTTTCTCCTTCAATACTTGGCTTAAATGCAAATATAATTTCTTCAAATTTTTCTTCATTAATTCTATCGAGCAATTTATCTAATCCAATATCCTCTGGATTAATACCATCTAAAGGTGAAATTAAACCATCCAATACATGATATTTACCATTAAACATACCTAATCGTTCAAATAGAAAAACACTTTTACAATCGTCCACAACACATAAAACCTTAGAATCTCGAGTTTCATCAGAACATATGTAACATAAATCATCTTCAGTTAAAGTATTACACTTACTACATTTATGAATTTTGGATTTAACATCAGTTAAACTCTCAGAAAATAATTCAACCTGTTCCACATCTAATCCCAACACAGAAAAAGCCAATCTCTCAGCTGTTTTCTCACCAATTCCAGGCAAATATTTAAAAGATTCAATCAAACATTTAATACTTTCTGGATACATATATAAAATTCCTAAAATAAACCTGGAATATTACCAAATTTACCCATCTTTTGTTCAGTTAATTTATCAATTTTTTTGTTTGCATCATTAATAGCTAAAACTAAACTATCTTGTAACATTTCAACATCATCTTTATCTAAACTATCATCACAGTCAATTTCAACACTAACTGCTTCCCTAGTTCCCTTTAAAGTTACCTTTACCATTGAACTTTCACCAACAAATTCAGTTTCATCAATTTCATTTTTTACTTTCATCATATCTTTTTGTAAAGCTTGAGCTTGCTTTAACATAGCTTGCATATTCATATATATATTCTCCTTTTCTATTCAACTTCTACAATATCACCAAATAGGTCTACTGCACTACTTGTTATTATATCATTATTTTTTAAATCTTCAAATATTGGTTCTGGTTCTTCAATTACTTCATATTTTACATTATTTTTTAAATTTAAAATATATTCATTCTTAACTTTTTCCCAATATTCATCAGTAATAATTGCTATATTTTTATTAGAATTAGTAATTTTATTATAAACATCTGTTAACTTTTCGAGATTATTTAAATTCTGTCTTGCATTAGAATCGTAATCATAACTTAAAACAAGGCAATCATCACATACAACACGCAATTTGGCATCTAAAATTGCACATACTAAATAACCAATTTCTTGATCAAAAGTATAATCATTAAGTAAAGTAAAATTTTTCATTTCTAATCTTAATAAATTCTTATCAGCTTTAGCTAAAGTATTATTAACTCTTACCTTCATAATTTCATCAATATTAATGATTTTTGGTTCAAAAACATCTTCGTTAACATCAATACCATCATTATTATCAACGTTATTTAAAGAAACACTAATTTTATCAGTAATTTCCTTATTAGTACTTAAATTAGAATCCATAGATTTATCAATAACAGCAGCCTTAGAACTGTTATCAGATTTTAGTTCTTGTTTATTAACTTTATTATTAGAAATATTTATATGATTATTCAAATCATTATTAACAATTTTTACCGTAGATGTAGAAGAAGTATTTAAAATATAATCATCCACAAATTTTAATAAAAACATTTCGATATAAATTTTTGTATTACCACTCTTTTTTATATCGAACATTTTTTCGTTAAGTAAATTTAAAAAATTTTGTAATAAATCAACAGAATATTTAATATCTGTTTTAGAAATATAATAATCCACAACCATATTTCTAGAAAAAACTATTAATTGAGTAATAACTTGAATTAAATTTTTTCCACTATCATTAACATATTTAATAAAATTTAAAATTTCCACAATGTTACCAGTCAAAATATAATCTAAAAACTTAGAAATATCATCGTCAGACACAACACCATTTACATCATTAAAATCATCAATTGTAATTTTCCCATTCGAATAAGAAACTAATTTATCAAGCATTCCTAAAGAATCTCGTAAACCACCATCGGATAAAATTGAAATTTTTTTTAAAACATTATCATCAATATCAATATTTTCACAACTACAAACATATCTCAATCTATCAACAATTGCACTGTCTGATATACGCT
Organism: bacterium; assembly: GCA_963661295.1. Taxonomy (GTDB): domain Bacteria; phylum Bacillota_I; class Bacilli_A; order RF39; family UBA660; genus UBA3789. Next base: position 3,117 of record CAVLBI010000005.1, read on the forward strand.
TAAATGAAAAGCACTGACACCTTGAAACAATAGTCTCTGGAACTTTTTGTGGATCAGTAGTTGCAAGTATAAATATTGCATGTTCTGGTGGTTCTTCCAAAGTTTTCAATAAAGCATTAAATGCTCCTATAGATAACATATGAACCTCATCAATTATATAAACTTTATATCTTAATTCACTTGGAACAAGAGAAATTTTATTCTTTAAATCACGTATTTCATCAACACCATTATTAGATGCGGCATCAATCTCAATAATATCAACGCAATCCTTAGAGAAAGAAACTTTACATGCGTCACATTCCTCACAAGCAATACCATTTTTTGGATTTAAACAATTAATATTTCTTGCGAAAATTTTCGATACTGAAGTTTTTCCAGTACCTCTAGGTCCAAAAAACATATATGCATGGGAAAAATTCTTATAAATTATTGAATTTTTTAAAGTTTTAATAATAGAATCTTGTCCAACAACAGAATCAAAATCTTTTGGTCTATATTTACGATATAAAGCATGATACATACTCATCCCTCCAATTAAAAACTATTATAACATAAAAGCAAAGAATTTAATCATTTCTTTGCTTTTTAAAAAAACTATTCAATAACTCCTTTGATTTTTCAACATTTAAATTTGAAATATAATTAACACTAGGATTTGTATTATCAGTTTCAAAAATTAATTTTAAAATCTTTTCATTATTTATAAATGAATTACTACATGCAGAATATACATTTTTTATTCGTGATTGTTTAATTGCACTTGCACACATAGGACATGGATCCAATGTAACATAAATATCACACTCATCTAATCGCCAATTATTTAAAGTCTTTTCTGCTTCTTTTATTGCAATAATCTCTGCATGATCAATAACAGAATTATTTTTTTCTTTTTTATTAAATCCTCGCCCAATAATAACATTATCTTTTACAATTACAGCACCAATTGGTACTTCATTAAAATCATAAGCTATTTTGGCACAATTAAAAGCCTCTTCCATGTAGTCTAAATTCATAAAATCCTCCAAAATAAAAAGTGCACATGAAAGGAGGACCTTAAGGCTGCTATTTTCCAATCCTGACCTGTTTCAATCACTTTCATTGCACGTATATATTGTATTATAAACTGCTGAAAAAGTAAACATAAATATACTTATTAATAATATTTGTGGCTTTTTTTCAAAAAATTCAATTATTATCATTTTTTGTGGATAAATTGTTTCACGTGGAACATATATACTTTTTTATTTTGATTTATGTTCAAAAAAAGATTTATTAATACAAAATTCTATATAGTTGTGAATAAAATTTAATTTTATTATAATTTTCTACTTTTTCTGTGGATAACGTTTCACGTGAAACATAGACTTAAATTAAAATACTCATATAGTTATATATTACCAAAAAATATGGATAATAAAGAGTTAATAATATAAGATAAAATACTCAATATTTGTTGATATTCAATAAAATAAATGAACTTGTACTCTTATAAAACATATAAACAACTACTATTAGTTAAAAGAATAAGAATATATATATTGAGTAATCTCTTTTTTAGTTGAAAAAAATATTTTACTATAATTATTAAACTTTTCTTGTGGATAATGTTTCACGTGAAACATTATTAATTTTTATCTTAATTATTTCCCGGGAAATATTTTTTAATATAAATATAGAGTGTATAAATTGATTATAAAAGAAACTAATATTTGTTGAAATATCTATAAATAATTGATTATATTTAACTTTTTTTGTGTAAATAATTTAATATTTATTTTTTTATATAATTAAACAAATAAATATAATAAATATTTATATTTACTATATTTTCTACTTTTTCTGTGGAAAGAATGTTTCACGTGAAACATAATTCTTAAATCTAAAATTATTTCCCGGGAAATAATTTAGAATATTTCCCAAACATTGTTAATATATATAATAAACATTTTTAATATTTATTTTTATAACTATATTTGTGGATAAAAACTTATATGTTTCACGTGAAACCATTTTGTATAATATTAAAATAAATTAACAAATTATGTGAAAATTATAACATTTTCCAAAATGCATTTTAAGCAATTTAAATTATTAAAGATATATAATTGTTAATGTAACTTGCTTAAATTAAACATTGAATTATTTCCCGGGAAATAATTTAAAATTTAAATTTTAACAAAAAAAAAGAAGCATTACGCTTCATTTTTACTTTCTTCTTCTGAATTATTTTCTGAATTTTCTTCATCTTCAACTTCTTTTTCTACTAAAGCAACTGTAGTAACTTTTTGACCATCTTTTAAATTCATTAATCTAACACCTTGTGTAGCTCTCTTTAATGTTGAAACCTGCTCTAAAGGAAGTTTAATAATAATACCATTATCAGTCATAATCATCAAATCAAGAGGTGCATTTGGCATTAATGTTTTTAAAGAAACCATCGTACCATTCTTTTCAGTGATATTTAAAGCTTTTACTCCTTTACTACCTCTATGAGTTAATCTATATTCATCAATTAAAGTTTGTTTACCATAACCATTCTCAGTAACTATAAGAACCATATGACCAGGCTCAACAACTTCTGCACCAACCACTATAGATCCATCAAGATCAATACCTTTAACACCAGAACTACTTCTACCCATAGATCTAACTTCGTTCTCATCAAATCGAACCATACGTCCATTACTTGCTCCAATTACAATTTCATTTTTTCCACAAGTCTTTTTAACACTTATTAATTCATCATTTTCCTTTAGAACAATAGCAATTTTACCACCTTTTCTAATACTATCAAACTCTTCAATTGGAGTACGCTTAACAATACCATTTTTAGTTGCAAACATTAAATATTTTGTAAAATCATCATCTTGTTTAGCACTTAACATCGAACTAATGTTCTCATCTTTTTCTAGTGGTAATAAATTTATAATAGGCAAACCTTTAGATTGTCTAGAAAATTCAGGTACTTCATAACCTTTCATTCTATATACTCTACCCTTATTAGAGAAGAATAAAAGCCAATCATGAGTACTCATAGAAAGTATTTTTTCAACAAAATCTTCTTCATTTGTTGACATACCCTTAATACCAACGCCACCTCTATTTTGAGTTTTGTAAGTATCGCTTCTTAATCTCTTAATATAACCATTATTAGTCAAATTAATAATAATATCTTCCTCTGGGATAAGAGATTCGTCTTCGATATATTCAATTGCAGTCATATCAATATTAGTACGTCTCTCATCACCATATTTTTGTTTTATTTCTAATAATTCATTCTTAATAACCTCTAATATCCTCTCATCGCTAGCTAAAATGGCTTTTAACTCTGCAATTGTCTTTAGTAAGTCATTTAGTTCATTTTCTATCTTTTCACGCTCTAAGCCCGTTAAACGGCGTAATCTCATCTCTAAAATTGCATTAGCTTGTATTTCAGTCAATGAAAAACCATTTATCAAACCATTTCTAGCCTCTTCATCTGATTTAGAACCTCTAATTACTTTAATAACAGCATCAATATTATCTAAAGCAATCTTCAATCCTTCTAAGATATGTACTCTCTTTTCAGCAACATCTAAATCAAATTTAGTTCTTCTAATAATAACTTCTTTTTGATAATCAATATATTTAACGATTATATCCTTTAATCCAAGTGTTTTTGGCACACCCTGATCAAGCATCAAGAATATAATTCCATATGATGTTTGAAAAGCTGTATGCTTATATAATTTATTTAATACTACTTGAGCATTAGCATCTCTTTTTAATGTTATTGTAATTTTTATACCGTTTTTTAAGTCTGAATGATAATCAGCAATACCTTCAATTGTCTTATTATGAACTAATTCAGCAACTTTATTTTTTAACTCTAAAGTATTAACTCCATAAGGAACTTCATCAATTATAATCTGTTGTTTACCATTATTTTCCTCAATTGTAGCCTTACTTCTAATAGTTATTGTTCCCCTACCAGTTTCATAAGCCTTTCTTATTCCGCTGTTTCCAAGAATAATAGCACCTGTAGGAAAATCAGGCCCTTTAATATATTTCATCAATCCATCTAAATCAATATCAGGATTTTCAATATAAGCAACACAACCATCAATTACTTCACTCAAATTATGAGGAGGAATATTAGTTGCCATACCAACAGCTATACCAGTTGTACCATTTACCAAAATATTAGGAAATCTTGAAGGTAAAACTTCAGGTTCTCTTTCACTCTCATCAAAGTTAGGAGTAAAATTAACCGTATCTTTATTAATATTTCTTAATAATTCAAGTGATATTTTAGAAAGTCTTGATTCTGTATAACGCATTGCAGCTGCACCATAACCTTCAATATTACCAAAATTACCATGACCATCAACAAGCATATATCTATAAGAAAAATCCTGTGCCATTCTTACCATTGCCTCATAAATTGAAGAATCACCATGAGGATGATATTTACCCATAACGTCTCCAACTATTCTAGCACTCTTTTTATGAGGTTTATCTGGTGTATAACCTGATTCATACATAGAATATAAAATACGTCTGTGAACAGGCTTTAAACCATCTCTAAGATCAGGTAACGCACGAGCAACAATAACACTCATTGAATACTCTAAAAATGAATCCTGCACCTCTTTTACTATATTGTTCTTTTCTAATCTATCCATAAAACCCTCCTAAACATCAAGATTCTCTACATAAGTAGCATTAGTTTCAATAAATTCACGTCTTGGTTCAACTTCCTCACCCATAAGTTTAGAGAAAACTTCATCAGCGGCAATTGTATCATCAACAGTAATTTGTCTTAAAACTCTCTTATGTATATCCATTGTAGTTTCATTTAATTCTTCAGCATCCATTTCTCCTAAACCTTTCATACGAGCAATATCATACTTTGTATTAGGAGATAAAGTTGCTAAATATTCATCTCTTTCTTCTTCATTTAAAACATATTTAATAGTTTTACCATGTTTTATACAGAATAATGGAGGTTGAGCTGCATATACATGTCCAGCTTCAACTATTGGTCTAAAGAAACGATAGAATAAAGTTAATAATAATACACGAATATGACTACCATCAACATCAGCATCAGTCATGATAATTATCTTATGATATCTTAACTTAGATAAATCAAATTCTTCACCAATACCAGTTCCAAAAGCAGTAATTATTGTACGAATTTCCTCATTACTTAACGCTCTATCTAATCTAGCTTTTTCAACATTTAAAATCTTTCCACGTAAAGGCAATATAGCTTGTGTCATACTGTCTCTTCCCTTAATTGCAGATCCACCAGCAGAATCACCCTCGACTAAAAATATTTCACTAACTGAAGCATCTTTACTCTTACAATCAGATAATTTTCCATAGAAATTAGTTATATCTAAATCACCTTTTCTACGAGTTAACTCTCTTGCTTTTTTAGCAGCAACTCTCGCCCTACTTGCAGTCATTGATTTTTCAATAATAATACGAGCTTGATCAGGATTTTCCATTAAAAATCTTTCTAATGCCTGTGAAAATATCTTATCAGCTATTCCTCTTACCTCACTATTTCCTAGTTTAGTCTTTGTTTGACCTTCAAACTGAGGATTTGGATGTTTTGCCGATATAATCATTGTAAGCCCTTCTCTAACATCATCACCAGTTAGTGGATCATCTTTTTCCTTTAAAATACCAGCACTAGAAGCATACTTATTTAAACATCTAGTAAGAGCCCTTCTAACACCATCTTCATGAGTGCCACCCTCAGGTGTAATAATATTATTAACAAATGAATAAATACTAGAATTATATGTTTCATTATATTGCAAAGCAACTTCTATTTTTATATCATTTTCTTCACCTTCAACTTCAATGATAGATTCATGAATAGGATTCTTATTTTTATTAAGCATTTGAACATATTCAACTAATCCACCTTCATAGTGAAAAGAATCTTTTTTATCAGCTTCTCTTTCATCATATAAAGTAATTCTTAAACCCTTGTTTAAATATGCAAGTTCTTGAAGTCTAGTTTTTAATACATCATAATCATATACAGTAGTTTCTTTAAATATTTCATCATCTGGTAAGAAATGAACTGTAGTTCCTGTTCTATCCTTATCACATGAATCAACTATTTTTAATGAATCTTCTGGATGTCCACCTTTACTAAAACGTTGATAATAAACATTTCCATTTTTATATACTTTTACTTCTAACCAATCACTTAAGGCATTAACAACACTGGCACCAACACCATGTAATCCACCAGAGACTTTATATCCGCCTCCACCAAACTTTCCACCAGCATGTAATACTGTATAAACTGTTTCAACAGTACTTTTCCCTGTTTTTGGATGTATATCAACAGGTATTCCACGTCCATCATCTTTTACAATAATACTATTATCTTTACATACAGTAACTTCAATATGTGTACAATATCCAGCTAACGCCTCATCAATAGCATTATCAACAATTTCCCAAACTAAATGATGTAATCCTCTAGAACTTGTACTACCAATATACATTCCAGGTCTTTTTCTTACAGCCTCAAGTCCCTCAAGAACTTGAATCGCAGAAGAATCATATTTAGTTTCTACTTTCTCACTCATTTTACTACCTACTTTCTTTCTATATTTCCATTTTTAACATTGAATACATATGCATTATCAACATACTTTTTATTTATATTTCTTAAATCTGTAGTAGTTATAATACATTGAATATCTTCATTATTCATAATTTTAAGCAATTTATTTCTCTTTTTAATATCAAGCTCACTAAATATATCATCAAGTAATAAAACAGGATTAGTTCCAGTAAACTCTTTAAAAATTGGTATTTCTGATATTTTAAATGATAAAATAGCCAATTTTTGCTGTCCTTGAGAACCATAAATTTTTAAATCATTATTTTTGTATTCAAAATAAAAATCATCCCTATGTGGACCATATATAGTCATACCATAATTAAGTTCTTTAATATAATTCTTTTTAAATGTATGTTTTAACTTCTTTCTTAAACTTTCTGAATCAAAATCATCAAAATTTATATTAGGAACATACTTCACAACAATACCATCGTCTAGAGAAATTTCTTTATGATATTTATCGATATAAATATTAACCATATCTATATATTCTTTTCTCTTTTGATATATAAATACAGCTTTCTCAATCAATTTATCAGTAATAACATC
>CAVLBI010000006.1:0-15989 GCA_963661295.1 bacterium
CTTGTAATCCTAATATATCTATTTTATTTTGTTTTAAGTAATTATAAATTTCTTTTGTTTTTTCTTCGCTGTAGTTTTTAAAATCATTTTGTATGTTAAATGAACTTATTGTTAACATTAGTCTTTGAATTCAAAATAGAAGTCTAATATTCTTGCCATGTCACCTGACTCTGCACCTAGTTCAATTAGTTTATCATCAATTCCCATTCTTCTTAATTTCTTAGCAAAACGCATTGCGGCTTCATCTGATGAGAATTTAGTCATTTTAAATATTCTTTCTACTTCTTTACCAGAAATTACCCATGTTCCATCATCATCTTTTGTGATTGTAAATGGTTCTTCTTTCTTGAATTTATATAGAACGTGAGATTCTATTTGAGACTCATCATATAATGGATTATTAGGGATTGTATCTAGGATATCAGCCAAACGATTTATAACTGTTTCTAGTCCTTTATTTGTTACAGCACTCACTTCATATATTTCACAAGAGACTTTTTCTTTGAATTTTTCTAAGTTCTCTTTTGCACCTTCAACGTCCATTTTATTAGCAATTACAATCATTGGTTTTTCCATTAGTTTTTTATTGAATGCTTCTAATTCTTTATTTATTAAAACATAATCTTCATATGGTTCTCTTCCTTCATATCCTGACATGTCTATAACGTGAGCTATTACTCTTGTTCTTTCAATATGTCTTAAAAATTTATCTCCAAGACCTTCTCCTTCACTAGCTCCTTCTATTAAACCTGGAAGATCAGCCATTACAAAACTTCTGTTGTTACTGGCAGCTACTACTCCTAAATTTGGTGTTAGAGTTGTGAAGTGGTATGCAGCAATTTTTGGTTTAGATGCTGAGACACAAGATATAATTGTACTCTTTCCAACACTAGGTAATCCAACAAGTCCTACATCGGCAAGCATTTTCACTTCAACTTTTAAGTTCTTCTTTTCTCCCTCTTCTCCATTTTCTGAATAATCTGGAGCTGTATTAGTTTGAGTCTTGAAAGCTGTATTTCCTCTTCCTCCACGACCACCTTTAGCAATTACTTCTTCTTGATTTTTATGCGATAAATCAGCAATTACTAGGCCAGTATCCATATCAGTTACTACTGTTCCTAATGGAACTTTTACAATTAGAGGTTGTGCTCCTTTTCCGTGTTGATTCTTTCCTCTTCCATTTTCCCCTTTTGGAGCTTTAATTGTTTTTTGATATCTTAGGTCAAGTAATGTATGAAGACCTTCATCTACTTTGAAAATAATGTCTGCACCATGGCCACCATTTCCACCATATGGACCTCCCATCGAAATATATTTTTCTCTTCTAAATGCAGTACATCCATCTCCACCATTTCCTGCTTCTACACGTAATAACACCTCATCTACAAACATATTATCACTCCTTTCCTTTAAATTATAACAATCAAATTAATGATTGTCTACTTTACTATTGTTTAGTTTTTTTACTAGACCTTTAAGTTCAGTCTCAATATAACTATTTTCTTGGTTATTTGTACTATTATATATAATTTTTAAATATTTTTCAAAGCTTATAAGACTATCTTTTGCAAATGTTTCTTCTAATCTTTGATAATCGTTTTTAAGCGCAATTTCATTTAGTAATGAATGGTTCTCTTCAAAAAAATCAAATGTATATGGATAAAGGCTAATGTACTTACAACTATTTTCAGTATCGTATTCACAATTTGAAAATAATGGTATAGATTTTAATGTTTTACAATCTAAGTCAGCATTTTTTTGCGTTCTTATCTCATTTAAAAGTCTATAGTCTTTATTTTTTCCTTCTATTCCACATAATTTATCTATTTCAATTACATGTCTTGTCTCATGGAAAAAGATATTATCCAAAGCTTTTAGAGAACTTAATCTTACTAGTGGAATATGACATACTGTTAGATATGAATTAGAATAGTTAATTAATGTGGTTGTGGGAGTATTATTAAATAATATATTGGATAAGATATCTACTGGTAATTTTACTTTATATGTTTTATAGATATCTTTTTGAATTCTCCTACCCCATTTAGTTTTACTTATTAAGCTTTTATTTTTTATGCTTATTAATAATCTTTTTTGTCTTATTAGTTTATCAATACAAGTACTATTAGTAATTAAAGGGATTCCTAATCTTAAACATTCATTTTTATAGTTTTCTTGACGAGTTATTATACTATTTTTTATACTTTCACTTGTATTTTTTGATTTTAGTAAATTTATACTTTTAGTTTGAAAACATTCTATATCTAAATTTAGAAATTTTTCTTTATCATGTACTTGATATACTCCAAAGGCATTTGATAATACTTGATAGTACTTTTCTTTTACTTGTTTTTCTATTTCCTTTTTTTTATGAATGTAGTCTTGATATTCTACACAGTATGTATATATTTTTTTTGAGTTAATATTACTTGAATTTTCTTCTAAAAAAGACATATTTTCTATTGGAGTTGATTCAAAAATATAAATTGCATTATTTAATCTTTTATTTATTAAATTTATATTTTTTTCTTGATAGTCAGTGGCATAAATTGATAGTAAATATTTTTTGTATTCTTTAAGTGCATTTTCTGGATTTACAATATTTTCTATTATTGTTGTATCACTCATTGTACCTATCCCCCTTTTTAAAACAGAAAAAGAGCCTTAATGGCTCTTTCAAACTATTCTCCTACTGGATAAACTGAAGCTTGTTTTTTATCTCTTCCTAAGCGTTCAAATTTAACGATTCCGTCAATAGTTGTATAAATACTATCATCGTTACCACGACGAGTATTTGTACCTGGGAATATTTTAGTTCCTCTTTGACGATATATGATAGAACCAGCTGTTACGAACTGTCCATCAGCTGCTTTTGCTCCTAGTCTACGTCCTGCAGAATCACGACCATTAGATGTTGATCCTTGCCCTTTATGGTGAGCAAATAATTGAATATCTAATTTTAAAAACTTCATAATTCTCCTCCTTACTTATTTCAAATATTATTTTACTTCTACATTGTCAGGATAATTTCCTGATAATTCTTTTAAAAGACTAACCATATTATTTATTAGTATTTGAGTTGTTTCATCATTATTCTTAATGTTGATACTCATACCCTTTTTACTAACTAAATAATCTAGACTACCTTTTTTTAATGCAAGTATTCCGTTTACTGTTGTTGTAACAATACTACTGCATGCACTGCACACAATATCTTTACCATAGTCATCATATAAAGCATGGCCTTGTATTGTGATTTTTTTAAAATATCCATTTTCTTTATGAATGTTTACTCTAATCATAATTATCCATTAATTTTAGTAATTTTGATTTTAGTATAAGGTTGTCTATGTCCTTGAGTTACACGGTTAGATCTATCTTTGCTTTTATATTTGAAAATTTTAATTTTCTTAGATTTACCATTCTTAAGAACTTCACCTTGAACAGTAACTCCTGAAAGATAAGGATTACCTACTTTACTATCAAGCATAAGTATTTGGTTAAATTCAACATTATCTCCTTCATTAGCTTCAATCTTTTCAACAAAGATTTCAGTTCCTTCTGTAACATAATATTGTTTACCACCAACTTTAATTACAGCGTTCATTAAATTACCTCCTTTTTTTATACTTAAGACTCGCTCTTAAGGCACAATTTCTTGTTTTTACCTTTTCAATGCGGTTTGAGCTTGAGGCGTCAAACATTTAGAGTATAACATAACTATTTAACATTGTCAAACTACTATTTCTTTGTTTCATAACAGTCTAGAGCCTTTAATACACTGTTATATTCTTCTTCTGTTAAATTGGCATTGTAAAATAATGATGTATATAAATCATTTTCAGCACTCAATAATCTTTGTAATTTTTTAATTGAGAATAAGTTAGAACCTATTTCATATGTTCTACTAGTTTTTCTAAATGAACTTAAGTCAATATTTGAAATATTGATATGTTCTTTATATTTAACTATATTTGGAATGTACTCAGTTATTAAATCATCTTTTACAAAGAATTTATCTGATGTTAGTACTCTTTCTTTCTTCAAAATATTCAGTTGATTGCAGGTAATCTATTGTAATTGGTAGAACTTCTTCACTATATAATAAAGTTAAATTTTTCATTATTGCTGAAATATCACCTATTTTTCGTCCTTCTAGAAAATCTTTAGTTAAAGATATTAAATTATCAGTTTCTCTTATATTTTGTGGGTTTTCTATTGTATATATACAATTTATCATTTCCCAAACATCAATTTCTAAAAAGTCATTAATACTATTATATGGGTTTTGTTCTAAAAAGTTTTTGCAACGTTTGAATGGGTCTTGTGGAGCATATGGAATACTTAATTTTTTATTCCTTTCATTAACTAATTCTTCTATTTCTTTTCTAGTCATTTTTATCACCCTTTGTTTTCTTTTTTGAAGATGTTTTTTCTCCACTTAATATTCTTTCTAATTCGCTAAGATAACTATCATTTTCTTGTTGAAACTCTTCTGTTTGATATATTTCCTTTAAATCTTCTTTTATGCTTTTATAGTCTGCAAATTTGTTTTCAAGAGACTCTCTATATCCTTTTGAATTGTTTTTTTTCTTAATAAATGCTGTTATTAAGCCATAAGTATCTAGACCAATTCTATCATATACAATTCTTACTTGATGGCCTTTTACTTCTTGAAATCCTGAAAGTTTTCTATTATTTTTAAATTTCTTTTGATTTTTAAAACTACCATCTATTATAGAATCAATTAATTTTTTGAATGATTCTCTAAATTCCATTGGAACTGCTTTTAGTTCTTCTAATACTCTAATATTTCCTGTAGATGTTGGGACTAAAACTATTTTATTTTTTGCTTTTTCTCTTGTTACATCTTTTTCTGCTTCTAATATTTTTGTTAAAGCTGTTTTTTTTCTATTTTCAAGTTTTATTAATTCTTTTATTCATTCTAATTCTTCTTTATCAACTTCTTCTTGGAATATTACTTCTTTATAGAATAAAATACTTTTTATTGATTCAACTTGTAATCTTCTTATAATATCTAGGTATCTATAATCTGTTGGTGATGGTAAAATTCCCATTAAATCATCTTCTGTAAAGTCAAATTTGAGTCTATCATAATCTGCAATATAGCTTCCTACTTCGTCTTCAAACATTTCATCTTCTGGAATTTGTTCTTCTTTTGTTTCTTGGAATGGATATTTTTCAGTTTGTGCTGTTATATTTTGTTCTGGTATAACTTCTGCTTTTAATTTTTTTATTTTTTCTCTGGTTATTTGTGCTTTTGTAGCATTATCGTCTAATTTTCCTAATATAGTTACAACATCATCATTAAAATCAATAATATTGAATAACATACTTTTCCCCCCCCTTTTTTCTTATGGGGCATGTTATACCACAAAAATTAGATTACGACAAGTATAAATGATAATTATAACTTAGTACAATAAAAAAAAGACTTATAAAAGTCTTTATACTTGTGTATTAACAAGACGTTGTTGTGGCTGAACTTGTTGTGGTTGTTGTACTTGTTGTTGAGCAAGTGGTTGTTGCATCATTTGGGGTTGAGCTGGTGCTGTTTGCATTACTTGCTGTTGCATTGGAGTTGTAGCATTTCTCATCTGTTGTTGCATTATTTCCTGAACATTTGTTGCTTGATTATTTTGAATTGCTTGGTTTGGCATCTCTTTTTCATACCAAACATTTTCTAAATCAACGTTATTTGATAATGGTCTTGGGTTTGGTAAATCTATATACATTGATGTCGGAACTTTAAATGCACTACCGAAAGCAATACAGTTACCTGGTTTTAAGTTCTTTAATTGTAGAACGATTTCTGATGATACATTTGGAACCATTTCTTTTATATATTTTAAATCTACTGGATGTAGTGTTCTTAAAACGACGAAGTTTGCACACTGTGAAATACATGTATCTGATAATTCACTTGGTCTTTGAGTAATCATTGCTAGGAAGGCTCCATATTTACGTCCTTCTTTTGTTATACGCTCGAATATATTATAACCTAAAAGTTCAATATCACTATCGTGTTGAACGTAACGGTGAGCTTCTTCTATTATAATATGATATGCTTTACTACCACGAGGTTTGGTTGTACTTAGTTTTAAGAATAACATTCTTGATAATATTTTTGTGATTACTTTAGCTAAACGGTCATCAATATAGTTAATGTTAAAGTTAACAATTTGAACAGGTGAATTTGTTTTAGGATCCCATAGAAGTGAATCTATATATTGGTCTCTTGTTACATATTTTGGATATGTGAAGTAATGTCTTGAATCTCCTGTTGCTAGGGTATGTAATCTAACACTCATAACATTTGCGGTATCAAAGACTTTATCACTTTTTAATATACCTTCTGAAATAAGGGCAAAGTCCATTGCTAATTCTAGATCTTGTAATGTATAGAATGGATTTATTTCTGATGGATCTAGGTTTACTTGGTCTTCTATAATATATCCTCTTACAAATTCTACTACAAGTTCCATTTCTTGCATTTTACCTGTTTTATCAACATATAAACATTGCTTGAATGTACGCGTATAACCTGGTTGAACTATTTGGCTTTCAAGATTTAGTGTTGGTGTATTAAATTTTGTTAAAACACCGATAACTTGGTCTCTTATTTTTGTTGAGTCATTTCCACTTAAAAGAATATCTTGTAAAGCTCTTGCAATTATATCATTTTTTCTTTTAATAACATTATCACTTGTACCTGTTAGGATTGGTACTAATTTTAGTGTCTTTTCAATGATTGGTAATTGTGTTGGACTATTTGCATCTAGTAATAATGCTAGATCATCAACATCTAATAACCAAATTGGAATTCTTAATATTTCACAATCTGGATCTACTATGTTTGTTGTATATGCTTTATATCCAAGATGCTGATTTACTTCATGTAACTTTCCAAAGGCATGAGTATATTCACCATAGGCATCGAAGAAAAATAATGATGAATGTACTGGTGGAGTTGGACTTGATGTGAATAGCTTTTGTAAAATCGATGCAACTGTACATGATTTACCAGCTCCAGAGTTTCCAAGTATTGCAAAGTGATTACTAAAGAAATCATTGATTGAAACATTTATTTTATATCCATCGTAAACATTACTTGTTCCGAAGTTTGTTTGACCGAACGCGGTTTCTTGTTTACCAAATAGTAATTCTAGTTCTTCTGTTTTTACTAACCTTACTTTAGATTTAAACGATGGCTTAACACTTGCTCCTGGAGTAAATCTGTCTCCATTTATTTCTCCAACAACATTGGCAATCATTCTAGTTTGATTAACATTAGCAATTTCAGCAACTACTTTTCTATCACTTCCATCATCAAATACTACATGTAAATTTACTAAGTTAGGTTGTTCATTTATATCGATACTTAATTTTATTGTTACACTGTTATCAATAATTTCTTCTATAGTTCCTAACATTTTATCACCCTCTCTATCTTATCCAAGTATAACAAAAAAATACTGAAAAAAAAAGTGGAATTCACTTTTTTGTCAGATAATTTATTAATAAAGTCCATGTATTTTTTTTCTATCTATTTCATTCAAATTGTGAATGTTCCAATTAGAATTTTCTTTTTCTAATTCAAATATTATTTGATATTTAGTCTTATCTTTTACTTCTTTTAATTTTTTTAATTTATAGTCAATATATGAGCTTGTTTTATCAATGTCTTCTTCTTTTACTGGAGATTCAATTTTACCTATAAATTCACTTTGGTGTTCTTCAAAATATTTTTTTGATGCATTTATTGAACTAGCATAATCTAATACTTCTATTTCTACTTCTACTGTTGCGGTATTTCCTATTACTTCTTCATTACTTATTTTATAAGATAAGTTTTGATATTGTTTTTCTATAATGCTTTGATAAGTATTTTTTTGTTTTTCATTCATGTACTTTTCTTTGTTAATGGCTTCTTTTAATTCTTTAATTACATCTTTATTTAAGTTTTGATATTTTGATAAATATTCTTCTACCACTCCTGTTGGGGTATTTTTTACTGTTGTACAGGCTGTTAGTGAAAGGATAGACATTAATATTATTATAATTTTCTTCATTAAAAAAACCTCCATTTATAATATGAGGTGTTTTTTATATTTTATTCATCTTTTACGAAAATTGCTCCTGTTGCATTATCTCTTCCTTTAAAGGGAACTATATAGTCTGATAAAGCTTTTTTCTTTAGGCGTACTGGGACAAATAAGTGTTGGTTTACATTTACTGCTTCGTTAATTATTTTTTCTAATATTTCTTCTTTTTTATTTCTTCTAATTACTTGTTTTATTTTTTTATCTGTAATCATATCTGTTACTCCATCAGTTAATAGTAATAGTATTTTATAGTCATTTTCTATTACTTCTGATGTTACTGTACAAAGATCTTTATTTATACCAATACAGGATGTAATTACACTATTATTTACAAAGTATCTTAAATCATCTTTTTCTACTTCACCATATTTATAATAGAACCAGACATCTGAGTCATCTTGGGTTATTTGATTTAATTCATTATCTTTATAAGTATAAGCTCTTGAATCTCCTACATTTTCTATAAGTGTATATTTTGAATTAATAATGGCAAGTGTTAGGGTTGAACCTAAGTGATTTTCTCCATATTTTTTTATTAATGATGAATTTATTCTTTTTATATATGTTTTTAGTGATTTATCTATTTCTTTTGTATTATTTATTTCTTTTATACTTTTGTTTACAAACCATCTTTCAAGGGATGTTACTATGTAGTTAGAGGCAATGTTTCCATCTTCTTTTCCTCCCATACCATCAGCTACTACTAACATTTTTATATTTTTATTTCTAGGATGTTTTACTATTGCAACTGCATCTTCGTTCATATCTCTTACTCTACCTATATCTGTTTTTGTTTGTAGTATCTCCATAGTATCTTCTCCATTCTATTTTTATTATATCATGTATGATTATTCAAAAAAAAGAAAGTGTTTTTAGGTTACACTTTCTTTACATATTAGAAGTCACAATTTCCTGGAGTTCTTGGATATGGAATAACATCTCTTATATTTTCTATTCCTGTTAGATACATTATTAATCTTTCAAATCCCATACCAAATCCTGAGTGAACACAACCACCATATTCTCTTAATTTAATATACCAATATAGTTCTTCTTTATTCATTTTTAATTCATCCATACGGTTTGTTAGGACATCTAATCTTTCTTCTCTTTGTGATCCTCCCATTAGTTCTCCACTTCCTGGAACTAAAAGGTCAACTGCTGCGACTGTTTTATTATCATCATTTAATCTCATGTAGAATGCTTTTATATCTTTTGGCCAGTCATATACAAATACTGGAGCATTGAATTTTTCTTCTGTTAAATACTTTTCATGTTCACGAGCTAAGTCTTCTCCATATTCAGGAGTAAACTCAAATTCTTTTCCTGATTCTATTAGGTATTTAATTGCTTCTTCATGAGTTATTCTTACGGCACTTGTTTTTACTAAATGTTTTAATTTATCAATAAGGCATTTTTCTACAAATTTATCTAAGAATATTAATTCTTCATTACAATTTTTTAAGATATATTTAACAACATACTTTAACATATCTTCCATGATATTCATATCTTCTTCTAGGTCACAGAAGGCAATTTCTGGTTCTATCATCCAGAATTCATTTGCGTGTGTTTTTGTATTTGAGTTTTCGGCTCTAAATGTTGGACCAAATGTATATGTCTTTTTATATGCAAGAGCAAATGTTTCTGCTTGTAATTGTCCTGATACAGTAAGAGATGACTGTCTTCCGAAGAAGTCTTTTGAGTAGTCTACTTTACCATCTTTATCGTGTGGTACATTATCAAGATCAAGTGTTGTTACTTTAAACATTTCACCTGCTCCTTCGGCATCACTTGCTGTTATTAATGGAGCGTTAAAGTAAACATAATCTCTATCTTGAAAATATTTATGTACGGCAAAAGCTGCTTTACTTCTTATTCTAAATACTGCTTGGAAAAGATTTGTTCTGGGTCTTAAATAGGCTTGTTCTCTTAAAAATTCTCTTGTGTGTTTTTTTGGTTGAATTGGATAATCTTCTGGACAATCTCCAAGAAGTTCAATATTTTTAGCATGTAGTTCAAATTCTTGACCAGCTTTTGGAGATTCTACAACTACTCCTGTTACTTTTATTGCACTTCCCACATGGTATTTTACTATTTCATCAAAGTTAGAATCTTTATCATATACTACTTGAATAGGTGTATAAAATGTTCCATCTGAAAATGAAATAAATCCAAATTCTTTTTGTTTGCGATGATTTTTTATCCATCCTTCTATTGTTACTTCTTGATTTAAATATTTCGCTGTGTTTTTAAATAACTCTTTATCAGTCATAATATCCTTCTTTCTCTAATCTATGAAAAAATAATTTCCATCCATAATTGCGATTAATTCTTCTTTTTCATTATAAATATTACATTTTACACATGATGTTTGTTTTCCATATTTTACTATTTCTGCTTTTGCAGTTATATAGTTTCCTTTACCTGGTTTTAGGTATGTAATATTTGCATTTAATGTTACGGCACTTCTTCCTTTTTCTTTTAGAAGTACTCCCATTGCCGTGTCACCTAAACCAAATGTTAATCCTCCATGAACCATGTTATAGGGATTCATAGAGTTTTCGGTTAAGTTAGCCTTTATTATAGCACTATTTTCTGTAACTTCAACAAATTCAAAATTATTATGTTTAGAAAAACCTTTTTCTTCTGAAAACTTTTTTAGCATGTCATCTTTCATATTTTTCCTCCTTGTTATTTAAGAATGCCACTATAGTATTTCCAAGCTATTACTCTTAATACTGCTTTATCAATTGTTTTTTCTTTTATTTTTCCTTCTTCATAGGACTTTAATAATTCATCTCTCATAGTAATAAAGTCACTTGTAATTATTATATCATTACCAGCATTGATTGCTAGCGTTGCAGATGATTTATCTTTATTAAAGAATGCTACTGCTCCCATTGAAAGATCATCTGTCATTATTATTCCAGTAAATTTTAATTTATCTCTTAATTCTTTGTGAATGTTTTTACTTAATGATGCAGGATATTTATTATCAATTGATTCTACAATATTATGAGACACTAAAATAGATGGAACTTTTGCTTTTATTCCAGCTTTAAATGGTTCATAATCATTATTTGCTATTTCTTCATAACTTCTATTATCATAAACAACATCTGTATGAGTATCATTATTATTTCCATACCCTGGGAAGTGTTTTAGACAAGAATTTATTTTATTATTATTGGCGTATGTTACCATATTTTTTATAAATTTACTTGTCTCTTCTTTATCTTTTCCAAATGCTCTTGTATAAATAAAGTCATTTTCATTTGTAGATATATCCGCAACAGGAGCTAGATTTAAATTAAATCCAAGTTCTTTTAGAAGAGTTGCTTTTTCATTTTCTTCTTGTTCTAGTAAATCATAGCCACCTTGTTCATAATAATACTTGGGAGAGTTAAATTTTTCTTCTCGATAAATTTTATATCGACTTACTCTAGTTACAAATCCACCCTCTTCATCTACTCCTAAGATAAGTTTATATTTATTTTGATTTTGAACATTTTTTAATTCTTCAATCATTTCTTCTTTTGAGTTTTTATCAAGGTCTTTTGCGAATAATATATATCCTCCTGGGTAGAAATTACTTAGATACTCTGTATCTTCTTTATTATATCTTACTAAGAATAATTGACCTATTTTTTCTTTTATTGTCATATTACTTACTAAGCGTCTTGACTTTTCATAATATGTTCCAAATAAAGAATCTTTTATCTCCTCATCTTTTATAAGATTATCTTTTTCTTCTACTTCTTTTAGGCATATCTTTTTTGTTACTATTAGAAAGGCAAATATAATGATTATGAATATTAAAATAGAAATTATTATCTTATCTATTTTTATATGCATTTTGTCACCTTAATTCATTATTTTTTTAAATTCATTTGGTGTTGCGGTTTCAAATAAAATGTCTTTCTTTATTTCTGGATAATACATTTTTAATCTATTAGCGTGTAGATATAATCTTGATTCATTATCTTTAATATTACTATATTTTTTATCTCCTACTATTGGATGACGTAGTGTGTTGAAGGCAACTCTTATTTGGTTTTTTCTTCCTGTTTCTAGTGTGATGCTTACCATAGAATATAAGTCATTTTCTTTAATAACTTTATAGTTTGTTATAGCTTCTTTTCCATCCTTATCACGTGATACATATACTAGATTAGTCTTTGTTTCTTTTAAGTGTTGAACAATTCTATCACTTTCTTTGTTTAATTTGCCATGGACAACTGCGACATATTCACGAAGAGATACATATTCATTCCAATTTTCTTGTAGTTTGTTTTTTGTTTTTTCATCTTTTGCAAGTACTACTATTCCACTTGTATCTTTATCTAGTCTATGAACAATAAATACTTTAGCATACTTATCTTTACTTACTAGGTATTCTCTTACTATATGGAAAAGTGTTTTTTCTTTTTCTTTCGCTGTTGCGATTGTTAAAAGACCACTTGGTTTATTAACTACAATTATATGATCATCTTCAAATAAAATATCAAATGGTAATGTATGCTTATTTTTATTATCAGTATCAATCATAATATTCATTCCTGGTAGAACTCTATAATTATATTTTGTAGTTTTAGTTTCATTTACAAATATTGAACCATGAGTTAGATACTGTTTTATTCTTTTTTTAGGCATATCAAGATTATTATAAAGATAATCTAATAATTCTCCTTCTTTTTTTACTGTTATTTTCATAAATTTACTCACTCCTTGATAAAAAATATTATAATACAAATATTTGTTTTTATCAAAAAAAGTAGCTATACAATATTTATTATTTGTATAACTACTTATATTTTTATAATTCTTTTATTATTTTTTCGACACCTTTAAAATTATTTGAACTTGTTTTTTTAGTTGTTTTTGCTTTTAATGATTTTGGACTATTACCTATTATATATGTATTAGGTATTTTAGTAAGTAATATTTTTTCACTTTCATTACCAATTACTGTACATAATTCATTGTCTTTTATATTTAATGTTTCTAGTAATTTGAAAAGGCCTTTATAGTCATTTGATTCTGTTATTTCTAAGTATGCTTTTTTATTATATTTAAATGTTATGGCATCTCTTTCTAAGTTATTTAGGTCTTTTCTTTTTAATTCTATTTCTATTTTATATATTGTTTGTCCGTTATAGGTTTCTTTTTCATAGATAGAGTCTTCTGAATATAATAATATTTTATTTTCTTTATATTTTTCTAAAATATTATTTATTTTATTGCTTGTTAATGGATTTTTATAGATAGTTTTATTATTATTTATGTCTATTACATAGTTTCCATTAAACGATACTATATAATCAATGAATGGGAAGTCTTTGTTGTAGTAAGTTAGTTCATTATGTGATCTATTTGTAAGTATTGTAAATTTTATATCATTATTTCTTATTCTATCTATTTGCAACATTGTAGACATCGGTATTGCTTCTTCTTTATCTATCAATGTATTGTAAAAGCTACTGGCAACCATTTTAATCATATTAATTCCCCCTAATATATTTATGGTATAAATTTATATTTATAATTACTATTGTGAGTGATAGTAAATATCCTCCTAGTATATCGCTTGGATAATGTACTCCGACATAGATTCTACTTAGTCCTATTGAAATTATTATAATTAATAGAAGTATTGTTAGGAGTGTTTTTAGGAGTTTATTTTTTATATTTTTATTTATTATATAGATTAATGTTCCATATACACATATCGATATCATCGCATGACCACTTGGAAATGAGTATCCTCCTTGAGTGATTAATCTTAAATGATCTGGTCGTGGTCTTTCTACTATATTTTTTAGAATCGTATTTATTACTACTGATAGTACTGCACTACTTCCTAGTAATATTTTATCTTTTTTATTTAGAGTAATTAACAGTATTATTACTATTAAAAGTACTGGTACGGTGTTTCCTAATTTAGTTATTGTTTTAAAATATATGTCTAGAAAATCACATCTTTTACTGATTAAGAAGTTATAAATAGTATTGTCAAATAAGGTTAGACTATTGTTTAGGACAAGTATCATTACTACTGTAAATAAAAGTAACGATATAGCTGATATTATGTAACTTATTTTTTTATTATTCACTTAGAGCATCCCTTACTTCTTGTTTATAAACTTCTACTCCAGGTTGGTTAAATGGATTTATTCCAAATAGATATCCTGAGAAAGCTGCGGCTAATTGGAAGAAGTAAATTAGTGTTGCGACATTTTCTGGAGTTAATTCATTAAGTTCTATTTCAAGACATGGAACATTACCTTTATAGTGGGCACGCATTACTGAATCCATTACTATGTTATTTATATCTTGTAGAGTTCTTCCTTCATATTCAATATAATTATCAACTTCTTGAACTTTTATAAATGTTTCAAATAATATTTTGTTTCCTTCTTGAATGAATTGTCCAAGTGAGTGAAGGTCTCTTGTATATACTGTTGATGTTGGGAATAGTCCTACTCCATCTTTTCCTTCTGTTTCTCCAAATAATTGTTTTAACCATTCAGTAAATGGATGCATATTCTCATCAGATATGCAGAAATTTTCTACTACTTTATTATGTTTAAACATTAAATATCTTATTACGGCATACTCATATGCTACATCGATTAGTCTTTTACCATGGTAATATCCATCTACAATATCATCTATTTCATAATTAATTGCGAGTGGTAGTAAGTGAGCTGGTGTGATAAAAGAGTATCTTCCTCCAATGTTATCTGGAATTATAAATGATTTATATCCTTCTTCATTTACTTCTTCTCTTAATTTTCCTTTTTCTTTATCTGTCGTTACTATGATATGTTTTCTTAATTCTTCTTTTTCATATTTTCTTTTTAATACATCTTTTAATATTTTATAAGTAATGTTTGTTTCCATTGTTGTGCCGCTTTTACTTATTACATTAATACAGAAGTTTTTATCTCTTAAATATTTAGTTAATTCATCTAGATACTTACTTGATAATGTTGTACCAGCATATATTATTTCAAATTTATTATCATTAAAGTATTTTCTAAATATCTTATCAAAGGCATAGCTTCCTAAAAATGATCCACCTATTCCTATTACTACTAAACAATCAAAATTATTTTTTATAGAAAGGGCTGTTTCTTTTATATCTTTTACTACTTCATTATCTATTTCATTTATCCAGCCATTCACATCACTTGCTTTTAGTGTATTTATAATTTGTTCTTTTTTTGATATTAAGTCATTATATTCTTCTTTGGAATAAAAATTATTTGTATATGTTGTGAAATCATATTTTATCATTTAATCACTCTCCTATGTTCATTATATCATTATTTATTATAAATAAAAAGGAACGTTTTTTGGTTCCTTTACTTTACTTTTCTATCTTCTTTTATATAATTTTCATATATAGGTCTATTTTTTTCAATACATTCATCTACATTTATCCAGTAATTAAGATATGTCTTTTCTTTTTCTTCTACAATTTCCGAAAACTCTCCACCAAGAGACTCTATTGTCTTTTTAGATCCTATATTTGTATCTACACAGTCTAACATTACTTTATCTATTCCCATTTTTTGAGCTTCTAAGATTGTTAAAAATAACTGGATTTTAGCAAGACCTTTTCTTCTTTCTGTTGGTCTTATTCCATAACCAATATGACCACCTACTCTTAGAAGGTAATCATTTAAGTAATGTCTAAAATTAATCATACCAACTATTTTATTATCACTTTCTCTTATTGTGAAATATGTTGTTGCGGGAACTCTATTTATTTCTTCTGAATATTTTTGGTCTCTATAATTTTCTATTTCTGTTAACCATTCTTCATATGATCTATTATTTTCAATGAATTTATCT
>CAVLBI010000007.1:0-4338 GCA_963661295.1 bacterium
TTATTATATATTAATTACTTATATTTTAAAAAATAAATATATAAAATTAATTACTTCATTATTAATAGTAATTATACTTACTTATTTATTATTTAAACCTATAAATATTCCTTTAAAAATAAATAATATTCATAGTACAAAATATACTAATGATAATTATTACATTACAGAGTTACTCCTAAAACCTTCTAAAGAATATACAATTAATATTGATTATGAAGTTTATAGCGGAGATGTTCACTTTGTATTAGAAAAAGGATGCGTTAATAATAATAGGCTTACTTCATTTGATTATATAAGCATCAATGGTGAGTTTAAAGTTACTGGTAGTAGTGATGCTGAATATTATTTATTAAGTATAAGAGACCTTGATGAGAACACAAATATAAAGATAAATAAAATTACTATTGATGGACATGAGCAAAGTATAAATACTTTTATTGTTCCATATCAGATAACAAGGCAATTAGAACTTACTAAGTATGATGTGGAAAGTGTTAGTCATAGATTTGATTATTATAAAGATTCTTTAAAATATTTAAAAAATACTAATTATATATATGGTAGAGGAGTAGATACTTTTGAATATTACAGATTAATCGCAACAGATAATAATTATAATGAAAAGAATCCACATAGTATATTATTTGAATATTGGTTAGATATAGGTATAATTGGTCCAATTTATTTATTAATTATATATTTTTCTGGAATATATTTGATATTTAAAAATAGAAAGAATAGTAAAAGTGTAATTTATTTTTCTTTGTTTGTAATTATATGTATGTTTTCTGTACTAGATTCTTATATGCATGCATATGGAATGAGATTATTAATGCTTTTGTTTTATATGATTTTAATTTGTATGGATGAGAAAAGACTTATTGAAGAAAAGAAATAATTTTTCTTTTCTTTTTTTATTTATGGGAATATAATTTGGATATAAAGATAATAATTTTGGTGATAGTTATGGATGGTAAAAGAGCTAGATATAGTTTAGATGTAACAAATTATAATAATGATAGAAATACTTATCATTGTGAAGTAAAACTTCCAATGGAATTAGGATGGTTTAATAATGTTAAGCTATTAATTAATGATGGAGAGAAAATTCATTATAGAAGCCTTACTCATAAGGAAAATAAGGACGGTTTTGCTGTATTTGAAGGAGATGTTACTTTAGGTACTTATGCAATATTTAGATTTTGTTTTTCTTATGATGTAAATGGTAAGACTTATTATTTTAATAAGAGTGGGGTAGACAATAATGCTTTCTTGATTGATGATTGTTTTAAACTTAATGTTAATTTTAAAGTACCAGAGTGGGCTCAAGGAAAGATAATGTATCATATATTTGTTGATAGATTTAATAAGAGTAATGATAGTAAACTAGTTGATATGCCAAGGCGTGTTATTCATAAAGATTGGAATGAAGAGATGCATTTAGGGGCTAATAAAGAAATAAGCAAAATGGTTGGAAAAGAAGTATGGAATGTTGACTTTTATGGTGGAGACTTAAATGGTATTACTGAGAAATTAGATTATATAAAGTCTCTTGGAGTATCTATTTTATATTTAAGTCCTATTGTTTATAGTCAATCTAATCATAGATACGATACGTCTGATTATAAAAATGTTGATCCATATGCTGGGTGTAATGAAGATTTAAAAGTATTATGTGATGAAGCTCATAAAAGAGGAATGAAAGTTATACTTGATGCAGTATTTAATCATACTGGAAATGATAGTAAATACTTTGATGAATATAAGGCTTTTGGAGGAGAAGGAGCTTATAATAATCCTAATTCTAAGTATACTAACTTTTATAGAAGACATTATGAAAATGGAAAAGTTTATTATGACTATTGGTGGGGGTTTGATAATTTACCAGAATGTGATTATGATTCTCCTGAATGGCCTGAATATATTACTGGAGTTGGTGGAGTAATTGATGGTTGGTTTGATCTTGGAATTGATGGATTAAGACTAGATGTTGCGGATGAATTAAGTGATGATTTTATTGAAAAAATTAGAATAGCTGTTAAAAGAAATAAAGTAGATGGATTTATAATAGGAGAGGTATGGAAGAATCCTATGAGAATGGGAAGAGGTTATATTTCTTCTGGTAGATGTATGGATACTGTAATGGATTATCCTTTAATTGATGCCTTACTTAGATATTATAAATATTCTGATTGTTATAAACTAGATTACATTATAAGAGATATTTTAAGAGAGTATCCAGAAGAGACAATTAATTCTTTAATGAATTTTACTTCGACTCATGATATTTCTAGAATAATTAATTTATTTTTGGATAATAATGAATTTAATGAATATGCAGAATGGGCTTGGGATTTAAAGAATAATGATTTAAATTATTTGAAAAGTAACGTTGTTTCTAAAGAGGACTATAAAAAAGCTAAAGAAAAGCTTAAGTCTTACTTATTTGCATTATATTTTTTACCAGGAAATATTTCTATATTTTATGGAGATGAAGTGGGTATTGATGGATTTGGTAATTTACTAAATAGAAAGACTTTTCCTTGGGGAAGGGAAGATGTTGATTTACAAGGATACTTTAGGAGTCTTGGAAAAATTAGAAATGATGAGACATTTTTACAAAAAGCTGATTTAAAAATAAGAGATATAAATAGCGATTATTTTTCATATGAAAGAATTGGGCTAAATGATAAGATGTTTGTCATTGCAAATAGAAGTGGTAAGGAAGGTAGAATATTATTACCGCCAGAATATAATGATTGCAAAGCAAAGATTTATACTTTAAACAAATCAACTAAAGATATCATTACGCCATATGGCGCAGTAGCAATAAAGAAGGCTTGTTAGTTTTCTTTATTTTTTTGTATAATATAATTGAGGTGAAAATATGAATGAAATTAAATGTCCAAATTGTGGGACTATATTTAAAATAGATGAGAATGAGTATCAATCAATTGTAAAGCAAATTAGAGATAAAGAATTTGAAAAGGAGATTACTTTAAGAGATAAACAACATGAGTTAGATAAAGAAAATTCTATTAAATTACATGGAGCAGAACTTGAAAAAGAATACACGGAAAAGTTAAATGAAAAAAATAGTGAGATAAAAGATTTAAAAAATAGACTTGATAATAATTCTTTAGAGATAAAGAGTAAATTAGATAAAGATTATACAGAAAAATTAACTGATAAAGATAAAGAAATAACAGAACTTAAAAATAAGATTTCTTTGATGGAGGCACATGAAGAATTAAATTTAAAGAATGCAGTTAGTGAAAAAGAAAAAGAGATTGATAATTTAAATAATAAATTAGAAATTGGTAAGAATGAGTATTTATTAAAAGAGAAAAGTTTAGTTGAAAGCTATGAAGAAAAGATAAAAAACAGGGATGAGCAAATTGCTTATTATAAGGATTTTAAGGCTAGACAATCAACTAAGATGATTGGAGAGTCTTTAGAACAACATTGTAATAATGAGTTTAATAGGATTAGACCAATACTTAAAAATGTTTATTTTGAGAAGGATAATGATGCGAGAACTGGGTCTAAGGGAGACTTTATTTTCAGAGAAAGTGATGATGACGGAACGGAAGTTATTTCTATTATGTTTGAAATGAAGAATGAGGCAGATGAGACTGCATCAAAACATAAGAATGAAGATTTCTTTAAAGAACTAGATAAAGATAGAAGAGAGAAAAATTGTGAATATGCTGTTTTAGTCTCTCTTTTAGAAATAGATAATGATTACTACAATACCGGTATTGTTGATGTATCACATAAATATCCAAAGATGTATGTTATTAGACCACAATTTTTTATTCCAATTATAACGTTACTTAGAGGAGCAGCAATGAACTCTTTAAGCTATAAAAAAGAGTTAGAAATTGTTCAAAATCAAAATATTGATATATCTCATTTTGAAGAGAATATGAATAGTTTTAAAGAAGGATTTGCGAGAAATTATAGACTTGCTTCAGAAAAATTTAAAAAAGCAATAGATGAAATTGATAAGACAATAGATCATTTACAAAAGACAAAAGAGGCATTACTTTCAAGTGAAAATAATTTAAGACTTGCGAATAATAAAGCAGAAGACTTAACAATAAAAAAATTAACTCATGGAAGTGAAACTATGGCTAAGATGTTTGATGAGCTAAAGGAAAATAAAGAAAATAATTAGTTATAAGGAAGTATAATTTACATTAAATAAATATAATATAAATAATTAGCACTTTCACTTGACAAGTGCTAATTATAGTGGTACTATTATAACTGTAAGGGAGATAGAAAATAATCCCTAGGTATTAATAAGTATATTAATATATGAAAGGAAGC
>CAVLBI010000008.1:0-1505 GCA_963661295.1 bacterium
CACATCACACCTTTCTTTGCAATAACGCACAAAAAAATCAACTATTTCTAGTTGACTTAATCATTAACGTCACATTGGTGCGACGATTTTATCTTATGGAGCGAACGAGGGGAATCGAACCCCCATCACAGCCTTGGCAAGGCCGTATTCTAACCATTGAACCACGTTCGCATATTGGAGGGGCCTACCGGATTTGAACCGGTGATCAGGGTGTTGCAGACCCACGCCTTACCACTTGGCTAAAGCCCCGTTGCAATTAATATTATAACATATACACTTTTTATATTGCAACTAATTTATATATTTTATGTAAAAAAAATTGGAAGATTACCCTATCTTCCAATAATTATATATATTTTCATAATTATATTTTAATTCATTACTTTCAACTATTTTATTTAAACCTTCTCTTTCACTATACTTATATAGTATTCCATCTGATATTAAAATTATATTTTCATCTATTACTTGCCATTCATCTATATCGGATAATTCAAATAAATATTCACTATTATACTTATTTCCTTTTATTTGACTATAAAATTTATTATTCTTTCTATAATAATAGTAATTTGAATCTTCTTTTATATCTTGAGATTCTATTTTTTTATTTTCTACTTTGTAATTTGTAAAATACTGGTTTTCATTAAAGAAAGAAGTCTTATCTAAAATTGTTTTTTTATTATTTCTATATAAGAAGTATTCATTATTTGTACTTATTTCCTCTACTTTTTCTTTTTTTACATTTATTTTGAATTGTTTTTTTTCTTTTGTATCTGTTACATATATTTCATTATTATATATACCATTAATATAAGATGTCTTAGATATTTTTTCTTGTGATGTAAATTCTTTTAATTTGTCTTTTTCTAAATCATAATAATATATTTTTTCTATTCCATTAACCGATCTATTATCAAATATTACATAGTATTTATTTACTATTATTGACATTACATTATCATAGATGTCATTAGATAGAATTGATTTATATTGATAATTATTATTTTTTATTATATATATACCCTTATAATCCCATATTGTATATATATCTTTTTCACTTATATTATCTTTATAAATATTTATTTTTTTATATTTACTAGTTTTATTTGAATTGCTTATAGATTGTATATTATATTTATTTGCTTTTTTTAATATGTTTTTATAATCTTTATTATTTTGTAGGGAATAATTAGATACTTGTTCTTTTCCATTTAAACAATAAATATTATTTTCTAATTTTTTGTTTTTATAAATAGGAATTATACAACTAATATTTTTACTTTTATATGTCTTTATATCTTTTATTATTTGTTTTTGTTTATTTATATTTTTGTTTAATATATATGTATATACTTTATCTTTATTAGATATTCTTATAGTATATTGATGTTTTTTATTAATTATTATGAAGTTTTCTATTATTTTATAATTAGATATTTTATATTCTTCTTTGTGATTTGTTTTTATAATATGTCTTACAAAAATTATTATTAGTATTAATA
>CAVLBI010000008.1:1535-26561 GCA_963661295.1 bacterium
GTATTAATAGAATTATTACCATTAATTTTTTAACTTTTTTTTTCATTTTACCACCTTGTATAAATTATAAAGCAAAAGAAGACTAATTTCTAGTCTTCTTCTTCTCTCTTTAATCCATATTTTTTCTTTTCTTCCATCATGTAAGTTGATATTTCGTTTTCTATTTCTGTTAGGGCTGGTTTACTAATATTGGATAATGTTACAAATTCTTTTATTGTATCTATATATACTTTTCCCCAAATAATACCACTTGCTACTTTAATATCATTAAACATATCTGGTGTTATTGAGTTGAAGAAATATCCGAATACTACTCTTTTACTTGCGACTAGTAGACGTCTATTTGTTAAAACAACAGCTGCCGTTGTTATTATATTGAATGGGTTATCATTCTTTTGAGCTGCAAAAGCATAGATTACTTTCTCATCTGATGTGAGGTGTTTTTCTATTACTTGGGCATGACTACGTAATCTCCATGCTATTGTTCCAGGGTGTCTGTTTTTAAATTCTAATAATTTTTTATATACAATACTTGTATTCATATCCATATATTATTCCTCCTTTTATTCATTTATAAAACCATTTGATTTAAAAAAACTTAAATAATGAGCTTCATCAGTTAATCCGCTAACAGATGATACAATCTTGTTATTTGAAACTACAAGTAAGAATGGTGTTCCAAATCCATCTTTAAATGTTTCATCAGAATTAACAAATTTAGTTTGATCATCATCACTAAATTCATCAGTATTTAAATAATTAATTTCTATGTCATATTTAAATGAGATATTTTGAAGAATTGGTTCTGCAATTTGACAGTAATGACATGTTGGTCTTGCTATTAAAACGATTTTATTTTCTTCACCTGCATAATATTCAAGATATTTATCAACGTCAATTTGAGTAAAATCTTTTTTTTCATCATCTTTTACTGCTTCACTTTCTTTTTGAGCATTTGTAACTATAGTTTGTCCATCTTCGGTAACTTTATCTGTCTTAGTATTATTACTATCTGTTCCTATCATAGAACTAATTACTATTAGTATGACTGCTAAAACAATTCCTGAAATTATAAGTATTTTATTATTTTTCATATACTACCTCTTTCTAATTTTACTATACTAAATGGGTTTTATTTTTGTCAACTAATTCTTTGATTTTGATTCAATGTACTCTTCATATGGGATTGATCTATCAGTGATTGTTCCATCTTTATGAATTTCTATTACTCTATTTGCTACGGTACTGTTTAATTCATAGTCACGTGAGGTAAAGAATAATTCCCCTTTAAAATTACATAATCCTTTATTTAATGATGTAATACTTTCAAGGTCTAAGTGGTTTGTTGGTTCATCTAATATTAAGAAGTTTGGCTCTTCTAACATCATTTTTGATAGCATACATCTTGCTTTTTCTCCACCTGATAAGACGCTTACTTTTTTAAATACATCTTCTCCTGAGAATAACATTCTTCCTAAGAAACCTCTTAATATTGTTTCATCTTTTATATCATAGAATTGTCCAATCCATTCCATTATGTTTTTATCTGTTTTAAAGTACTCATTATTGTCTTGTGGTAGATATCCAGGATTTATTGTTTTACCCCACTCTATACTTCCACTATCATATTTTTCTTTTCCCATTAAAATATTAAATAGTGTTGTTTTTACCATATCATCTTCAGCTAAGAAACATATTTTATCTCCTTTTAAAACTGTAAATGATATTTTATTCAATATTTTTTTACCATCTATTTCTTTAGTTAAATTTTCTACTTTTAATATTTCTTTTCCAGCTGGTTTTTCTATTTTAAAATCAATATATGGATATTTTCTGCTAGATGGAACTATTTCATCTAATTGAATCTTTTCTAGCATCTTTTTACGAGATGTTGCTTGTTTAGATTTTGACGCGTTGGCGCTAAATCTTGCGATGAATGATTGTAATTCTTTTATCTTTTCTTCTTTTTTCTTATTGGACTCTTTCATTTGTCTTTGTAACAATTCACTTGATTCATACCAGAAATCATAGTTACCAATATATAATTTAATTTTAGAATAATCAATGTCACAGATATGAGTACATACTTTATTTAAGAAGTGTCTGTCATGTGAAACTATTATTACTGTGTTATTGAAATTAATTAAAAATTCTTCTAACCATTTAATTGCTTCTATGTCTAAACTGTTTGTTGGTTCATCTAAAAGTAAAATATCAGGGTTTCCAAATAATGCTTGAGCAAGTAATACTTTAACTCTAAGCTTTACTGGAAGTTCTTTCATATCCATATAGTGATATTCTTCTTTAACACCTAAGTTATTAAGAAGTTGAGCTGCATCTGGTTCAGCATTCCAACCATCTAAATCCATAAATTCAGCTTCTAGGTTAGCTAACTTCATACCATCTTCTTCTGTAAACTCAGTTTGACTATACATTTTGTCTTTTTCTTCCATAATCTCATATAGTTTTGTATTTCCCATTATAACTACATCAATTACACGTTTATCATCATATTGATAATGGTCTTGTTTTAAGAAAGATAGTCTTTCTCCTTTAGTTATAGTTATTTCACCAGTAGTTGTTTCTAATTCACCACTTAATAATTTTAAAAATGTTGACTTTCCACTACCGTTCGCTCCTATAAGACCATAGCAATTACCATTTGTAAATTTTATATTTACATCTTCAAATAAAGTTCTTTTTCCAAACTTTAAACTTACGTTAGATACTTGTATCATTTTACCACGTATAATCTAATTATGGTCAAAATGACCTATATTAGATCCCTTTCTTTTATATTTTTTATATAACTTTTAAGGGTTATAATATTTAAGCACTGTGGATTTGTTTCTATTGTACTACAGCTTTGACTGGTTTGAGGTGTCAACTACCACAGGCTTTTATTTTTTATTGGTAATTAGTTAGTTAACGCTTAGACGTTTTATATCTTACGTGTATACATAAATAGAAATCTTGTGTAAAACATACAGTGCATTAAAAACTAATTAGGAGGTGTTTATTGTGTATTTTGTTGGTATTGATATTTCAAAATACAAGCATGACTGTTTCATCACTACTGAAACAGGAGAAGTAATTGAAGAAAGTTTAACCTTTCAAAACACCAATGAAGGATTTATTCAATTACTTAATTTATTAAAATCTTTAGATAATAGTCAAAAAATAAGGATAGGATTTGAAGCTACAGGCCATTACGGAATGAACCTTAAGCTATTTTTAGAAAATAATGATTATTCTTTCATGGAATTTAATCCTGCTCTTGTTAAGAAATTCATAAGTGGACAAACACTTAGAAAAACTAAAACAGACAAAAAAGATGCTTTCCAAATCACAAGGTATCTAATGTCTGTTGAGTACAAACCCCATCCAAAACAATTTTATCATAAATATTCATTAAAGTCTTTATCTAGAATGAGAGAAAAATTAGTAAAGCAACGTTCTTATTATGAAGTTCAATTAACAAATGTACTCGATTTAATTTTTCCTGAATTCAAACCTTTCTTTAACAATGATTTTACTGCTACATCTTTATTTATATTAAATAAATACAAAACTCCAGATAAAATTAAAAGCATGAAAGACTATGATTCTATTAGAAAGAAATCTAGAGGAAAATTTACTTCAGCACAATTTGTAAAACTTAAAGATTTAGCTAAAAATACCATCGGTTGTTCAAATGATATATTTGAAACAGAATTAGAATCATTATTAATTCTTCATTCACAAATAAATCAAGAAATAAATAAGCTTGAAGATAAAATTGAAATTATTATCAAAGAACTTAATCCACCAACTCTTTCAATCAAAGGAATTGGTAATATTTTATGTGCAGGAATCATTTCTGAATTTGGTGATGTTACTAGATTTAAATCTGCTGATGCAATGGTTGCATTTGCTGGAATCGAACCTAGTATATCAGAGTCAGGAACTGAATCTCACACAGGTCACATGGTTAAACACGGATCTGGTCATCTAAGATATTTCTTGATGAATGCTGCAGATATGGTGTTTGTTCATGAATCTATATTTACAGAATTCTATTATAAAAAACGCGATGAGGGTAAATCTCATAGAGTTGCCTTAAATCATGTTGCTAAAAAACTAGTTAGAATTATTTATAAATTAGAATCTGAAAATATCAAATTTAATCGTAATCTTTAATTGATTATTTTTGTCAATGACGAACGTAGTGAGTTCATTTAATCATTGATAAATAATAATCAATAAAAATAATATTTTTACAAATAAAGTTCATCTTTATTTGTTATCTATAATTTCAAAAAAATTTCTTTTTTGAAATCTTTTAGTGTGTCTAAAAAATCTAATTTTACTTTTTATTAAAAATAACTTGACTTCCTATAGTTAGACACCTCAAAACTTATTATATTTTACTATAAACAATAAAAAAAAACAAGCTTGTGGCTTGTTTATATTATTCTTTTGACTAATTCTTTGATATTGGAATGGTCTTCTATTATTTCATCAAAATATGTACTACACTCTGTATCTGTTTCTTTCATTTCTAATAAGTCTTTTAATGACTCTATTTTATCGTTTTGAACATTTGCTTTTCTTAACTCTTGAACAATAAGTGCTTGTAATAATATATATAATTGATATCTATTTAAATTTTCTAAGTTTTCTGTATTTTCGGTTTCAAATATAGTATATTTACTTGGATCTGATAAATAAAGTGACCCATTAAATATTGTGTTTTTTGGATCAATTCCATTTAATAAAACTTGTTTTGCACTCAATAATCTTATATCTTCTTCCAATTCTTCTACATTTCTTACAAAGTCTCTTTTAGGTATGCTTATTAAGTTTTTACTTCTAGGTTTTTGAGAGACCAATTTTAATGTATATCCTTTAAAAGTATTATTATAAAATAATAAGTTTTTTGGCAAGAGAATTCGATCTGTTCTCATACCCATTAAATATCTTGCTGTGTCTTCATCTATACATTCACTTAATTCTTCATCATCTAATACTTTTAGAGCATTTCTATCATAGCGATATACATAGCCTTTTTTTCCTTGAGCTATTTTTTGTAACTTATTAAGATTAATATCTTTATTATTTATTTTATATCCCATAAAGCCTCCATTTGCCTATATTATAACATAATTTTACTTTTTGTAGAAATTTGATATTATTTTTGCAAATTCATATAAGATTATATTACTTTTATTTATTGCAAAACTTTTACCTATTGCTTTTCCACCTATTGTTATAGAGGCAATTATTGCGGCTACTGTTATGCTTATAAGTAAGGCATTTAATTTAAAGTCTAATACTAATGTAGCTGCTATTGATGTGGCTGCAGCTCCTGATATAATACCGCAAACATCTCCAATAACATCACAGCAAAAACTTGATACTTTATCGGCATTCTTTTTAAACTTAACCGCGACATTTGCACCTTTTACTTTTCTTGAACTCATTGAGTGAAATACTTTTTCATCAGCTGATGTAACAGACACTCCAATTATATCAAATAGTATACCTAGAAATACGAAAAATAAAGTTACAATGATACCTAACCATAATGAAAGATTTGGTATTGTTGTTTCTGAAATAAAAGATAAGCAAAATGATGAGATGAAAGCTACTGATACTACTGTCATTACCCATTTTTTATTTACTTGTTCTTTTTTTACTTTTTCTTTTTTCTTTGTAACTTCTACTAAATTATCAAATTCATTATTTTTTTTATTTTTTTTGTTAAACATTTTTTCTCCTATCGTTTCAAAAAAAAAGTAGTTAAACTACTTTATTATTCTTAATTGTTTGGCTATCAAAATAGTAAACTTTGGGCCTTAGGTCAAGTAGGATTTCCCTAATTCTTACACTTCCGTTACCAGATGTGCGGTTCCCCTTTACAAGAATTAATATGTCGTCTCCGATTCATACGACTTGATTGCCACTTAGTGCCCACTGCAATCCTATAATGAAGTACACCCTAGGAGATTTCCTCTCCAACACTTTATTATTAATCCTTTTTTGCAAAAACAATTTCAAGACGCACACTTTTATGAACGGCCTGTTCATAAAAGCTTGATCATCTATCCCAAAATTTTCACTCAAGACAGGCTACGCTGTACATAACTTTCGCCATATACAGGTTTAATCCTATAACGTATATAATCACACGATGTTAGGTCTCCACGAATAATGGGTCGGGATTCATATGCCATTATGAGTCGCCCATTACTCTTCATCTCCAGCATCCACCCCAAACTGGGCGTAAGAAGCAGACACCAAAGGTTTCACAGATGTGCCCTTTAACGAATTTTTAAGCTCGTCTTCCTAATAAAGTAATTGACTAGAATAGT
Source organism: bacterium (assembly GCA_963661295.1). Lineage (GTDB taxonomy): Bacteria > Bacillota_I > Bacilli_A > RF39 > UBA660 > UBA3789. The sequence continues at coordinate 7,889 of CAVLBI010000008.1, forward strand.
GTGCCATCAATTACAGACTAGATTTTATCATAATTTTAGTATTTTGTCAAGTTTCTGTAACTTTAACCAGTAAAATAGAATAAATTTTTTTCGCAATCAACTTTGGTATAATAGTTATAATAAAGGTGGTTGTAATAAATGAAACAAAGAATAACAAGAAAAATGAAAAGAGAATTAAAACAAGCGGTAAACCCATTAGAAGAATTATTAATCATTATCAAACAGTATTTTCCTAAACTAACTTCTTGGATTGATAACTTAACTGATACTAGACATCAATCTTATATTACTTATGATTTCAAGGTTTGCCTTTTAACTCAAATTCTTGCTTTTTGTTCTTCTTATCAATCTATGAATAAAATTGGTAGAGATTTTAACTCTGATATTGTTATAGCTAATATTAATAATATCTTAAAAACCAATTACATTGAATTACCACATAAGGATTCTTTAATTAATATTATTTCTGAAATTAAATTTGAAGAGTTAGAAAAGATTCAAACTAATATTATTAGAACTTTGATTCGTTCTAAAATGTTTGATAAATATAAATTTAATGGTTGTTTTCATATTGTAATTGATGGTACTGGTTTATACTCAACGCGTGTAAATTTAGGTGAACAAGCAATCACTAAAGTTTATAACAAAGGTCAAGATAACGAATATGTTTTGTATTCTTATTATGCCTTAGAAGCTAAATTAGTCTGTGGTAATATGACATTTTCGCTTGCCACTGAATTTGTTGAAAATGAAACTTATACTGATGATAAAGGAAACTCTTATAGAAAATTCGATAAACAAGATTGCGAATTAAAAGCATCTTATAGATTACTAGAAAAAATCAAAAAAAGATTTCCTAAGCTTCCTATTATTATTGGTGGTGACGCCTTGTATTTAGGAAGACCTTTTTTAGAATTATGTGATGAACTTAAATTTGATTATATTATTAGATATAAAGAAACTGATGTTCCAAGTATAAAAAGAAACTTTGATGAAATAAAGATTTCTGAGAATAATTATGAATATCAAAATGAAATAATATTTGGTGATTTAAAGGATAATAAATTTTATGTCTTAAATGTTGTAAGTTATGATGAAGAAGATATTGACGATGAAACTGGAGAAACTATTAAAAAAAACTTTTCTTATGTAACTTCATTAAAACTCACAAGTAAGAACAAAGAAGAAATTGTATCATTAGGTAGACGCCGTTGGAAAATAGAAAACAAAGGATTTAAAGAACAAAAATCCGATGTATTAAATATTAAACATATATATACATAAGACTGTAATGGAACAAAGAATATTTATTTAATAATTCAATTTGCACATACAATTTTAAATTTGCTTAATTATGGAGACATTTTAATTAAGAATTTAAGAACAACAAAAAATGAAGTAAGCGACCTTATCAAAAAAACACTTACTTCAACGTTCATAAATCTTAACTTAGATTGTTCAATCCAATTAAGATTACCTTAATTATACACCATAATTAGAGATTTCTTATTCAATTTTTGTAATTTTTGCAAAAATCTTTTTTGCATATATTAAAAAGAAGAAAAATTTTCGTTTTAATTACAAAATACTTTTTTTCTTCTTCTTTTACTTAATTTAATTATATTTTATATATTTTATTCTATTTTACTGTATAATTTATACATAATAATTAAAATATTTAATAATATATAAAATTACATATTAACTACTCTTTTTAGAATCGTCCTTTTTTACTTTAACTTTACTAGACAATCCCGTGTAAGTAGCTACTCCTCCATTTAAAGCAGCTAAACCTAAAACAGCAGCAAATCTTCTATCTTTAGCATTATCACTATCACTTTGTTTAACAGTTTCAGACTTATCATAGTCAACTCGACTTACAACTAAAGATGAGTAATTGCCTTTCTCCTCAGTTTCTTCAACCTTTTCTGTTTCCGCATCATCCGCATATACATTTCCACCATTACTAGTAAATTCATTAATATAAGCTTCAATCTCTTCATCAGTTAAATTATCAGCAGTAAAAGTTGTATGCTGACGAGAATAATTATTTTTTCCATTACTTCCAGCAGTTTTATGAGTTGCAGTATAAGAATCATAAACAATTCTATTATCAAGACCAGTTATATCCTCATACCTTTCAACAACACTAGGTTCTCCTCCTAATGTATCATATGTAGTATCAGTGACCAAATAAGTCTTAATATCATCATTTCTAATAGGATCCCCAGCAGAAATTCCATTTACTGGTAACTTATTAACCAAAGTATATCCACCAACTAGTATACCAACAGCAACGCCTATACTAGTTATAGTTACACCTATTTTATTCATATATATACCTCCGAACATATATAATAGCACAATTATAAAATTTGTAAACAATAATTAATCATAATAATATATTATATTATTCATCACATATCTTAATAAAATAATCAATTATCTTCCGAGAATCTTCATCAAAATCATAACTAATCTCTGGATGCCACTGAATACCTACATTAAATGTAGAAGAAGAAAGTTCAATTCCTTCAATAAAACCATCACTACTAGTAGCAACAACACTATAATCATTATCAACACTTACATGATAATTATGAAAACTATTAACAAGTACTTCCTCTTTACCTAAGATATCATACAGTTTAGAATTCTTTAAAATTTTAACTGTATGAGTAAACCCTTTATCATCTTCTTGATAATGTTTAATATCAGTATCATTTTTATAAACCTTAAAATCTTCCTTATAACAACTCATAAGTTGCATACCTAAACATATTCCAAGAACCTTTTTATCCTTTTCAATACATCTTTCAAGTAGATATTTATCAAATGGAGTTATTTTAAATCCACCAGGAAATATTACTCCATCTACCATATCTAAATACTTCTCAATATTTTCCCTCTCTTTATCAGTTAAAGGAGAAAACTCATTATATCTAGTATCCATATAATCATAATCTTGTACTTGAACTATTGGTAAAACAAAACCACCTGCTTTTTGAATAGTTCTTCTTAATCTCTCGCTTAAATATAAAATACATCTTCCGTCTTCTAACCTATTATATCTAAGTGGTATTCCAATTACTGCCATAAAATCACCAAAATTAGTATAAAAAAAGAAAAAAGGAAAATCAACGACTTTCCTAATTTTTATTGAAATTTAATTCTTTCATTTACATAGTCAACTACTTCATCAACTTTTAAAGTAATTTGTTCCATAGTATCTCTATCTCTTAAAGTAATTGTACCATTATTAATAGTTTCATCATCTACTGTTAAACACCATGGTGTACCACAAGCATCTGCTCTTCTATATCTCTTACCAATACTACCAGATTCATCATAACTAGTCATAAAGTTCTTACTTAACATATTGTAAATTTCAACTGCCTTTTCACTATGATATTTCTTAGCAAGAGGTAATACACATACTTTATATGGAGCAAGATATGGAATAAACTTCATAACTTCACGAACATCTCCATTCTCAAGTGTCTCCTCAGTATAACTATTATCTAAAATAGCAAGAGTTAATCTATCACATCCAACAGTAGATTCAATTATATATGGAATAAATTTTTCATTAGTTTCTGGGTCTAAATATTCTTGAGAATTACCAGAATACTCTTGATGTCTTCCTAAATCATAATCAGTTCTATTATGAGTACCATTAATTTCTCCCCATCCAAATGAGAACTTATATTCAATATCACATGCTTCTTTAGCGTAATGAGCTAACTTTTCATGATCATGGAATCTTAATTTATCTTCACTAATTCCTAAATCCATAAAATATTTCTTAGCATAATCTTTAAAATATGCATAAAGTTCACTATCAGTTCCCTCACGACAGAAAGTTTGATATTCCATTTGTTCAAATTCAATTGTTCTAAAAGTAAAGTTTCCAGGTGTAATTTCATTTCTAAATGCTTTACCAATTTGTCCTATACTAAATGGTAACTTAGCACGCATAGTTCTTTGTACATTTAAAAAGTTAACATACTCTCCTTGTGCATTTTCTGGTCTTAAATAAACTTTATTCTTACCATCCTCAGTAACTCCTCTATGAGTTTCAAACATTAAATTAAATTGTCTAATATCAGTATAATCACTCTTACCACACTTTGGACATGGAACTTTATGTTCTCTAATATAATCCATCATTTCTTCTTGACTCATTCCGTCAGCATGAGCATTCTCATCAAAGTCATCTATTAAATTATCTGCTCTATGTCTTGTTTTACAACTCTTACAATCAATTAGTGGATCAGAGAAACTTCCAACATGACCACTTGCTTCCCAAACTCTTGGATGCATTAAAATTGCTGCATCTACTTCATATGCATTAGGTCTTTCTTGAATAAATCTTTTTCTCCAAGAATCCTTAATACTATTTTTAAGTCTTGAACCTAATGGACCATAATCCCATGTATTAGCAAGACCTCCATATATTTCACTTCCTTGGAATATAAATCCATATTGTTTACAATAATTTACTAATTTTTCCATTGTTAATTCTGCCATATATTAAACCTCCAAATATTTTATTAAATCTTCTTTCTCATTAAATATTTTTATATAATTCAAAATAGAATAATCATTAAACTTCTCTTTTATAAGTTTTGTAATAAACTTAATCAAATCATAATAATATCCATCTTGATTATAGATAATTATCTCTTTTGTACTTTTAATTGTACGATTATCCTCTAACATGCTGAATAACTCAGCCAAACTCCCGGTACCGCCAGGAAGAATAAGTACTTTAGAAGCTTCATTATAAATTCTTGCTTCTCTTTCAAAAGTATTCTCAACATAAGTGCAATCTACATTAAATAGATTAGTATCTTCATTATACAATTTTAATGTATAAATTTTTATATTTCTATGAGCCGCATTAAAGTTATTTAGTATTTTTCCAAACATACCTTCATTTGAAATACCACCTATAATTAAATCATAACCATAATTTGCCAATGCCTTACTTATAAAATCAGCATCTTCAATATACTTTTTATCTATCTCTGGATGTGAAGAACATCCTATAAATAATTTCATTCTATCACCTTCTAAAATAAAAAAACTCCTAGAATAATGTAAGGACGAATTAATATCCGCGGTTCCACCTTACTTATTCTAGAAGAATCAGCTCTTATCTATACTGCTCTGGGCTTTCCACACCCGTCATCACACTTATTGCAATTAATATAACCTGTTTTTTATAAGTTGTCAATAAGTAAAACCAAATTGCTCATTAATTTAAAACCAAATTGCTCATTAATTTACCTATATTAATCAATACTCTAAATTTTATTAAGACTTAATCTTTATTTGTACAAACAATAATGTTAAAATAAATAAAAAAGGAGGACACAATGGAACAAGATAAACCCGTTATTGGTAATAAAAGAAAAGATTATTTAAATTGGGATGAATTTTTTATGGGAATTGCAAAGCTTGCAGCCGGTAGAAGTAAAGACCCAAATACCCAAGTAGGAGCCTGCATCGTAAGTGATGATAATAGAATACTATCAATTGGATATAATGGAGCCCCAAATAACTTTAACGATGACATATTTCCTTGGAGTCGTGAAGGTGACGATATAAATACAAAATACATGTATGTATGCCACGCTGAATCAAATGCAATCAATAACTACTTAGGAAGTAGAAAAGACCTTCGAGGTTCAAGAATATATGTCGAATTGTTTCCATGTAATGAATGTGCAAAAGACATAGTACAAGCAGGAATTAAAGAAGTAATTTATTTATCAGATAAATATGATGGAACTCCGGGAAACATAGTATCAAAAAAAATATTAGATACCTGTAATGTTAAATATACACAAATGAAAAAAGAAAACCAAAAGACAATAAAAATACCACTAATACCTGACGAAAAATTAGAAATTAAATAAATTTAAAACAAGAAAATAAATATTTACTTTCTTGTTTTTTTATTGAGAAAGATACAAATAAACTTAAATTTACTGAACCTTTTCTACATCACTATATTCTTTTCCCTTTAAATCAATAATAGCTTTTTTGATTGTTAAATTGTTCTTCAACTTACCAGTAGCTTCACTAGTTACCTCTTCAGAACTTTCAATTTTTTCAATATTATCCATTCCATCAATGACTTTACCAAAAGCTGCATAATCTCCATCTAAATAAGTACTAGTACCAAGCATAATAAAGAACTGACTTCCAGCACTATCATTATCACTACTTCTAGCCATAGAAACAACACCCTTAGTATGCTTTAAATTATTAGTAAATCCATTATTACTAAATTCTCCCTTAATAGAATACCCAGGTCCCCCAGTTCCAGTACCATCAGGATCTCCACCTTGTAATACAAATCCAGGAACTAATCTATGAAATGTATTATTATCATAAAATCCACTTTTTACTAAAGAAATAAAATTATTAACCGTATTAGGAGCAATATCAGGATATAACTCCATAACAACAGAACCATAATTCTCAATATACATCGCAACTACAGGATTTTCAGTATCATATGAAGAAAGTTCTGCTTCATTACCTGTAATATTATAATCAATATTTAGTAAATCTTCTTTATAAGTTTTCTTCTCATCATTTTTTTGTGGAATTAAACATGCTAATAAAACAATTAAAACTACTACAACAATACCAACTACAATTAATATTTTATTTTTCTTCATTCTTCATCCTTTCTAATATATCACGAGCAGCAACTAACCCAGTAGCCGCAGCAGTAACTATATTTCCAGCTTTACCAGCCCCATCTCCAACAAAATAAACATCTGCGCTATTTAACTTAAACTTATTATTTGTCTCTATCTCATTACTAAAGAACTTAATTTCAGGTCCATATAATAAAGTATCATCATTATTTACACCAGGTATAATCTTATCTAATTTTTCAAGTCCCTCTAATATATTAGTAATAATTCTATGAGGCATAACAAGTGCCAAATCCCCAGCAACACAATCTTTTAAAGTTGGTTCTATAAAGCCTTTATTTATACGATGCCACTCACTTCTTCTTCCACTCTTCAAATCTTTTAAAGACTGAATAATTGGCTTACCATCACCAAGAACATTAGCAATTCTTGCAATACTCTCACCATAAAGCCTAGTATTAGTAACAGGCTCCGTTAAACTAACCTTAGAAATAAAAGCAAAATTAGTATTATTACTCTTTATATCCTTCAAAGCATGTCCATTTACACAAATATATCCATAATAATTTTCCTTCGCAACAAATCCTCCAGGATTAGTACAAAATGTTCTAATCTCATCACCATAAGTATCTGTTTTAATAAATATAGTAGGATCATAAATAACATTAGTTATATCTTCCATAATATCTTTTCTAACTTCTACTCTAACACCAATCTCAATACTTTGAGAAAGATAAGGAATATTATAATTATCAGCAAGTTCCTGAATCCACTTAGCACCAGTTCTACCAGGCGCAACAATAACATTTTTACCTTCAATTGCGCTCATTTTATTACCCTTTTTGTAAGTAACAAAATGCTTGTCCATACTTTCTGTCTTTATATCACAAACATCAGCTCTCTCAATTAAAGAAACACCGTTTTCCTCCAAATAATCACAAATTCCTTGTATATATTCAGGTAAATGATCACTACCTAAATGTTTCTGTTTAATAAGCAAAAGTTTAGAACCCGCAATAGCAACCTTCTTCTTTATTTCATTTGCCTCATCCATATTACTAGGATAAACTTCAGCATCCATTTTAAACTTATTGAAAATATCCTCAGTCTCATCAATCAATTTATAAGCTTCACTTTCACTCATATACTTAGTTAAATCACTCTTACCTAAACGAGGTATAAAATTAAGCTTTCCATCAGAAAAAGTTCCAGCTCCACCATAACCTGCAAGAATCGCACACGGATTACAATTCTGACAAGGAATACCTTTTTTATTCATAGGACAAACTCTATGCTTTACACTACTTCCCTTATCAAGTAATGCAACCTTTAAATCCTTATTATTTGAAATTAGCTCATAAGCACTAAACAAACCAGCAGGTCCTGCCCCTACTATAATTACATCATATTTCATTTTATCACCATATATATTGTATCATATTAAATATTACATTTACAAAACATACATCATATTTTACTTAAATTTCAAGAAATAAATAATAAAATATGTTAAAATAATAAATATAGTAAAGGTGGATTATATGACAAGAGAAGAATTAAATGAAAAAAAACAACAAGCAATATTTAAAGAACAAAACAAAGAACAAATTAAAAAAATAGTAAAAAAAGTAATTAAAGTATTATTAATAATCCTTATATTAGGAACAATATTTTTCTCATATACAACTTATATCTCATCAGTAAAAATAAAAGTACGTGAATATAGAATTACTGATAAAAAAATCCCAGAATCATTTAATGGTACAAAAATAATTCAAATAAGCGACCTACACTATGGTACAACAATGTTTGAAGATAACTTAAAAGATATAGTAAAAAAAGTAAATGAAAGAAAGCCAGACATAATTGTCTTTACAGGAGACTTAATAGATAAAGACTACAAATTATCATCTAAAGAACAAGAAAAAGTAATAAAAGAATTACAAAAACTTAATGCTTCCCTTGGAAAATACGCAATTCTTGGAGATGAAGATAATGAAGAATTTAAAATCATTTTAAATCAATGTAATTTTAATATATTAAAAAACAGTTATGATTTAATTTATCAAAATGATAATAACCCCATTCTATTAATTGGACTATCAAGTGATAAGAAAAAACAAAATATAGATAAAGCTTATGGCTATTTTAAACAAGAAGTCTACAATTCAAATATTTATACAATAACTCTACTTCATGAACCAGATACAGTAGATGATATAGTTGAAAGATATAATACAGACCTATTCCTAGCTGGACATTCAAATAATGGAAATATACGAATACCATTTATCAAATATTCACTATTCAAAGTAGATGGCGCAAAAAAATATGATCAAGATTATTATAAATTAAAAGATTCAAAATTATTTATATCAAGTGGTTTAGGAACAACAAATCAAAGTAATATAAGATTATTCTGTAGACCATCAATTAACTTCTTTAGATTGTCTAATTCTTAAAAAAATCTAACACTCTTTGAAAGATAGAAATATCTTTCTTTTTATTTTCCTTTTCATACAAATTAACACTACCAATAACATCATTATCTAATTTTATAATAACCTTTCCCACAACACCACCCCGACTATTATTATCTATTTTTATAGTTGTATAAACTCTGTCAACTTCATCATTTGTCAAAGGATAAGAAAAAGATTTTTTAATATAAAGTTTTCTATCAATTAACGAATCATCATAAAAGAAACTATCCTTATCAAGTATTTTATATGATGTATATTTATTAAAATAATCATTAAAAAGACTCTTCTGAGTATTATAAATATCACCATCATTTAAAGTTACTGCAAGAAGAGTCATATTATCCTTCTTAGAAAATGACACAAGACATTTACCAGCACTAGGTGTATATCCATTTTTTCCTCCTAAAGAATACTTATAATTATTAAGAATAGACACGCGATTATACCAAACATAACTTTTTAAAGATGATTTACAATTATATTTTTTTGTTTTTATAATTTTTCGAAAATCAGAATTTTTATATGCATACCTGGCAAGCTTTGCCATATCACTCGCAGTAGAATAATTTTTTGAATCTTCATCTAATCCATGAGGATTAGAAAAGGAAGTATCCATCATGCCAAGCTCCAAAGCCTTTTTATTCATAAGATTAACAAAGTCCTTTTCACTGCCACTTACATTAACAGCTAAAGTAATAGCCGCATCATTACCACTTCTAAGCATAAGTCCATATAATAAGTCCCTAATACTAAGTCTTTCACCTACTTCAATATAAATGTTAGTTCCATACATTTTTAAAACCTCATCACCAACTACTACATTTTTATCTAAATCACTATTTTCAAGGACAATCAAAGCTGTCATAATCTTTGTAGTAGACGCAATTAAATGTGACTTATTCGCATTACTTTGATAAAGTATTCTTCCACTATCAACGTCCATCACAACATTTGCCTGACTTGATGCAAAAACATTAATATCTATAAGAAAAAACATACAAAAAATAAAAAATAATTTTTTAAGCAAAATAATCACCTAAAAAATCATATGAAAAAAATAATGTAATAATGTAATATAATTGATTTTTTTTAAAACTTACCAATATAATTCAATTCTATTATTTTAATAATATAAGGGGGGATAAAAAATGAATGAAAAAAATGAAATACCAAACATTGAAAATGAAATACAAAAAGAAATAGCTGAATTGAACAAAGCATTATATGGAATCAAAAAGAGCGGTTGGCACAAAACTCTTAGAAAAGGTTCAGGAGGAATAGGAAAAACATTAGAAACATTACTTGGCAAAGAAGAAGATAGAAATCCACTACCAGACTATAAACATTTCGAAATAAAGACTAAAAAATATGGAAGTTTATCATATATAACACTATTTAGTATAACGCCACAAAATGACTTAAATGAAATTGAAATAAATAGATTAGCTAATAATTATGGATATCCTGATAAAATATTAAATAATTGTAAAATTTTAAGAAGTGACATATATGCAAATAAAAAAATTTTAATAGGAAATAAATATTACTTTAAACTAAATATAAAAGAAGAAAGAATATACATATCAATATTTTACAAAAATGGAATGATAAAGGAAGAAATAGCATACTGGAAAATATCTGACATATATGAAAGACTTCGTCAAAAAATAAGCTACTTAGTATTAGTAAATGCAATCAAATATACAAGGAATAATATTGATTACTATAAATACTATAATTATGATTTTTATAAATTAAATAATGAAAATAAATTTATTGATTTAATGCAGCAAGGAATAGTCAGAGTAAAATTAAAAATTGGAGTATATAGAGAGGGCAAAAAAAAAGGTCAAATTCATGACCATGGAACAAGTTTTGAAATTGATGAAGTGAATATAGAAAAGCTTTTTACAAAATACGTGAGAATCAATAAGAACACACCATATAAGTAATTTTAAATTATTAGTACTTATAGGTTTGGAGAACAAGGGAGTGCAGTAACAATTGTCCTAAAATTATCTTAAAAAATAAAAAACGTTGAATAATCAACGTTTATTTCTAAATGGTCGGGAAGACAGGATTTGAACCTGCAACCCCTTGGTCCCAAACCAAGTGCTCTACCAAGTTGAGCCACTTCCCGATAACTGGTGCGCCCGAAGGGATTCGAACCCCTGACCTTTTGGTTCGTAGCCAAACACTCTATCCAACTGAGCTACGAGCGCAAGACATATTGTTTAGCTACAGCACATTAGTTGTCTTAATATTATTTATAAAAATGGTGGCTCCAGCGGGAATCGAACCAGCGACACAGGGATTTTCAGTCCCTTGCTCTACCGACTGAGCTATGAAGCCAAATGGCGGTTCCTACGGGACTCGAACCCGCGATCTTCTGCGTGACAGGCAGACGTGTTAACCAACTGCACCAAGGAACCATAATAATAAAATAATAAATTGGTTGCGGGAAGAGGATTCGAACCTCTGACCTTCGGGTTATGAGCCCAACGAGCTACCTAACTGCTCCATCCCGCGATATAAATGGCGGAGGAATAGGGATTCGAACCCTAGCGCCGCTTGCACGACCTTCCGGTTTTCAAGACCGGTCCCTTCAACCAGACTTGGGTATTCCTCCATAAACTCAATAGAAACTATTGAGTTAAATTTTAAGTGGTGCCTAAGGCCGGACTTGAACCGGCACGAGGGTTGATTCTCGCAGGATTTTAAGTCCTGTGCGTCTACCAATTCCGCCACTCAGGCACATGGTGACCTGTATGAGATTCGAACTCATGACCCTTTGATTAAAAGTCAAATGCTCTACCAACTGAGCTAACAGATCATATCAATAAAAATGGCTGCCTCGGTTAGATTCGAACTAACGCATGTCAGAGTCAAAGTCTGATGCCTTACCACTTGGCTACGAGGCAAACTCAAAAGTGGTGGAGAGAGATGGATTCGAACCATCGAACTCGATGAGAACAGATTTACAGTCTGTCGCGTTTAGCCACTTCGCTACCTCTCCAAAAAAATGGTGCCGAAACCAGGACTTGAACCCGGAACCTACTGATTACAAGTCAGTTGCTCTACCAATTGAGCTATTTCGGCATAATGGTGGGCGATACAGGACTCGAACCTGTGACCCCCTGCTTGTAAGGCAGGTGCTCTAACCAACTGAGCTAATCGCCCGTAACCAGTTGACATCATTAATATTACCAACTAATAACTAATTTGTCAACAAATTTATCGATTTTTTTTAATTTTTTTTATTTTTTTCTTCTACCCATATTTTTAACATACGTCCAAGCGTTGAAAAACCACTAGCAGTTTCAACTATTTTTCTATGATTTCTGCAGTTTTTCTTATACTCAAAATTTTTAATACTCAATTTATAATGATCATTTTCATCATAACCAATTACTTTTGCCTTTATTGTCTCCCCCATAACAACATAGTCAGACACATTTCTGACAAATTGATCAGATATCTCAGAAATATGAATCAATCCACTTGAACCGTCTGTTAAAGATAAAAATATACCATATTTTTCTATACCAGTAACCTTACCTGATATTACATCTCCTATATTATATTTGATCATAAAATTACTCCCTAAGTCTCATTATAGCATAACACACCTATTTTTGTTTACTAAATATTTAAAATAAGGTATAATTTTCTCAGGTGATTTAAATGAAAAATGATGAAACTGTATTAAAAATAATAGCAATTATTGATAAAATGCGTCCTTATCTAATAGGTGATGGCGGAGATATACAATTTATAAAATATGAAGACCATAAAGTATATGTAAAATTAACTGGAGCCTGTGCTGGATGCTCAATGATTGATATAACACTAAAAGAAGGTATTGAAGAAATGATTACAACAGAAATACCAGAAGTTACAGAAGTAATTAATGTAGATTAAAAAAATCTACTTTTTTTATATCTTTTTTTAAACTAACAGTCTCAAAAATACTTATAATATATTTTTCATATTCATAAACCTTTAAAGCAATACCACGTACCTCTTCTATAATTGCATCTAATTCACTATCACAATCACAACAAACTAATTTATCAAAAAGCTCAAAATAATAATCAGGATAAATCAATCTCGCTATAACAAAATTAAAATCATATCTGTCAATATTATCAATAATAATATTTAAAACATCAACATGTTCATACATTCCAGAAAAAAATAAATATTTCAAATAATTAGAAAAGTCTCTCTCCTTAACGTCCAATTTAACTGTACAAGGATTATAAAAAGTAAATTCATCTAACTTATAATAACTATGTTGAATATATAAATCACTATCATATGAACAATCTCTTAAATAGTAAATTGCCAATTCAAGCATTGAATAATAGTAATCAATACTTTCATCAATACAAGCATACTTTCCAACTATAAACTTATAATACCTTTCAATATAATCACTCCTATCAAGCCAACTATCACGCCAATTACACCTTCCACGTATTAAAGATTTAAAGTTATCATAATTACATATTAAACTACAAATATCACTATTTCTTTTTTCATATACAAGTAAAACATAATAATCATTATTATAATATGTAACAACTTTACCAAAATTATTACAAATCATTTTATAAAAAAAAGTATTATTTTTAAAAAAAGTATAAAGATTATTGAATAACTTAACATTCTCCACTCTACTAACCAAGTATAATATACCATCACACTTTACAAACTCATAATCACCATCAAAATACGAAAAAGCATTATTTAAATTATAATTATGTTTAATATTATTCCAAATAATCATCACCTATTACAATAATATGCAAAAAAAAAGAGCTTATGCAGCTCTTCTCATACCACCAACGTGTTCATTACCATTTACAGAATCAAGAAGTGAACTAGCCTCTTCAGCAACCATAAAGTCCATATCGGCCTCAGTTAAAGTTGCTTCTGCCTGTTTTTCAATCTCATCACTCTGTTGAGCAACCATAGCAACACTATTCTCTAATTCTTGTCTATAAACATCAAGACTTCTAATAGCATCTTCTCTCGCTTTTCTAGCTGCTTCACGTTGTTTTTCTGCTTCCTCAGCTTTCTTTCTAGCACTTTCTAATTCTTTACTCTTAGCTTCTTTTTCTTTTAATAATAAAGATATTCTATCTTTCAAATCTTCAAGACTACTCTTACTATTTACACTATCAACAGCACTATTAATATCATTTAAAGTTGCTCCACTAAAATCAAATTGTAAATCGCCATCATTACTATTAATATTATCATCTTCAACTTGTACTTCTTCACTAACACTAACATCACTACTAGAAGGTTCAAAATTTTCTTGCTTTTCATCATCAAAATCATCAACAACAACAAAATCATCGATTTCTTCTTCATCAGTAATTGAATCTTTAGCTTTTTCATTTAAAACAATTGGTCTATCAGGAACCACAACAATATCACCACGTATATTACTATCATTCCTTGTTTCGTTTTCAGTAGTCATCTCAACTTCACTAGCCTTATCAATATTAGAAGGAAAAGTGTTGTCTACAATCTCACTAGAAACAGGACTAAAGACATCCCCAAACTTTACCTCAGGCATTTTAAATTGAATCTTAGGAAAAACTATAGGCTGTTCAACAATTGGAGTAGTTTCAATATTCTCAACATCTTCAACTTCTTCTGGCGAAATAGGAGTAGCCTTCTGTTCAGAAGCAACATCTAATTTAACACCACTACCTACAGTAGCTTTTACATCAGCTGGTGAAACAGTAACAGGTTCAACTTCTATATCAGAATTATCAATTGGCTCAACAGATATAGCACTATCTTCGGCCTTCTCGTTTTCAAAGGCAGAATTAATATTATTTGCATAACTCTCAGAATCTTCTCTACTTGGTACAACTTCTATTGGTTCCCTAACAACTGAAGACTCATTATTATCGATAACTAACATAGAGTCATTATTTGTTTCATTACTTGTAACACTATCACCATCAGAATTAACAGGAATACTAGTCTCAACACCAACGTTAAACATATCATCTGATTCAATGTTTGTACTGTTATTAGAAACAGAAGTATTATATGCAGAAACCCCATTTGCACGAGCATTTTCCATCATAGAAGCTCTTAACTTGATAGGATGAAAATCAATTATACTATATTGACCATCAACAGGTACAATATCAACTGCTTTACTAAGTCTTTTAATTGGTGCAGGAACAATCAGACCTTCATCTATAATAACATTGTCCTTTGAAACATTACTTTCAGTTTTCACTTGTTCTTTCTTCTTTAAATACTCAAGATATTTTCCATAAGTTGCCATAAATGAAGTCTCTCTCATTTTTATTTTTCTTATTTTATCATCATATTCAAATGAAACCAATCCAAGACTTCTATCAATAAACTCTGTACTTTCAATAATACTCTCGTTCATAAGACTAACATCCTCCCTTTAATACTTTCCTTCTACTCTGCTTTAGATAACTCTCTTAATACATCCTTTACTCTATTCCATTCTTCATCATCTTCAACACCCATTAACTTAGGTGAACCAGATGAACGATCAACGTTAGATACGTAAACTGTTACATTATCATTTTCATCTTTTTCATTTTTTGTATATACAACATACTCTTTTTTTGTATCTTTAAATTCAAACGCTAAAATAACTTCAACTTCTTCGATAGAACCGTCTTCAGCAACTATTGACATCATTTTCTTTTCTACTTCTTGATTTTCCATGTAAAAAAATCCTCCCTCTATTATTCATATAATATAATAATATCATATTTTTAAAGAATTACAAGTATTTTATTTTAATTTCTTAAGTACAAAAATCCTAGCCCCATAACTACAATAATCTTTAATATAATCATCTAAATACTTAATATCATTTATCTTTTTTACATTTTTATTTGAAGAATCATAATATCCCTTAAGTCTTACCTTATCATAAGCAAAGTCCCCTACTATATAATCATAATCATCAAAATAATCCGTTATTTTTTCACTCAATTCATCAATATTTATACAATCTTTATCATTTCTAATTATTTCATAACTTATATCATTTATAACTATCTTCTTCATATCATTACCTCACACTACAATTATAACATACTTTAACTTGTTTTATAATAATCAGGAATATCTCCCCTAATAATATCTATAGATAATGGCTCATCAATATTAATAACCTGCTCATTTGACGTAAAGGGAAGACTCGTCCTTTCACGCACCATTATATTTAATGTCAATTTAACTAAAACATTATTTATTCCATACTCCTCCGTCTTAATATCAACATCAATACTTACTCCACCAATAAAAACAAGCCTCACAGGAATACTAGGCCCCAAACTACTAAACAATGTAGAACCTCTAATAGAAGATATCATCACCTCAGTAATAAAACCATTTTTAATATTTTTATACTTCCGAGAACTATTATTAAATATTTCACTTTGATATTTACCACTCTCAAGTTCAATTAACTCATCATCTATTTTATTACTAACCATATCAACGTATTCATTAATAACCTTAGTATTATAAGAAAAATTATTATTAGAATCCTTAACTAAGTAATTACCACCAAAACTATTAGATGTAACCACCCCATTAACAAGTCTACTAGTCACATTATAAACTTCAATATTAACATAATCACTTAAAACCTTATTAAGTCTCTTATCAATATAAATTAAAAGTATGCAAGAGATAACTACTGAAAGCAAAAGAAAAAATATAAGTTTATTGATATATTTAATTTTTAATTTTTTCTTACTAATATAACGTCCTCTCCAATTTTAGCAATATCATTCCAATACACCCTAACATCACTTTCCCGATTAAGAGAAAAAAAGCCTCTGCCTTGCTCAATAATAAAAGCCTCAATACTCCCTGACTCATTTATATCACAATCAATTATATTACCAATATTTTTCCCACTAACTATACTAATTATCTTCTTAGACTGTAAATCAGACATGCGCACATTACATCACCTAATAAAAAATATGTAATACAAAAAAAGAAAATTACTTTTTACTTAAGTACTTTCTTTAGTTCTTTTATAGCTTTTTTCTCTAATCTAGAAACTTGTGCCTGTGAAATATCTAACTCATCCGCAACCTCCATCTGAGTTTTTCCAATAACAAACCTCTGATCTAAAATAAATTTTTCCCTATCACATAAATCATCAATTGCTGAAGATACAGACAGTTTATTATCAAGGTCAATACTTAAGCTTTTATCCTCTATCTGATCATATAAATATATTGTATCACCACCATCATTATATATAGGCTCATACATACTAACTGGATCCTTCATAGAATTTATCGCATTATAAACATCATACTCACTAACCCCTAACTCGGAAGCAATCAATGAAGTACTTGGTTCAGTCCCATGAGACGCATAATAATTTTCAATATACCCCATAGATTTATATGCAATATCTTTTAACGACCTACTAACTCGAATACTAGAATTATCCCTAATATATCTTTTTATTTCACCAAGAATCATTGGAACCGCATACGTAGAAAACTGAACATCATAACTTAAGTCAAAATTATCAATTGCCTTTATAAGACCAACACACCCTATTTGAAATAAATCATCTAAATTTTCTTTCTTATTATAAAATTTCTTTAAAATAGATAAAACCAGTCTTAAATTTCCCTCAATCAATAAATCTCTCGCGAATAAATCACCATCATTCATCTCAGTAAACAACTTTTTCATCTCTTCACTATCTAAAACAATTAAATCACTCGTATTAATCCCACTAATTGTAACCTTATATTTTCCCATAACTCCTCCTCAAAAAAGTTATGTAAAAATAAAAAGAATTTTATTCAAAAAAGTAAAAAAAGAAATAGCCAACTATCTCCATAAAATATAAACTACTTCTTCTTAACTAAACAAGTCTTCATATTCATTCTATTACCAGTATAAATATCATCAATATAATCATCTCCAACCATCATAATAGTCCGATTAGAAACACCTAAACAATCTACAGCCTTACGAACCTTAATCCTGCATGGTTTAAACGCCATTGTATAATAAGGAATATTCATACTCTCAAGAACCTTAGAAACTTTACCATCCATACCATTACTAACAACAGCTACATGAAATCTTTTCTTTATCATACTAAGCCAATAAATAACTTCAGGACTCAAATCCTGCATATCATATCTCAATGTTTCATCAACATCTAAAATCAACCCTTGCACACCAATACTTTCAAGATAATCTAACATTTCACCATCTAATTGACAAATGTCATTAATAACAATAGTTGGCTTTATTACCTTTGATAAAAATAAATTAAAAGCCTTTGAAATCTTTTCTTCGATTATTTTTTCACACTTCAAACATACCACCACCAATTTTTCTACTTATTATAATAAATATCCCATGAATTAACAAGCTCCATAATTCAAAGTATAAAAAAATCCACTCTACTTCCGCCTTTCATCAATAATAAGCAAAATATTTAAC
>CAVLBI010000009.1:0-11959 GCA_963661295.1 bacterium
TAATATCAATATCTAAATTAGATAATTGATTTTGTTGTTCATTTGCAACTATAACATTCATCTAAATATCAACCCCAAACTAATTATATCTTATTATTTTATTTCACTAGAATCTAATATTCTTGTATCACCAGTTATAGTAAACGGAGAAAACTTAAAAATGTTATTAAATATAGGAATATCAATATCTATCTTAGTAGCTATCTTATAATAATGTCTATCTCCTAAATCTTTATAGACACCACTATTATTTCCATTATCAGAATATGCAGAAACTTCTTTATAACAATATAATTTTTTTCCTTTATATGAAACATCTTTATAACCAGTTCCACAATAAAATTTATCAGGTGCATATCCAATTTCGTCAG
The DNA here is from genome assembly GCA_963661295.1 of bacterium. Lineage (GTDB taxonomy): Bacteria > Bacillota_I > Bacilli_A > RF39 > UBA660 > UBA3789. The sequence continues at coordinate 372 of CAVLBI010000009.1, forward strand.
CATAGTCACCTATTTCAGTTAAACACTTACTATTTGAAGAATCACAATTACCATAGTATTTTTCATAAACATCTATAATTTTGTTTTTCATTTTAAATGCCTTCATATAATTAACATTAAAAGCCAAATATGTAGAAACTACAACAATAAATACAACGATTATTTCAATCATAACAACGCTACCTAAACCTTCACGCATATTTCCACTTCCTTATTATTTATTGAGGAGCTTCAATCTCTTGAGTCTCACCAGTTACTTTAAAAACATTAAATCCAAATATATCACTAACAAGAGGAAACTCAATATCAACTTGAGTTACAACACTATAAACATATCTTGGAGTACCATCCCCAGCAGTAGTTGTTTTTCTCTTTAAGCAATAAAGATTATCTACTTTATCATATCCTTTAGGACAAGTAAAATTAGAAGGAGGAGAATAAGCTAAATTCTTCGCTCCTGCAACTATTTTACTCCTACAAACATAAGAAGTTGCATCCGTACAGCTATCATTACCACTAAATGTACTGCCGCAAATGCAACCTGAACCCTCATATCTTTCTATAACAGAGATAATATTATTTTTCATTTTAAATGCTTTAGTGTAACTGACAATTAAACCAAATATTCCAGATAAGATTAATAAAAATAACGAAATAAACACAAGGTTTACAATTCCACCATACGCATCTTTCATTTATTATTGTCCTTTATACTCAGAAATATTCTCCCATTGACCATTAATAGTATTTTGAATATTTGGCCACATTAACCAGAAGAACGCAATAACTGCTGCAATAGCAAGTAATGTAATAACAGTTAAGTTTAACTCACCAGTAGCTGCTTTCATATAAGCAATCACCTATCCTTTCTTTAGTATACAAATACATTATAGCAAAATTAATTTTTAATAACAATATCATTTAAATATTTTTCATTAAAACATCATCATCATAGAAATAAGTATTACAAGCATAACACCAATACCTGTAACAACAAGCATAATCATTGTTTGACTCTCCATATGATCAAGTCTTTCTTTATATTTAGTCTCTCTTGCTTTATTCTGTAAAGAAGAAACAGTCTTTGAAAACATCATAAGTCTTTCTTGTTTTCTTGCTTGAGATCCAATCCCAAGTCTATATAAAAGTCTCATCATACGCATTGAATCTCTAACAGGATATGTATTAGCAAATTCCATATATGGCTCAACAGAAGAATCTCCAGAATTAATTCTATCAATCATTCTTCTAAGTCCCGGTTTAAATATATCAGGAGCATCATTTATACTTTTACCAATAGCAACAGGCACAGTATAATGTTGAATTAAAATCTCCAAACTCTTTAAATAATAAGGTAACATTACATCAATTTCGTGTAAATGTTGTTTATAATAACTTTTTAATTGAAAATAAGGCATTTTAAATATAACAGCAGCTACTGCTATAGATAAAACTAAATTTAAAAAGAATTGTGAATTAATTATTTCAGCTGAACTATTATTAGTAATAGTAAAAGCAAGTACTACTAAGAAAGCAATAACTGCATAGGTAACTCTCTTAGAATACAACTGATCAACATCAACATCTTCCCCATATCTAGCATAAACAAGGAATTGATAATCATCCTCTTTTAAAGCTTCTAAATACTTTTGATTATCTGCAAAAAATTTATCTTTATCAATTGTATTATTATAAACTAATACAAATATGATTATTGCACCAACAATTACTATCTCCATTATTCAGCACCTACATTCTCATTATAATATTTTTCTCCTTTAAGAAGGAAATATGTATTAACAATCAAAACTCCATGCATGAGTACCTGAATATACCATTTCTCAAGTAATACTAAGTAAGTATCACGTCCTAACAGATACTGTACTAACATAACAAGTAAATATAATACTATACCAAATTGTAAAAAGTTCTTATGAAAAGAAGCTCTCTCAATTCTATCTCTATAAACACTTTCTACAAGCATATCTATATCAAGTTGCATATTTTCTAAAGAATCGGCAGAGTTTTGTGCACCTTCTTTAGTAATTTGTAAAAACAATTGATGCATATTTTTAACAATATAGTATGGATATAATTTACTCATATATTCAAGAGCTTCATCGATAGTACCATTATCATAACTCATTGTAATCATCTGACGAACATCACTAAGAACAGGATCCTCTAAGACTCCAGAATCAGCAACACCCTCAAGAGCTTTAACAAAAGACTGAGTAGTACCAAATTCCATAATAGTATTTGAAGTATATACCTGAACTTGCTCAAATATATATTCAGAATAAACTCTCTTACATCTTAAATAAGCAAGATATGGAACAAAAGATACTGCAATACAAGCATATATAATACTAATAATTAAATTATAAAAATATAAATAAGAAACTATTGCAGCAAAACCTGCAAATAAAGTTACTTGTAAAGTATATTGCTTAACAGTATACTCCTGCCCTAATTGTTTAGTCTTTTCCCTAACAACTTTAAATGAATACGGAGCAAATCTATCATACATTCCCTGTACTTGTACTAAAACATATTTACCAACATTTTCTCCTTTATAATGTCTATAAACATAAATACCAACAACAAATACAGTAATTATCAATAACTCTTCTAAATACATAAAATCAACTCCTATCTATTCTCCCAATTTATCAATCACAGGCATCTGAGTATTAACAATAGGAACAACTGGTGCAGAAGCAACAGTTGGCATTCCAACAACACTTGTTTGTGGCTGAACAACTTGATTAGTAACATTAGGAATAACGGAAGCTGTATTAACTACCGGTACACTTTGTACAACCTGATTAGAATTAACAACAGGTGTAGTAGCCATCAAAACATCACCATTATTTACAACAGGTATACTAGGAGCTTGTCCATTAATAATTGGAGTATTAGTAATCATACCATTAGTAACAGGAACCTCAGTGCTAGCAGTCACCATACTAGGATTTTGATTAACAACATTCGTATTAACAGTATCAGTACCATTAACTATAGGAGTAACACCTATACCACCAGTAGTAGAAGTTACATTACTAACCTCACTAACCTCAGTAGTTGTCTCTGAAGAAGGAGAAACACTATCTACTTTTGTATTATCATCAGTTGACTTATCTTCGGTATCATCAACATCATCATATTTAACAATTGGCATTTCTTTAGGTAAATCTTTAATAATATCATGAACATCAATGTTTTGATTTTCCAAATACTCAATTAAATGATCACTTGGTTTACACATCATTGGTTTTCCCATAACCTTTTGATAAATAATTCTAGATTGTGGAACATTATTATCATCAACATAAAATTCAGTTACTTCATCCATCTCACGATGAAAATTACCATACTCTTTACTATAAAACGCTTTTATATGAACACCTATTTGAATATAACGATAGATTGTTGTTAAGAACTGATTAACATCCAAATCTGTTTCCATAAGTGAATACAAACGATAAGGTATAGCACTTGCCTTATCAGCATGGATTGTTGATAAAATATTATGTCCTGAAGATATAGAGTTACGAACAGCAGAAACAGCTTCTGCTGAACGAACTTCTGAAAGCAAAATCCACTTTGGATTCTGACGCATACAAGTAACCAAAACATCTGAATAACTTGCAACATTATTAGTCTTCATCGCAACTATATCTCTTTGAGGAAATATCTTATCAAGATGTAACTCTAATGTATCCTCAATTGTAATAATTTTTTCATTTGTTTTTGTATGAGAGGCTAAGTATTTAACAAACTCAGTTTTACCTGAACCAGTTTCTCCAGCAACCATTATATTACAATGTCCTTCAACACACTTTATTAAAAAATCATGTATCGTTGGTGTAAAATAATCTTCTTTAATAAGCTTCTCTTTATTAAGTCTAATTTTTGCCGGAGTCTTACGTATAACTAATGCAATTCCATTAGTAGCAATAGATTGGTGAACAAAGTTCATACGTAACTCTGATGATTCGGCATCTAAGAACGGTTTTGCATTGTTAAATGTCGTACCCATAACATTAGAACACTGAAAAGCTAACTTTTCAACAAATTCTGGAGTAGCGCCCTCAACTTCTACTCTCATAGAACCTTGAGTTAAAGAACGAATCCATATTTGTCCGCCATTATCATAAGAAATATCAGTTATATCATCATTGTCAAGTAATGAACGAAAAGGTCCAAAGTCTAACTTATCAAATATATTTTCATTCATTTAACCCACATCCTTTTTATTCTTTATTTTTTATTCTACATAAGCTGTATTAGTATTAATCCAGTTTTTCAAAGTATCACTACTAATCTCTAAAGAACCAGGTTCATCTTTTAAACTTTCATTAGTTGGAACAATAATTAAAGATGTTTCAAAAGTTCTCATAAATTCAGCTTTTTTAAGTAATAAGTAATATTCTTCTGGTACAGCAAATATAACCATAGCAGGAACTCTTCCCTCATCAATATTTTGGAATACAGCTTTACCACTACTATCTCTAACTGCTAATACTTTAATATTAGACATTAACTTACCTAACATAATTTTATTAGCATCTGCAGTTAACTGACTTTGATCATTCTCATCAATCTTATTAACTGCCTTAAAATAAATATCAATATAATTTCCTGGATAAACAGAGTTACCATAAGTAGATTCTGTATCAACAGATAAATTATATAAAACATATCCTTTTGGATAATCCAAAATTATATTATCAGGTAATTGTTCTTTTTCAACAACTGCACTCTTATAGAATAAACTTCCCTCTGGAATAACGGTATCAGCAGCTGCATACTTATCGATTATCTCACTTACATTTGTGATAACCTCACCTTCAAGCATTGAAGGTGGAACTTCACGAGTTCCTATCTGACTTTCAGAAATCTGTGTACCTGCATTAATTTGTTCCAAAGCATATGGCACAGTTATTGGATTGATAGAACTCTTAATACGCATAGTATAAGCAACATATAAAACAACGATTGCTAAAACAACACCAACAACAGTTACAGTATTTTTATTTTGCAAAAACTTTTTAAAACTTGTCGACAAACTTCCCATTTTATCCCTCTCTTCCTAACTAAAATTCTTACATATATCTGAATTGTACTTACTTAATTGATAATCCATAGTAGGATCTGTTTTACCAACAGATTCTACTATAGCATCATAACTAGTTGTCATATCAATTGCATCAGATTGTTCTTTTCCATTTTGATCTTTTACTTTAAATTTTAAAACTGTACTAGAATCAACCTTAACACTAACTTTAGGAGGAACTTCATTTATATCATAGAAACTAACTTTATAACCTCTAGTAGTATCAACATTATCAGCAAGTCTAAGAATGAAACTTTCAACAAACTTTTCTTTATCAATTCTAGGAACACCACAAGTTCTTAAATAATCATAGTCTTGAGCATCTGTCATTGCAGCATTAGTTGTTTCTTTTACTAAATAATAATCTAATTCACTACCTGTTGAATAATTAGTAAGTACATTAATAAGAAGTAATGCAATAACACTTAATAAAATTATACCAACAGTTAACATACCTTTGTTCATCTACTATTCACCTCCTAGTTAGTATTAGAGCCATAAACATAACATTGATTAGAATTATAATTAACCATATTATTACACTCACGAGCTTCATTATTAGCTTTCTTAGTAGCATATTGTGAAACATTTTTTGACATTACATATCTTGTGACACCAGTCTTCTTACTTACAGAAGACTCACCACTATATGAAGTATAATTATGATTAGACTCTTTTGTAATTGCTCTTAATTGTTTTAAATCAGAAGGACTTAAATCAAATTCATAATCTAAATAGTCATTTGAATAAACACTATATCCTAAATTTTGAACATCAGATAAATATAAGCTTGGGTCTACTGCCATACCTGGAGCAGCAACATTTTTAGTACTTGCATATGTACTCCAGTTAAATCCTGGTTTTCTACCAGTAGAATTTTGATCTGACTTAGAACCATCTTTTGATGGGAATAAGTTTTCCAAATCAACTGATCTTACTCTTGATTTAGAAGTATTAGTACAAGTATTAGAGTCAGTCTTGTTTCCACCATTTAAAGCATAGAAACAACTTACTGTTACATCCCAATTAAATTTACCAAACTTAGTAGTCTCACCAACTATATTATATTTTTCAGCCTTGCTTCCACTTTCACCAAAGCATTCATTCTGGTAATCACTAAATGAACTATTTGAACCAGCTAAAACTCTTGAATAGTAATAATTCCACCACTTAGTATTAACATTCTTTGCATCTAATGGAACACAGAACTTATTAGGCATTGTTCTCCATCCTTTAGACCCAGATTTATCAACATAAGAGATCTCTCCAGTTTTATTATTAATCCAAGAACCTGGGAAACTCCATTCTGCTTGATAGAACTTACCATTTTCATTATTATCTTGATAACATCCATCATAACTTAATATTGTAGAATTCTTATTATTTGCAGTAGTTGTAGTATTCTTAGAACCTACAGAAGGTAACTGATCTTTACTATTCTTATCATTCTTTGTACTATATGGGAAATAAATCCATTTTCCATCAGTTCCAGTATCATCAGTACTATAATTTACCTTAATTGCAAATGTAGCAGTACTTTCAGAACAAGAAGTTGCAGCTTGACATTCTTGAAGAAGCTTAGCATACGTTTCCATATTATTTTTATAGTCTTTATCAGCATATCCTGGATTTAAATAAACATCTCCTGAACAACCAGACCAGTGACAATTATCATGGCAATAAGATTCAGAGCCTGTACCACTATCCTGTCTATAGAAACCATCATTCCTGAATACTCCATATGCATTACCAACATTAACCCATCCAGAAATGTTGTACCATCTTCCTTCCAAGTATTGTGTTTTAGAACTTACACTTGTCGTTCTATTAACAGCTTTTCCATTTGTTTGCCATGTTATATTTCCGTTAGTTCTTTGATAACATCCTCCACCATTCATGGCTTGACAAGCAGCTAAAGAGAAATCATTATCAGCAAGTTTTGTTGTAGAATATAAGCTCGTAGATAGTGAAGTTTTAGAAGTTGAACTAATAGTAGATGTACTTCCATAAACTTTGTTATAACATTTTTTAGAACATTTCTTTGAGTACTTACCACCATCACATTCTTTTACACAAGTATCATAATCCTCACTAGGACCACCTTGTCTATAAGCTGCTCCTGATTTAGTAACACAAATAGGAGCTGGAGTACATAAGTTATATGTTTTTGGTTGTTTAGGTGTCTCACTCATATAACATCTAACATTACTTGTAACCTTAATCTTATATTGGAAACATAATCCTGCTTTTGATGCAACTGGAGGACCGTATTCAACAACAACACCTTCCTCACACTTAACTTTACAAGAAACAGGAACCGTTTTACTCACATCATTAGATGCATTAAAATGATATGTATAATAATATTTATCAATAGTATGTTCCTCAGAATCATATAAATATTTCTTATTTACATAATATGTTACATGTTCATTAGAATTTCTATTGTCATTTGGAAAAGTAATACCATCCAAATGCTCATAAGGACTATTTCCATCTTCATCAGATACTATTGTTCCATCATCATTTGTTATTTTTGTTTTATATTTTGTTGTATCATAATAGAACCTTTCAGAATCACAAACAAAGCTTGAAGTATGTGTTATTTTTCCACCAACTTTAGCATCATTATGTTCTTTAGCATAACAAATTAGTTCTTCAGCTTTATTTACAGGATTATTACAATCAATTTCACTAGATGCATAGCTAGTTTCTTGTAGCTTTTTAATTGTATCCTTAAGAGTTTGATCAACATCAACAGTTTCAGTTTTCGTAACAGGATTTGCAACAGTAATATCAACAGTAAGTTCTACTTTATCACAAGTAGGATCATCAGTAGTAGTAAGTAAAAATGCAATACTACCATTACCATCACTTATTGCTTTTGAAATATAAGCAGCATTTTTATTTATAATCAAAGAGTTATTTCCTGAAACATGTAATCCTTGACTACTAATATCAGTCCACTCACCATGATTCTCACCACTTACAGGTGCAACCTTAGAAACTGAAAATGCAACTTTTTTCAAATTACCTTCATTTCCAGAAGTTGAAGGACTTAAAGATAAAGTATATGCATCACCGTCAACTTCAATATTTGGATTATATTTGTTAAGGAGTTCTTCTTCACTAGAACAAATTTTACTATACTCATTTCCATCTGAATCAGTCACTTTATCATCATTTGTATCTTCAGCAAAAATATTAATTATGCTAAAACATGCAACAGATAAAACAACTACAAATAGAACAACAAACAACCCAACTTTTTTATTCAATTTAATTTGTCGCATCATTCTCATCACCTTTCAAATATTTTTTTATTTTATTATAATTATCATTTTTACTTAAAGAATACTTAAAGTTACTCTCATTATCTTTAATCAATCTTCCAGCAACAACAATATCATAATTAATAGAAGAATCACCAAACAACCTCGTACACGTAGATAAAACTACTATATCATCGTCATTTGATACCTGAACATCATAATCATAAATACTTTCTTTCTTAAGCTTTTTAATATCTTTCTTTATATTTTCTTTACTTCCATCATTATATGAAAGTAAATCAACTGCATAAGCATCAAGCAAACTTACAGAAAATATTTTATAACCATAATCTTTTCCATCAATAGTTATTTGAAAATACTCATGTTCTTGAGCAAAATCTTCATAAACATAAGCCATCAATTGCTCAAATCTAACAAAGTCTTTATCATTTACTTTAGGAACTCCCAAATTATAAATATTATGTCCAAATACAACCATCATCTTTTGGTAACTAGTATTTTGACTTAATGTCCATGAAAACTTAGATTTTTGAACAGAAGGTACAGAATAACTATCAGTAATTCTAAATATTGGCATATTCATATCAGTCCCAGGAATATCAACCCATCCTATTGTTTTATTACGAGCTGTATCATTCTTCTTCACTGATTCTTTTACATCATCAACATGAGATTTAATTTTAAACACTTCATTTTGTGATATAAAAATATTTTTTACTAAAAGAAATATCAAGAAAATAATAAATATTATAAGTAGTCCAAATAATAAATATTTAGTTTCCCAAAACCTCTTTCCTTTTCTTTTTTTTCTCATACTACTACTCCAATTCTAATAATTATTATCTAACAAGATAAGGATCTTCATGTGTACCAGTACCACTAGTAACAACAACATTTTGTTTTACATAGGCACATGGTCTAACACCTAATGAAAAATATCTACTTACTTCTTCATTTAATGGAACTCCGATATCAGTAACCGCACCAGTAATTCTTTTTCCATTTGAACTATTTAAATACCAATAACTATGAGATACATGTCCATATAAATTAGTTTGTGCACTAAACATCTCATACATATTAGGAGCAAATACTTTAGCTTTATATGACTTTGTTTTAATTTCTTCACCATATATAATTTTATTTTTATAAATTGGAACATTTACTTTTCTACTTACAAAATAACTTGTATTAATGTACTCACTTACTCTATTATTTATAAAATAAGCAACACTACCTTTATCAGTAGGATTATATGAAATCTTGTCAGAAAGTGCATCTGGGCTAACAGTTAATGGACCATTTTCTGTATTAATAGCATCATCAGAAATAACTTTAGTATAACCATCTTCTACATCAATAACTCTATATAATCTATTATCAAGTTCTACATATTCACCAGTAGAAGCAGTATTCAAATATTCCCCACCAACTATACTATTATCTTCACCAAATACATATGGTTTTTCTAAACTACCATCTCCATTTACTATTTCAGAAGTACCTTTAATAGTAAACATAGGTCTAACACCATAATTATCAGTATTAGGAACAGTAATAAAACTCTTGCCAGACTCTTCATCATAGAACACATCTCTAGTAACATATGCATTTTTATTATCCCCTGCATTAGCAACCCAAGACATAGTAAAAGTTTTCATAAAATTATTATCAGCTTGTGATTTATTAACTTCAACAACAGAAGGAATATAAACATATCTTTCCTTAGTATAAGAATTACACTCAGTAGTATCAGTAGTACTATCAGTAATACTCATATTACAATACTTTGCTTTAACAATCATCTTCTTAGCATTATCCGTTAAATGTTTATAATAATAATTATCTAACCAATCACTAACTTTAGTAAAATTAACATTAGCAACATCCTCAGCTGCTACGAGTATTACATTATTATTAGAATCAACACCATATATTCTAAACATCATATTAGAAAATCTAACATAGTTATTAGTTGGATTGCCAACATAATTTTTATTATTTTTTAAATCACTCTTAACAACACTAGAAATTTGTTTAATAACTTTAACTTCTCTTGTAACAACAGTTTTATTTTTTAATGAATCAAAGGCAATATATTGAACTTCATAACTACCAATTTTACTAGTATCAACATTTCCTTTAATAGTAACATCTTTTACATTTAATTTACCATCATTATTATCAACTACTGAAGAAACACCTTGTTCTTTATATTTATCACCTACACCCAAAGTTATAGTACTACTACCTTTTAACTTTATCTCTGGGCCAACATGATCAACAGATGATTGTAAAATTCCACAATCTAAATAAACTAAATAATCATACTCACCAGCAGCATTCTTCTTAACCTTAACCCAACTATTAGTTTGATTACAAACTTTATTAGAATAAGGTACATATAAATCATCTTTCATATAAGCTTTTGAATATAACGTGCTTAAAGAAAGAGTCTTAACTCTTTCTCCTGTAGGTAATTCATTCTTATTAATCTCAAAATATCTCAACGCAGCATCCTTCATTTTATTCTCATTATCATGGAATTTAATCAATGGAGAAACCACTAAAAACCAAACAAATAATCCCACAATACCGATAGAAATAATAAATTTAAGATTCTTTAACCATCTTTTTTTCTTATCACGATTCATAATATCCTCCTATTAATTGAAACTATAATCATATCTATTATCTCTTAAAGTAATTCTCATTTTAAAATTACTATCATTAGAAATATCATTAGGTATTTTTATATAAACATATTTTCCCATATAACTTCTATCAAGTGCACTTTCAATAGAAATTTCCTGCCTTATACCTTCACTATCCTTATAAACAATTTTACCATACTTATTTAAAAAGTCAATCAAGTTTTTAGACTCTAAACTAACCGATCCAAAAGAAATTTTTAAAATATTGTATCCCTCATTTGCATTAAAACTTTTCTCTAAAGACGAACAATCACCACCACTACAACTTCTAGTTGTATAAGTAGAACTATTAGAAATTTCATAATCATCAAAAGTAATTGTATCTTTCAAATTATAAGCATTAATCTTTATATTATCTCCCATTTTATACTTAACTGCTTTTTTTATTTTACTAACGTCTTTTAAATTTAATTTTATTTTTCTCAAAGTATTATTATTGTTCTTCTCTTGATAATATAATGC
>CAVLBI010000010.1:0-4019 GCA_963661295.1 bacterium
TATGGCCGAAAGGCGCGAATTAAAATAAATTTTTTTATTTTAATTCTTTTCTTGTGAAACATTAACTTTTTAATTTTATTTGTTGCTTTATTTTCTTCTTTTTATTATAATTATTTTAGATATAGTAAGGTGGTTAGATGATAATGAATTTATTTAACAAGAAAAAAGGAAATAGAGGCTTTACTTTAGTTGAATTGCTTGCTGCTATTGTTATTTTAGGAATTTTATCTACAATGGCGATTGCTGGGGTTTCTAATTTAATAAAGAAGGCTAAGAGTTCTGCAGAAGATGCTAATGCAAAGACTATTCAAATGGCTGCAGAGAGTTATTTACAAGCTAATAAGGATACTGCACCTAGATCAATTGGTGAGTGTGTGACTGTTAGTGCAAGTGATTTAAAAAATAAGAAATTTTTAACTGATGAAATTACTAATTCAAATAATGAGTCATGTATGAAAAATTCTTATGTTAAGATTTTTAAATCTTCAAATGGAGAATATATTTATACACCTTATATTTATTGTGGTGCTGATAAGGCATCTACTGATAGTAAAGATAAAATGGTTCCAGTAGGAGAAATTAAGTTTTCTAAATCTACAGATGTTAATAAGGCTAGTTTTACTTTGAATTTATATGGTGACCAAAATAAAACTAAAGGTCAATATACTCCTACTACTGAGATTGATGGATATAGTTGGTCTTTGTCAGTTATGTATGAAGGTGAGAATAGTTATACTGAGATTTATAATACTGGTACTTTGAGTGCGAATAAGGCTAAGACTTTGGAAATATCCGAAAAATTATCTGATTATGTTGATATTTCAAGTACTACTAGAGTTAAAGTTGATTATACGATTATAAATGTTGCGTGTGAGACTTATACAAGTGAAATGGTTAGTGATGGTGGAGCATCTTCTACTACTCAATTTGAAGATACTGTTCCTCCTATTTGTGGAGCCGTTTCAGGAGATGCTAGTAGTGAAAAAGATTGGGTTTCTAATTCAAGCAGTAGTAAAACAAGACTTGTATCTGTTGCTTGTAGTGATGGTGATGGTAGTGGATGTAAGAGAAAGACTTTCTCAAGATCATGGCCTGATAAAACAAATCCTTTAGGTGTAGAAAAAGCATATATTGATATTTATGATAATAGAGATAAAAAGTTTGATGGTAATTCTGAAACTGGTAATAAGACTCAATGTCTTGTAAATGTAAATGTTGATTTACAAACACCTAGTGCTTCATTAATTGCTACTAAGACTGCTACTGATAATAATAATGTATTATCATCTGGAAAACCTTTAAAAATTGAGGCTTCATCTGATCCTGTTGCTTCTAATGTTATTTATGTTTCTGATTATAAGGGTACTACTTCTGATTGGATGAATAAAAATGATTTTAGTGAAGGAATATATTTTAAAGTTGATTTAAAAGATAATTTACATTTAGATCACTATACTTGGGAGACTAATAAGGGATATCAAACATCAGTTAATGAAAATGAGATTTCAGTAACAAATCCTGATGGTGTTGAAAGTACATTAATTCCTCAAGAAGAACAATATGGAAAAGATGATTATCATGGTTCAACACATTATTCAATAATTGTTAAGCTAGGTGTTGAAGGTAAGAGATATGGAGTTTTAACAGTTTATGATCAAGCTGGAAATGCAATCAAGTATGAAATTTATGCAAATATTGATAGAACTGCTCCTAAAGCTCCTACATTCGGAGGTACATTAGTAGATAAGGATAATAGTAAATATGATGTGTATTCATATGAAAGTTCCTATGATAGTGTTTGGACAAATAGTAGGGTTAAAATTACATCTACTGGTACTGGTAAGGATGAGATTTGGGATACTATTCAAAATAAAAATGTAACTAATATGTCTGGACATAAACAGTATTACTACTATTTATATAATGTTACAGACGGTGAGAAAAAGATTAATGATCGTGAAAAAATTAATGATGGTGGTAATTTTACAATAGTTAATGATGGAGTTTATAAAGTTAGATTTGAAGATTGTGATAAAGCTGGAAACTGTAGTTTTTCAAATTGGAAGTATGTAAAAATTGATAGAACGCCTCCTACTTGTAAAGCGACTCTTTCTAATACTAAAAAGAATAATACTTCAAAAACTTATACTCCAGGTTCATGGGTAAATGGTACAGTTACAATATCACAAACGTGTAAGGATGATGATAAGGCTAGTGGCTGTACGAAAAAGACTCCAATTAGTTCTACATATGGTAGTAATGGTAGTAATTTTACTAATGTTAATAAAAATGTAGGTGCTGCAGAAGATGGTTCTGGTGGTGTATTCTACGATAATGCTGGTAACTCAGTAGTTTGTCCTACTTATAAAGTTCAAATTGATAATGATGATCCTAAATGTAATGTTACAAGTAGTCATACTGGTTGGACTAGAGGTCCGATTACAATTACTGCATCTTGTTCTGATACTGGAGGAAGTAATTGTAAAGACAATAATCACACTTATTCATTTTCGTGTAATGATGGTGAAGTTTGTATAAGATATGATTTAGGTGCTGGAGTTAATGGTGGAGAAGACATTATGTATGATAATGCAGGTAATTTTGTTAAATGTGCTGCTAATCAAACTGGTCAAATTGATAGACAAGCTCCAAATGATACTCATCAGTCATTTAATAGTTCTACAAGGACTGTTACAGCATCTGCTAAAGATTGTTCTGTTGAAGGTGTGTATTGTGCTGGTAATGCATCTATTAGTTATGCATTTACTACTGGTGGACAACCTGCTGCTAATGATAGTATTTGGGGAACATCTGCTACTGGTGCTCTTTCTTGTAATGCTACTACTTATGTTTATGTAAAATTTTATGATTCTTTAGGTAATGTAAAAATAAAAAAAGCTGGGGAGTATACAAGTGACTGTTGTAGTGAGTCAAATCCTTATGGTTGTCCTTGGGTTACTGCATGTCGTAAAGGACAGACTAATACATATTTAACTGGTGCATTTAATTCTGGTACAAGCAGATTATATAGGGGGGTTGTTTGGCATTTAACTCCAGGACAAGGTGAAGATGGAAGTGGAGAAGATTATTTATATATAATTCGTTATGAAGGAAAACAGGCAGTTGTTTATGTTAGAAGAGCTAGAGAAATTCGTAAAATATATAAAAATTGTATAAATTATATATCACCAAATGCTGTGTGTGCTTATTCTCAATGCCCAGGATAGGATTTAGAAAGGATTTTTTATGGAAAAGAAGAAAAAAATAGTTTTAATTGTAGTTACTGTTATAATTATTTTATTGATTGTTTTAGGTGTTTTCTTATCTAATAAATATGTAAATAGTGAAGATTATGCTGAAAGCAAATTGAAATATCATTTATCTACTGATGGATTGAAATTAGATATTTGTAAAAAAAGTGATTGTCAATATGACACTGAACATTCATATTTATCATTATCTTTAGATTATAAAATAGATTTATTACAGAATGAAGTTGAGAAGATGAATAAAGAAACTGAAAGACTTTACAAAGAGGATAATGCTTCTTCAACTTCTGATTCTGCTTGTTCTAAGGTAAAAAATATTTATAATAAGAGATATTTTCATGATAATAATTTTAACGTTTATGAAAACGATGAGTATATATTTATAAGTGTAGGTAGAACAAAGACAGATGTATGTACTTCTAAGTCTATTTCTGATCAGGAAGATACAAAGATTTATGATAAGAATACAAAGAAAATAATTTCTCAAGAAGAGTTTATTAAAGCTAATAAAATAAATAAGAGTGAAGTTATAGATGCTATAAATAAATCTCTAGATATTTCTAATAAATATTATTCAACAGAATATTCTCATTATGATGAAACTTTTACAGATTATAGTTTATTCTATCTTTCAATTGGTGATTTAATTATTTCTTATAAACTACCAGGAGATAACGGTTATTACACAGCTGATTTTATAAATGTAAATAAAGGTAATAATCCTACAAATTAAATATATTTAACTAATGC
>CAVLBI010000011.1:0-3271 GCA_963661295.1 bacterium
GTATTAGATGAAAAAGGTATTTCTAAAACAAATAATATTACAAGTTATGAAAAATCTTTATTCTTAGTAAGAGATTTCTTTAATGAATTTAAAGAAGATATTATTAAAAGTAGAAGTAATGGAAATATTAAAGTAATATATAATGCTGTTGGAAAAGAAAATTTTGAGGAGTTAAATAGTTTATTTAAAATATATTTTGAAAACTTTGGTGGTATGAAAATCTACAAACTTCAAGGAAAATTAGAAGCAAAAACAGATGATGAAATGACACGAATATATTATGAATTATTAGATAGAAAAAATGAAATACTAGAAAAAATGCGTGCCGTTAAAAATGCAAATAAAGGAGAAAATTTAAGTATATGAAAGTATTAACAATAAAACAACCCTTCGCATCACTTATTGCAGAAGGCTATAAAGAATATGAATTTAGAACTTGGAAAACCAAGTATCGTGGACCTCTTTTAATACATGCAGGTCTAGGAGTCGACAAAGAAGCGATGAAAAGATATGAATCTCTAAACTTAGATTATCCAAAAGGTCAAATTATTGCCAAAGTAAATTTAACAGACTGTCTAGAAGTAGATGATAATTTAAAAAAAGAATTAAAAGAAAAGAATTATTTAGTATATAAAGGTGCTATTATTTCAGATAAAAAAGAATATGCTTTTAAACTAGAAAATATAGAAAAAATAGATAAAATTCCTATCAAAGGAAAACTATCATTTTGGGATTACGATTACAAAAAATAAGAAAGTCTAAATAATGACTTTCTTTTTATAAAAACTTCTTTAATTTTTCAATATACTTTTCTTGCATTTTAACATATTCATTAGTAAGTTTCTTTGTACTATTACTCATATTTTTATTATTAAGAAGTTTTCTACCCTCAATAATACCCATATTAGTTCCATTTATTAATAAATCAGCAAGTTTTGATGTACTATTATCAAATATAGTATCTTTAGAAACCCCATACCAAGTCATTAATTTATCCATTTTACTTGTATCATGAATTTCATCAGTACAATAATCTCTATATAAGTCATCAATTCTATTAGCTAATTCTTCATAATCTTTTTTTTGCTTTTCTAATAAATCATTAAAATCATAATTATCACTCTTTTTAAGAATTAAGTCTAAAGCATCAATTCCCATACAACAACCTTTATGTAATTCATCTAAAACATTTATATCATTCTCCATATTAATCCTCCTAATATTAGTATTTATAAAAATATAATATTTATACTTATTATTGACAAAAATCTATTCAAAAAATAAAATTATATTATGGTTTAAAAAATACAATAAAAATGATATAATATACACGATTTATATATCACTTATATAGATTAGAAGGTGAAAGTATGAAAGAAAAAGTAGTTATAGGAATGAGTGGAGGAGTAGACTCAAGTGTCGCAGCTATATTATTAAAAGAACAAGGCTATGACGTTATAGGTTTATTTATGAGAAACTGGGATTCTCTTGCAGATGGAGAACTTGATGGTCCAACAACATCAACTGGTCAATGTCCCCAAGAAGCAGATTACGCTGATGCTAAAACTGTATGCGATAAAATAGGAATTCCGCTACACAGAAAAGACTTTGTAAAAGAGTATTGGGATTATGTATTTACATATTTCTTAGATGAATTAAAAAAAGGACGTACACCAAATCCAGATATTATGTGCAACAAATATATAAAATTTGATATGTTTGCAAAAGAAGCAAAAAAGTTGGGTGCTGACTATATCGCAACAGGACACTATGCAAGAATAAAAGATGGTAAATTATTACGTGGTGTTGACAGTAATAAAGACCAAACATATTTCTTATCTCAAGTATCAAAAGAACAATTAAAAAATGTTTTATTCCCAGTAGGTGACTTAGAAAAAACAGAGGTAAGAAAAATCGCAGAAGAACATGAATTAATAACAGCTAAAAAGAAAGACTCAACTGGCATATGTTTTATAGGAGAAAGAAATTTCAAAAACTTTCTTAAAAACTATCTACCTAATCAACCAGGAGACGTAATAAATATAGAAACAAATGAAGTGATAGGAAAACATATAGGACTTATGAATTATACAATAGGACAAAGAAAAGGTCTAAACATTGGTGGAACAAAAGACAAAATGTTTGTAGTAGGAAAAAACTTAGAAAAGAACATTCTATATATTTGCCTAGGAGAAGATAATGACTATCTAATAAGTACATCATGTCTTGTTAATGAAATAAACTACTTAGAAGATAAAAAATTGACAAACGTTACAGCAAAATTCAGATATCGACAAGATGATATTCCAGTTGAATTAGAATGGTTAGAGAATGGAGAAGTACTTGTAAAATATCCACAAGGAGTAAAATCAGTAACTCCAGGTCAAGCATGTGTATTCTATAATGGAGAAGAATGTCTAGGTGGAGGAATAATAAAAGAAGTAAGAAAAAATGATAAAAAACTATGGTATCTATAATAGGAGGAATAAATGAAAAAAATATTAAGTGCATTTTTAATAACATTAATATTACTAATTGGAGTAACAGGATGTAGTACAAAAAACAAAGATTTGACTGATGCTGAAAAGTTTAAACAAGAATATGAAAGTTTAAATAATAAAAATAATGGAGAAGTAAACTACAATAAAGTGTCTATTTCAGAAGACAATCCAATCGTTTACGCAACACCCAAAAAGATTATAGAAAAAATTAATAATGGAGATTTATTTGCAGTTTATATTGGAACAAGTACAAATATAGAATGTCGTCAAATTGTAGAAAGCCTTTTAGAGTCAGCAAAAGAAAAAAATGTAAGTACTATCTACTATATAGATACAAATAAATATGATGTAACAAATTTAGAACAATTATTACAATCAATTAATGATAATGATAAACAAGAAACATTAACATCTTCACCAAGTGTAATCGCAATATCTAAGAAGAAAATAGTTGAAAGAGAAACAGGTCTTACAACAGAACATAATCAAAAAAAATATGCAAAGAATGAATTTAATTGTTTATTTAAATGTTTAAGTGAAGAAAGCACAACTTGTCAAAAAAATAGTTGTTAAAGAAAAAATCAAGGAAACTTGATTTTTTTAGTTAAAATTTAAATTTAATAAAATTAATTATTTATATATAAAGTATGTAAGTAAACTAGAAAAACTACCTAATAAAAATTTATAAATTATCCTATAAATTCTATTTAAATTCAGTAAAAGTGCGATTTGTATTAGATTGCGATGTCTGGTAATATGCCTCCTAGAGA
>CAVLBI010000012.1:0-3356 GCA_963661295.1 bacterium
TTTAATAGATGTTGATTTACCTGGATATGATAAAGATAATATTAAAATAGACGTTACTAATGGATACTTAAATATTAATGCTAAAGTATCTAGTGAAGAAGATGAAAAGGATCATGGAAAATATGTAAGACGTGAAAGATATTATGGAGAATGTTCTAGAAGTTTTTATATTGGAGATGATATTAAGACTGAAGATGTTAAAGCATCATTTAAGAATGGTATTTTAACTTTGAATATTCCTAAGAAGACTTTAGAGGATAAAGAGTCTGAAAAGAATTATATTTCTATAGATTAATTATAATGCAACCAGTTGGTTGCTTTTTTTGTGGTGTTTTTACATTATTTGTGTTATAATATGGGACGTTTGGGGGAGTTATGGATAGATATAGTATAGATAAATATAATTTATTGGAGTTACTTGGTGATGAGTTAGAAGAAAAAGGACAAAACTGGTCTACTAAAGAAAAGTGTGATTATATTTATATTAGAATGTGTCAATTATTTAATTTTGATGAGAGATGGGCATATACTTCTAATAATGAATTAATGAATAAGATATTTGATAAGAAGTTTGATATTACTGAAATTGATTCTAGGAAAATTGTATGTAATGGATTTAGTAATGCATTTTGTGATGTTGTTTCTTTATTACCTGATTTATTTGAAGATTTAGAAGATATTGGACTTTTAGGTAATTTAGGGCATGTTTATTCAATGATTAATTTTAAAAAAGAGGGGTTTTATTACTATGATCCTATTGGTCAAACTAATGATTTTTTGAATGTTAAAAAGAATTTCTCAATAGAGGGTATAATTTATTGTGGATCTGATGTTGATGATGCGGAAATATGTCAGATGAGAAGTTATAGAAAGATTGGTTATAGTACTGAAGGGCTTGATAAACTAAGAAGAATTAGTAGTAAATTACAAGGTTCTTTTTATTCTGCTGATGAGTATTTTAAAGAGCTATTAAGATTATCTGATTTTAGTGGTCTTGGAATGTATGAAGTTAATAATTTACTTAATAGGCAAACAAAGAACGCTTTGGATATTAATTTAAGTGATTGTGATATTTGTTTAGATAAGTTAGAAGAAGAAAGTGGCAATATTAGTTTCTTATATTATGTTGGAGATGATGCATTATATAAGGAAGATGAAGATGATAATGGAGTTAAAATATATAGAATTAAATAATGAAATATGATATGATTTTTATTGATTGGGAGTGATATAAGTGATAGAAGTTTTAGATAATGAAAAGATAAGAATTGATAATTATTTATCGGATAAGTTAGATGTTTCTCGTAGTAAGATTCAGAAACTTATTAAGGATGGTAATGTATTAGTAAATAGACAGGGTGTTAATGTTAGTTATAAGGTTAAGACTGGGGACGTTATTGAATATGATCTTGATTTAAATGAAGATATTGATGTTACTCCTGAAGATATTCCTATTGATATTGTTTATGAAGATGATGATTTATTAGTTATTAATAAAGAGAGTGGTATGGTTGTACATCCTGCTCCTGGACATTATACTGGAACGTTAGTTAATGCACTTCTTTATAGATTTAATTTAAATAGTGGAGAGGCTAATAGACCTGGAATTGTACATAGATTAGATAAAGATACAAGTGGGTTAATGTTAGTTGCGAAGAATGAATTTACTCATGAAAAGTTAAGTGAGATGATTGGTAGGAAGGATGTTGAGAGAAAATATCTTGCGATTGTTGATGGTTTAATTAAACATGATACAGGAACTATTGATGCACCTATTGGAAGAGACCCTAATAATAGACAAAAGATGGCCGTTACTGATATAAATGGAAAAGACTCTATAACACATTTTAAAGTATTAGAAAGATTTGATAATAATACATTTATTGAATGTATTTTAGAGACTGGTAGAACTCATCAAATAAGAGTACATATGAATTATATAGGTTTTCCTATTAATAATGATCCACTTTATGGTAGAGGAAAAGCAACTGAATTTGGACAAATGTTACATTCATATAGCATAAAATTTAATCATCCAAGAACTGGAAAAGAATTAAGTTTTAAAGTAGACCCACCAAAAGAGTTTATGGATAAGTTAAATGAATTAAGACAAAATTAAAAGAAAATTATGAAGTGTAATTTTCTTTTTTGTTTAGAAGAAAGTTTCTCTTTAGATGTGTAATTAAATTTAAAAGTCAGAGAATGGTAAGAAGTTTTTTCTTCTATTAGATGTGATGTTAAAAATATATTTCAAAATAAAAATAGAATTAAGTATTCTAATTGTTTTTGATAGGTTTACTTTTTTAAATATGTTTTATTATTTAAATCTTTGTAAACCATATCAGGATAATCTGTTATGTAAATTATGTCTTCAGATAAATCATTTAATTCATTTGTAACATTATCAATATCACATTTAGAATTTAATGTCCAAACAGATACTTTTTTATCTTCATCTAGTTTTTCTTTTACATAATCATAATCAATAATTGTTTTCTTTAAGCAAACATCATCGAATAATTCTCCATATGATAGAGATGATTCTTTAGAAATGATTGCTTGATATTCATAGTCTGGTGCAAGATTTTTTAAATATAATAATCCTGTAAGATTTGAACTTTGAATGATAAACTTATCTTTTTCGTATCCTTGAAGTTTTTGTAAAAGGGTTTCTGAAAATACTTTAATATTATTGTTAAACTTGACGTCTAATATTATTTTCTTGTTTTTGGATGACTTTACTGCATCTTCTAAATTACATATTTTGTAGGTTTTATTATTTAATTTTATTTGTCTTTCTACTTTTTCAAAATCATATGATGCAGCATTTAGAAGAATATCTTTAAATATGTTATCTCTATGGATATATTGTGTACTTGTTAGTTCATCATATGTAGATGTGTTTACTGATTTTTTATCATATGGAGTAATATATAATGTATCATTATGAGATAGTATTATTTCATTATCTTCTGTTAGTCTTACATCTATTTCTATATAATCAATATAGTCTTTTTTACTAGCAAGTGATATTGCTTTTTTTGTATTTTCAATTTCTTTTGATGAAAAACCACGATGTGCTGCTATTTTATAGTTTGCTGTATCTTCTTGTGTTGTAGTAATTTGATTTTTTCCTATTGTGTCACTACTTGACGTTTTAATATTATAAGAAGAGGTTAGTATACAAGATGTTGTTGCATATACTAGAAGTTTTTTTATTATATTTTTCATGTTGGTTTCCTCCTTGACTATATTATAGCATAGATGTTTTGTACTTACAAAAGTAGGTTAGACAACACGACGTAAATTTTTAGACTAAAGTTCGTTTTTTAATGAACTTTTTTCTTTTCTAGATT
>CAVLBI010000013.1:0-2219 GCA_963661295.1 bacterium
TTTAGGGGATTAGTTAAATGGTATAATAATGGTCTCCAAAACCACTGTTGGGAGTTCGATTCTCTCATCCCCTGCCATTTAAATATTAAAGCAACCTTTTGGGGTTGCTTTTTTGTCTTTAAAGATGATTGTTTTATTATATTAATTAACTAATCTTTTTTACTAAAATTTATAAAACGTAAAGAATTAATTACTTTGAAATAATTTTCTCTAATTTATTTGAAAATTTGATTCATTACTTTATAGAACTATCATTAAACTTTAACGCGTTTTATAATATATAATGAGATTATATATATGAATTGTTTTTTCAATATAAAGTGTTGATAAATAGCATTTAAAATTAAATGTCAAAATTTCAATATATATTAGGAAATGATGTCTTTTATTTTATAATCTTATTTGTACCTATGTTTATATGTATTCGTGTATATCAAAAAAGATAACTAATATTTAGTTACCTCTTATACTACCATTTTGATATTTCTTTGAATTTATAACTTGCTATTTGTTTTGCATCGCCTGAACAAATTGCTTTAAATTTCCATCTACCATTGGCATCTAATCCACTATTATTATCCAAACAAGAACCTACTGTATTCCCTTCTGCATCATATGCAGTAAACTCTACTTGTACATAAGAGTATTCTTTGTCCGTATTATTTTTAATATAACCCTCAATGTAATATGCAATACCATATTCATCAGGTGAACCAGTATGACCATCTTCTAAAACTAAAGCTTCTTGTTTTGTTGTTGTTTGTGTTTTGCCATTATTACTGCTTGAACTTTTATTAGAGTCACTATTTCCACCTGATGATAATCCAATTATAACCAAAACAATTATAACCCAAAACCAAACTTTTTTTGTAAATTGGCTTTTTAATCTTTGCTCCACATCCTGGACAGTTTTTTGCATTGTCAGCTACATCTTTGCCGCAAGAATTACATTTAATAAGTTTTGACATTATTTCACTCCTTTCTATTTTTATATTATCATATTTAGTTCTCGCAGTAAATAGTTCGTGTGAATATTTTGCAGTAAATCATATCATACCTATAAATAAGAGGTGGAAAAATGATTATGATTAAATTTGATAATTTGAGAGATTTACTTATCTTTAATATTAAGTATTATAGATATTTGAATAATTATTCTCAAGAAAAGCTTGCGGAATTAAGTAAACTAAGTCCTAGATATATTACTGATGTTGAAAGGGGTCTTCATTGTCCTACTATTCCTAAAATAGAAAGTATTGCAAAATCTTTAAACATTGAACCTTATCAGTTATTTGTAAATATTGAAAGAGATTCTGAGATTGTCAATAAAATGAATCAGGGTAGACAATATAATCAAAAATAGTAAAAAAAAGGAATTTAACCATTCCTTTTTAAATTATCATTTACTATTAAACTAATTCATATAGTTGTTCTTCTATATATTTAAATTGTTTATTCAAATCAATAGTTTTTACATACATATTTGAACCCATAACTTTTGTTTCAATATCTGGTGACATATCTTCATCTGTTTTGGCATACAGTAACATTCCTGCAACTTCTGTATTCTTATTATTTTTTTTATATTCATACGATTTATTTATTACGTATGAATTAATTTGATACCAATTACTAGATATAATAGTTTCTTTATTTGATCCGTTGAATCCTTTTCTTGAAATTGTTTTATCATAAAACTTTGTATCTATAATTAATTCTTTATTTCCATATTTTAATGTAATATCAGTATTCATTTTAGGCAGTAATTCAATCATTTTATTATTTTCATATTCGGAGTCAATCTGCCAATTGATTTTTTCTCCTCCTGCTATTAATTTTCCTTTATATTCTACTTGATAATATTTTCTTACAAACGATTCGAAAAGAGATGCTAGCGATTTTTCATTAATAAAATCCATTAACTCTACTTTTCCATCAGACCTATTTACAAGTAACCCATTTATTATCATATAACATACATTTATTACAAACTTATAATTTTTATTGTTACGATTATAACTAATTGAATTCCATCTGATTAGTGATATATCTTTTAAAGTATCAATTGAATTCATGAGAGCATAGATTTTTTTTAATCCATCTGAATATTTTTTAGTTAGTTTACCACTACTCAATAAATGATAAATTGTTGTCTTTAATATTTGATTTAAATAATTATTTTCAGAATAATCATCATATTCACATACAAGTTTTGTATT
>CAVLBI010000014.1:0-3305 GCA_963661295.1 bacterium
ACTAAATACTACGCACAATTAATCAAATTACAATATTTTTATAATTAACAACGCTTCAATTAAAATTTATCTTACCATATTTTTATAAAATTAAAAGAGAAAAAATTTTTCTCTTACTTAATCTTATTCAATACTTTTATCTTACCTTGGGCAAGATATTCATTAGCATATCCAGGAACATTATCAAACTCTGGATTCCAATATCTAAATCCTTGATTATAAGCTTCACTATAACAAACTTCTTCATCTGGTAATAATTGTTCATTAGTTTTAAAAATTTTACCTGTCGCTAAAACCTTATATGCAGAAAAACCATTTGGACTACAAGCCTTAAGAGTATCCATCCAATACTCTAATCCATCACGATCACATAAATAAACAGAATGTAATCTACTAGGTAAATAAATATCAAAATCTCGTCTACAATCCTCTAATGCAGCTTCTCTTTTGAAAAAATCTGCTTTATAAGACATATTAAATGATGCTTTCAAAATATCAGCAACTGCTTTAATCTCTTCAACACTCAATGAATCAACACTACATAGATGCTCAACATACCCAGGTAATATCTGATAAAAATTCATCATTTCACCATCAATAGGTAATGATTGAGAAAATCCCATTTGTCTTCTATACATTTCAGAATCAAAATCAGGATACACGTTAATAGTATTATTAACCATCCAAGTCTTATCATATATATTTCCTAATTTATGAATATGATATAATTCCATTTCTTTTTCCATAATAAGCCCCCTTCACCGGTAACTTATTATAACATAAAGAAAAAAAGAAAAAAAGACTAAATATTTAGTCTTACAAATAAACTCAAACATGTCCTTGCCCTTTTTTGATAGATTTTTTAATTCAAAATCAAATTATATATTTTTGTTAAAAAGGAGTATTTATATTTTATACCATTATCAAAATTTACATTTCCATTAAAGCCATTTTCACTTAATTCAATAGTCGTTTTACCATAATCATAATTTACTATTTCTATTATACAATTTGACATACTACAACTATAAAATTTATTAAGAAAAATTGCTTTACCTGATAATAAATTTTTATGTTCATATAATAATTTATCTTTTTTGATTTTATTCTTACTAAATTTACAATCATAAACACTTATCTTCCTTATCGGAAATACATTACTTTCAATAATTGTTGTTTCATTTTTATCTTCACCATAATAATATACTGCTTTATATAAACCTTCATATTCTTCTGGTTCATATACTCTTTTGATTTTTATGTTATCCATCCACACTATTTTATTAAATAAAATTTTTAATGGTATTTTTAATAGTGCAACTATACCAGTAATTCTTAGAATCCAATCTATAACTTCATTTAATTCCATAAGGCTAACCTCTTGTTGTATTATTATATCATGGATTTATTAAATTTATTAAAACTAACCTTAATATTTATAGTTTTATCTTCAAATATTTCAATTTTCTCAATTAAATTAATTATTAATTCTCTACTAGGCTCTCTCATAGATAAAAACTTATTAATGTAGTCATTAATCATTTTATTTTTAGATTCTTCATTGATATTATTAATGCTATTATTTAACTCATTATATCTTTTTTCTTTTATATTTAATTCATTTTCTAATTTTGTTTTTTCTCTTTCAAATTGTTCTTCAGTTATTTTTTTATTTAACTTATCAATATAAATAATATCTAAATTATCATTTATTTGTTTAATATCATTAGTTAGTGTTTCTAACTCTTTTTTATTATTTAATTTATTATCTTCAGTTAGATTATTTAATACATTATTTTTTATTTTATCTTTATTAATATAACTTAAACACATATTAGTTAATGAATTAATGAATACTTTTTCTAATTTATCATAATTATTTGAATGAGCCCTGCAAAGTTTTTGTGTCATATAAGTTCTGTAATAATTACAAATGGTATAACACCTATTAACTTTTTTTCTTCTTGATTGTATTGATATTCTGTGGCCACAATCACCACAATATAAAAGTCCATCTAATAAATGAATTTCTTTCTTTTCATTTCTTCCTACATTTTTAGGAATTCTTTTTTGTACTTCATAAAATTTTTCTTTATCAATGATTGGTTCATGAGTATTTTCTACAATTATATAGTCTTTAGGATTATTTCAAACTACTTTTTTTACTTTATAATTAACTTTACTTCTTCTATTTTGTACCATATCACCTATATACATCTGATTAGTTAAAATATCTCTTATTGTTTTAGAATGCCACTCTCCATATTTTAAATTATAATTACTTTTCCATTCAAAACTATAATATTGTGCAGGTGTTTTTACTCCTTCATTAGTTAATTGTTTTGCTATTTTAAAAAATGATAATACTTCTAAACACATATCAAATATTCTTTTTACAACTAATGCTTGTTCTTCATTTACTACTAAATGATTTTTATCATTTGGATCTTGAACATATCCAAATGGAGTTCTACCACCAACAAACTTACCTTCTTTTTGTTTTGCTTTCAAACTTGACTTAATCTTTTTAGATATATCTTTGGCATACATATCATTCATTATTGCTTTAAATGGTGCAATATCATTATTAGAATTATCTAGAAATGTATCTATATTATCAGTAACTGATATATATCTAACATTATGCTCTGGAAAATACTTTTCAATTAAATTACCTGTACCAATATAATCTCTACCAAGTCTAGACATATCTTTAGTAATAACCATATTAACTCTACCTAATTCAATATCTCTCATTAATCTATTAAAATCAGGTCTATCAAAATTTGTCCCACTATATCCATCATCAATATAAATATCATAAACTCTTAAATTATTCTCTTTAACATATTGAAGTAATAAACTCTTTTGATTTGTAATACTCTCACTCTCATATACTTTATCATCATCTTCACGAGATAATCTTATATAAATGCCAACATTATATATCGTGATTTTATCTTCTAACAATTCTTACCTCCTTCTAGAGAAAATCGCGTACATGATGATGTTACCTCTCTTTTATCATTTTTACAAATCATCTGAATATATTTTTTTAATTCTTTATTTAAAACATTTATTAAGATATCATTTATATCTTGTTCAGTATTAAAAATAAAATTTATTTTATACTTATCCACAAATTTTGCACCTCACTTAAATTTATGGATAAACAACTAGTTTTAGTAATACTAAATCGTGCAAATATCTTATTACACATTAATTTAGTATTACCTATAAGCATTCACCTCTTTATAAATTATTCTTTTAAATTTCATATGCTTCATCTCCTTTCACAATGATGT
>CAVLBI010000015.1:0-15745 GCA_963661295.1 bacterium
AAGTATTAATGGAATATATGATGCTTTTGAAATAGTTGAGATGTTTAAAAATTTCTTTTATAGTAAAATGATTCTTGATGTTACTGCTTTAAAAAACTATAGAGATATTAAAACTTATGAGGTTCTTGTTAGTGGGCTTGAGCCAGATAAAATTATTTTTTTATTACCTGATGGTAGTGATTTGTGTCAACCTAATTTTTTATCTCACATTATTTCTTTAAAAATATATAATTTTACTACTAATATTAATGGGGTTAAATATTTATTAAAAAAGACTAATACATTAAAAGATGTTGAACATATAGTTAAGATGGCTAGTATTAGTGCTTCTCAAGAGACTGGAGCTATGGTTACTACTATTAGTAGAAATACAAATTCTGGACCTACTATATTAGGTGTTAAGAATGTTACTGATGGAGCGGGAGCAACTACTTTTATATATTTATTAAAGAAGGAGTTATCTCTTGCATATGGACAAAATAATGTTATAGCTTTTGAGATTGATAAAAATGACTTTACATTATTTAATGATAAAAATATGATTTCTGTTAAGCAGAATGATGTAAAAAATACCATTTCTAAGTTTTCTAATGCAAGTATAATACTTGTTGATTTGAATAGTTATACTGATGATAGTTTTTGTTCTGATGTTATATATTTATTAGAACCTAGTACTATTAAATTGAATAGATTAATTAGAAGAAATAGAACTATTTTTAATAAATTGGTTAATAAGAAAGTTGTTTTGAATCAAAGTTTGTTATTAAACAATGATGTATTTGATTTTGAGAGTGAGGCTGGTATTAGAGTATTTTATAATGTGCCACCACTTGATGAGAGAAAAAGAAATTCAATTGTACATGATTTTCTTACTAAATTAGGTTTATTTAATAATAGAAATAATAATAATGGTTCTAAAATCTTTGGTTTATTTAGAAGATAATTGATTGACAAAATATATTTTATGATTATATAATAGTTCTAGAAGGAGAGGTTTAATATGTCAAATTTATTTTTAATTGGTGATGCTTGTGGTGGATTAGGACCTATCGTTAGTGTTATTAAAAATGGAGTTTTCCCACTTGTACAATTAGGTATTCCTATTATTTTAATAATTTTAGGAACTGTTGATTTAGGTAAAGCTGTAATCGCAAGTGATGAAAAGGAAGTTAAAGCTGCACAAAGTAGATTAATTAAAAGATTTATATATGCTGCTCTTGTATTCTTTGTAGTAACTTTAGTTAGTGTTCTTATGAATATTGTTGCTAAAGGTGGAAGTGATGCAGGAGATACTGAGAGTTGGAGTGCATGCTGGAGATCTGTATAGTAAATTAGATTTTAAAAATAGTATTTATTGCTATTTTTTTTTTATTTTGTTATACTTATTTTATATAATGTTATCGGAGTGATTTTATGAAAAAAATAATATCTTTTTTAGTAATTTTTATTTTTATGATATTATTTGTTAATCCAATTAATACATATGCGTTGGATATTCAAGGTTTTAACAGTGATTCATTTGTTATATATAAATTAGATGATGCGAATAGTATGTTGAATAATTTTAATGCTGATCAAGATTGTAGTGGTGTTTTAGGTAATGTTGATGATGAAGATTCTGTAGCATGGCTTTTACAAACAATATTAAATTTCATTAGGATAATTGGTCCTGTAATTGTTGTAATATTAAGTAGTATTGATTTTGCTAAGGTAATTGTTACTAGTGATGATGATGCTATGAGTAAGACTAAGAAAAAGTTAATGCAAAGATTAATTTTAATATTCTTATTATTCTTTGTTCCTACTTTAGCAAGTGTTGCTTTAAATATATTTGGTATAACTAGTGATCCAACTTGTGGTATTAGCTAGAGTTTTGTGAGGTGATTGAAAGTGACAGATAGTGATTTAACTAATGCAGGTCTTGTGCAAAGTGTTTTTAGAAATATTTTTAGAATAATAGATGATGTTTTTTATGGGTTACTTGTTATCGTTTTTCAGGTTTTCTTTAATGTTGCTTCTGCAGAGTTATTTACTGGTGAAGCTTTATTAAAATTTGTTGGTAGGGTCCAATTGATTTTGGGTGTTTTTACTATGTTTCAGCTTGCTATGTCAATACTTAAGGGTATTGTTAATCCAGATCAATTTTTTAGTAAAGACAAAGGTTTTTCTAATGTGATTACAAAAGTTGTGATATCATTATTTTTACTTGCTATAATTATGCCTATCAGTATTCCTGGTGCACAGAATGAGTATGAGAAACAAGTTAATAATAATGGTATTTTGTTTGGTACTTTATATTCATTACAACATAGATTACTTTCTAATAATACTTTAGGTAGATTGATTCTTGGTTCTAATAACTCGAGTGCTACATTTATGGGAGACAGTGACGATGAATTAAAGAGTGCTTCTAATATTTTTGCATCGACGATTTTAAAGACTTTCATAAAAATAAATTTAGTCGATGAATCAGAAAGAACTCATGTTGATGGTAAGACTGATGATCAAATTTCTTCAAATTGGGTTTGCTCTGATATGGATGAATATGTTGAATTGTATAAAAAGGAAGATGTTTCACCAAAAAAACTTTTATCATATGTTGCTGATACATGTGGTTCTGATGATAGGGGATCTATTGGTGATGCTATAAGTTTGGTTACTGCATCTGATTATTTTAGGTTTACGTATTCACCTATTATTAGTACAATTGTTGCGGCTGTATTTACATTTATATTATTAGGCTTTTGTGTAGATGTTGCTGTGAGAGCTGTTAAATTATCGGTTCTTAGAATTATTGCACCAGTTCCAATAATAAGTTATATGAATCCAAATGGTGGAAAAGATGGAGCTTTAAATTCTTGGGTTAAGACTCTAACCTCTACATATTTAGATTTATTTATAAGATTAGCTACTGTTTATTTTGCTATATTTCTAGTTATGGACATTATTGCGAATGGTATTGTTATTAATGTGGGATTTAGAGATAATCCATTGGTAGGTGGAGTGTCTACTGTTTTAATATTCATTGGTATATTCTTCTTTGCTAAGGAAGCACCAAAGTTCTTAAAGGATATGTTAGGACTTAAAGGAGAGACTACAATATTTGGTGGTATTGGTAGAGCACTTGGTATTGGTGCTGCTGCAGGTGGAATAATCGGTTCAATTGCAAATGGTGTTCGTACTGGCCATGGTGAGAATTTGACATTAAATAAAGAAGCAAAAGCTAGGGGTGAGAATCGTGGTTGGCTTCGAAATGCTGGTAGAATTGCTACTTCAGCAATTGGTGGAGCTGCAGGTGGTATCATTGCAGGAGGACAAGCTTTGATGTCAAAAGATGCATCTGCAAAAACAGTAATGGATAAGCAAGCTCAAGCAAGGGCCCTTAGAACTACTCATTCTACATTGCCAGGAAGGGTTGCCAATTCTGCATATGGTATGTTTACTGGAACGTCTTTGGCCGATAGAGGAGATAAGAAACTTAAAGCTGCTCAAGATTTTGTTAAGAAACAAGGTACATGGAAGGATAAACTTGAAGGTGTTGCAAAAGAAAAGGGTGCTGCTGTTAAGTGGAAATTGGCTGATCATACTGAGATTACTGCTAGATATGAAGATGTTGAAGCTGCATATAATCATGCTCAAGGAGACATTATTACTATTGCTGGTCAGCAATATTCTCTTTCAAAACAATTTACGCCTAGCGTAATGAGACAAGGACTTGATGATCAGATTGATAGCTATACTCAAGGGCATCATATTGGTAAGGACTCTGATAGCTTTAAAAGTCAAATTTCTGCTGGTCAAAAATTATATGGAGTATATCAGGATGTTAAAAGTGCTGCATCTGATGTTAGTGATATTATTCCAGGATATGAAGCTGATAAACGTTCAACATTTGGTGGTAGTGTTGGAAAGGTTAATGAATTTATTTCAGAGCAAAGCCATACTTTAAAACAACAAGCAAGACTTGCAAATAAAAAACAAAGTGGTAAATAGTATAGGGGAGTGTGATACTTATGGATAATTATTTGATACCTGCTAATACAAAAAGGGGTCAACTGATACTTGGTATATTTAGACCTTTTGATTTATGGTTATTTGGTGGTGGTGTGCTTGTAACTGTTATATTACTTGCATTTCTTCCTCTTCAAAGTACCGCTGTTACTATTTTGATACTTAGTCCGGCACTTATCTGTGCATTTCTTGTAATGCCGGTGCCATATTATCATAATATGTTAAATGTTATTAAAGAGGCTTATGAGTTTTTTACTAATTGGCAGACTTATAGATGGAAAGGTTGGTGTTGGAAAAGTGGCAAAAGGAAGCGTTAGTAGATTTACTGAAGATTGGTTACCAGTAAGAGCAATTCAAAATAATATGATTCTTGTTCGTGATGGCAATAAAGTAACAGGAGTAAAAATTACTCCTAGAAATATATTTATTTTGGACCCTGATACTCAAAATAATATATTAATTGGACTTAGAAATTTTTATAATACAATTGATTATGAATTTTGGTTGATTGTTGCTGATAGACCTGTTGATATATCAGTGTATATGTCGCAGATGCAGCTTTTACTTAATGAGACGTCATCTCCTGCGGTTAGAAAATTAATTATGCAGGATATTGATAAGGGAGAAAAATTTATTAGAAATAATGTTGTTGATACAGAATATTATTTTATATTTAAGTCTAAAGATGCTGATTTGTTACAAAAGAGGGTTCGACAAAT
Source organism: bacterium (assembly GCA_963661295.1). Taxonomy (GTDB): domain Bacteria; phylum Bacillota_I; class Bacilli_A; order RF39; family UBA660; genus UBA3789. Next base: position 4,731 of record CAVLBI010000015.1, read on the forward strand.
GATTAATGGACTTGCTACTTGTGGTTTGAATGCATCACTTGTAAGTAATTCTGATTTAAGATTATTATTAGAGAACTTCCTAAATGGTGGAAGTACTACAGAGTTTGGAACGGTGATGCCAGTATGAGTACAGGATTAAGAAGTCAGTTAGCTCCTAAAGGATTACATTTTAATCCTAGTGATTTTTTCATTAGTGATAAGTATGCTACTATTCTTACAGTAGTTTCTTATCCTAAATATATTATGCCAGGATATTTATCATCTTTAACTAATATGTCTGGTATTAAAGTTGTTGTTAAACACATTCCTGTTCCTTTTCAAGAGATGTCTAAGATGTTAAATAAGCAAGTTGCTGAATTAAAAGAAAGATATCAAAATGAAAGAGATCAGACTGTTCGTGAAAGAATTAGACAAGATGCTGAGAGCTTAGAGTATTTTACTTCTATGCTTGCTGGTAGTCAGGCTCGTATTTTTGATTTTCAGATGCATATTATGATTGCAGCTGATACTAAAGAAGATTTGGAACTTAAGAAACTTAATGTTAAAAATTATTTAGATGCCATGGAACTTAAAGCAGTATCTTTAAGATTTGAACAAGAGAAAGTTTTAAAATCAATTATTCCAGTTTTTCCTTCTCAGGATATTGAACAAAGAATTGGTACTCCAATACCTTCTGTTACTATTAGCGCAATGTATCCATTTATTTTTGATAGTTTAAAAGATCCAGGTCTTTCTACATTACTAGGTGTTGATTTTTCTGGAGGAGTTATTTTATTTAATCAATTCTTATATAAAATACGTAAAGAAAATAATAGAAATAATGCTAATATGATTATTCTTGGTACTTCTGGATCTGGAAAGAGTACTGCTGCTAAGTTATTGCTTAGAACTCATATTAGAAATGGATGTCAGATTGTTATTATTGACCCTGAAGATGAATTTAGAGAAATTACGAGAGCTTTTGGTGGAGATACAGTTGATATTGGTAAAGGTGGAGAGTATGGTTTAATTAATCCATTAGAGATTGTTATTGATGCAGATGAAGAAGAAATTAGACAAGGTCTTGGTTATACAGTTTTAACTCGTACTTTGCAATTTTTAAAGGCTTTTATGAAGTATTATGATCCATCTATTGAAGAGAGTGTTCTTACTATGTTTTCTGAAGTAGTACAAGATACTTATAAGAGATTTGGTATTGATTTTACTTCTGATTTTTCTAAGTATACATCAGCTGATTATCCTACATTTAGTGATGTATATGCAACTATTAAGGGTAGACTTATGTCTATGACTGAGCAGACTCAAGAACGTGAAATTATGGAAAAACTTGAATTAAAGGTTAGACCTATTACAAAAGAGTTAAGATTCTATTTTGATGGTCATACTACTTTAAAAAAGGGTAGTGATTTCATGGTATTTAATATTAAGGAATTAATGAATAGTGATTCTACTGTTAAAAATGCATTATTCTTTAATGTTTTGAAGTATGCTTGGGGACTTTGTCTTGATTATAGTGTTGATACTGTACTTATGGTAGATGAAGCTCATGTATTATTGGGTGACAATAATGCACTTGGAGCTGACTTCTTAGCTCAAGTACAAAGACGTGCTCGTAAGTATAATACTGGTACTATTATAATTACTCAACAGCCAAGTGACTTTTCTGATCCTTCAGTTATTACTCAAGGTAAGGCTATTTTTGATAACTCGTCTTATTATTTAGTTATGGGTCTTAGAAAACAAGCTGTTGAAGATTTAAGTTTATTAATTGATTTAAATGAAAGTGAAAAAGAGAGTATTAAGCATTATTCTCAAGGTGAAGCGCTATTTGTTTGTGGAAATAGACGTATGAGAATTAATGTTGCGGTTACTCAAGAAGAGTTAGATTCCTTTGGTATAGGTGGAGGTTTCTAATATAATATAAATTTATGAAGTTAGGTGGTGGTATCGGTGGCTTATCGTGCTAATAGAGGTAGTTATGGTGATTCTTCAGATGAAGAACAACAAGATGCTCGAAGTAATGCTAATAATGCGAATAATATAAGAAATGCTGCTGATGTTGCCATTGCTTCTAAAAACCCTTATGCAATGGCGGCAGGTGGTGCTGTTAAAGCGGCTGATAAATTAACTGGTGGAAAAGCATCTGAAGGTATGGGTAAAGCTATGACTAAGATGAATAAAATGAATCCTGGTGGCAGGATGCTTCAGAATGCTTCTAATCGTATGAATGAAAGTGGATTGGGAGATAAAGTTGGAAGAGCTGCTTCTATGAAAAATCAGTTCGCTGGTAAAGGCAGTGATGGGGTTTCAAGTAAAGCTAATGAAGCGGTTAATCCGAATGAGAATCAAAATGTTAATAAAAATAATAATTTAGGACAAAATTTAGGTAGAGAAAATAATAGTGGTGATGGAGAACAGAGTAGTTCTCCTTCTTCTGGTGGTAATAGAAGAAGAAGTAACTTTGATAAGTCTAATGATGATAAAGATAATAAAGAGGATAATAAAGGTGGTAGTGGAACTGCAAGTTTCTTTGGAAAAATGCCTACGGCTGTTAAGGCTGCTATTATTGCTGTTATTCCACTTTTTGGACTTATTTTGTTAATTCTTGTTCCGGTTATAATTGTATCTTCTACTTTTTCTGAATTTTCTGATGCTTTTGGAATTAGTGCTTATACTGGTGGAGATACTGGTAATATGACTGTTTCTTCTTCAAAAGAAGAGAAAGCATTTTATGAAAAGGTTAACAATGTTAAATTAAAGTATCAGGCTAATGGTAAGACTGTTGATGCTTTAAAGATAGTTGCTGTTTTTCATGTTTTGAGAAATAACGGTGGTGTATCTATTAATAGCATTACTGAGAGTGATATTTCTGATGTTGCTGATGCTATGTTTAGTGATAATTCTTATAGTGAAGATGTTTTTAAAGAAAATTTAATCAATAATATTTTTCCTAAATACTTACCTTTATCTACAAAGTCTAAGAGAGAAAGTATGGCGCAGGCTGTTTTTGATTATATAGATGATTATTATAGCTTTATTGGTAAGAAAAATGGTGGTAATTGTGCATCTACTGGTAGCTGTAGTTATGAGATTAAGGGATATTATATTAGTGGAAAAGGTAATGTTTCTGAGTCATTACAGATTAGTAATTTGTATGTAAGACTAATGCAATGTGGTACTGGTAATGGGCATAATTATGGTGGTACTTTTGGTCAACCACTTGAAGGTGAGGAACTTGTTCCTTTTGAAAAATATATTTTAGGTGTTGCTTATCAGGAAATTGGTCCTGATGCTCCAGCCGAGGCAATTAAAGCACAAATGGTTGCGGCTAGAAGTTATATTTTAGCTAGACATAAAGATATGGGCGGTTGGAGAACTTTAAAAGAAGAAAGCGATGGTAAATGGGTTTTACAGGTTGCTTCTTGTACACAAGATCAAGTGTATTGTGATCCTGATCAAGGTTGTTCGGCTACTAATGGTCAGTGGGGACAAGTACATAGTGGTTTAGGTCATGGTTCTTTTTCTAGAGGTCCTATGGCAGAAGATTCTCCACTTAGAACATATGCTAATGAGACTGCTGGAGAAGTTTTAGTAAATAAAGAAGGTTATATCATTTATGCTGGTTATTTACAATCTGAGCAAAATGCTTTTACTAGTTTAGCAAAATCTGGTAAAGATTATAAACAGATTTTGTTGCAAGTTTATAATCAGATTCGTAATTATGGTGCTACTGGTATTCAAAAAAATAGTTGTGGTTCATCTTCATCATCTTGTGGAAATGCTGCAAATGGAGATTATGCAAACTGGAAGCAATATGAAGGTTCTTGGGTTAGTGTACAACTCGGTTCAAGTGGAAAAACTATTAAGCAGATTGGTTGTCTTGTCACATCAGTTTCTATGCAGATAGCTAAGAGTGGTGTACAGACTAATATTTCTGATTTTAATCCTGGTACTTTTGTTGAATTCTTGAATTCTCATGGTGGTTTCGTTTCTGGAGGTAACTTTGTTTGGACAGCGGCAACGCAGGCTGCCCCAAGCTTTAAATATGTCGGACAAGTTCAGATTGCTGGTATGAGTAAAAGTCAGAAACTTGCTAAGATAAAAGAGTTAGTTAATCAAAGTAATGTTTATGTTGTTGCAGAGGTAAAAGGTAATACTGGTCAACACTGGGTTGCAATTGATTATGTTGATGGAGATACAATTCATATGATGGATCCAGGTAGTACTTCTACTGATATGTGGACTCAATACAATTGGGCTAACACGTCTACGCTTGGATATTATAAGGTTGGTTAGGTGATAAAATGATAAAAAATAAAACTTATATTATTTTACTTTCTTGTTTAGCAGTTTTTGGAATAGTAATGTTTTTAGTCTTTGGAGTTGGAGATATAAAGAGCGGGACTTATTCTTCTACTATTATTGTTGGTGATAGTACCATTTGGTCATATAGTAATAAGAAGTGGAAGAATATTTCCTATAAATCATCTATTGAGAAACTTAATTGGGACACTTATAAAGTTTATTCAAATAATAAATTTTTGGGTAATTATTTAATGTATTATAGTGATAAATGGTATGTATTTGATAAGAAGAAAAATTCTATTGATGTTGATGGTTCATTACTTGCATATAACTCTAATTATAATATTGATATTCTTGGTTTTTCTTCTGAGGATATTACTGCAGATGAATATGTTAATCAAGTTTTATCTGATAATAATATTAGTTTATCTAGTTCATTTACTTCTTTAAATAAGACTAGTGTTGATTTTGATAAGGACGGAGTTTTAGAAGATTTTTATTTAGTTAGTAATGCTTTTCCTTTAGATTTTAATCCAGAATATATTTTTTCTATTGCGTTTATGGTTAAGAATGAAAAAATATATTATTTGTATAATGATATAAGTAAAAATACGTCTTTTAATGGATGCAAGCCTTATTATAATTCTTTTATGGATGTTAATAAGGACGGAGTTTATGAGATTGTATTGAGTTGTGGTAAGTATAGTGCTTCAGAGCAAGTAGATATGCTTTATAATTATACTGATAATGGATTTAAAATTATAATTTCTAATCAATAAATAATGACTTTAAATTAAAGTTACGATATAATAAAATGAGAAAGGGAGTAGTATCATGAAATTTAAGTTTAGAGCTGATCCTGAGGATTTAATGATATTTGGTATTTTTGCAGTTTTTTTATTATATATAGTTTCTATTGGAGTTGTGAATGTTCATACATTCGCATCTGAGGGACATTTATCTGGTCTTAATCCATTTCCAGCTTTTGGACCTGACTATATATTTTCTACGTTAGTTATTTATTTCATGGCTTTACTAGGATTATTTGCAAGTGTTAGTTCAATGTTTTTTGAGAGAGAAAAAGGTTTTGGATTAACTACTGATAAAAAAGATAAGGGTTATTCTAGATGGGCAAAGGACAAAGAAATAAAGGAAGAATTAGAGTGTGTACCATTAAGTCAAAAGAATTCTAAGGCAGCTGGTATTCCAATTATTTTAAATGATAAAGAGATGTGGGTTGATAATGGTGAGTATCATTCACTTGTTATTGGTGCTACTGGTTCTGGTAAAACTCAAACTGTTATTTTACCAATGGTTCACAGTTTAGCAAAAGCTCGTGAGTCTATGATTATTACCGACCCTAAGGGTGAAATTTATGAGAAAACTAGTAATATGCTAAGAGCTAGGGGATACCAAATTCTACTTTTAAATTTCCGTGATCCTCAAAATGGTAATGCTTGGAATCCAATGACTTTACCATATGAAATGTATAAAAAGGGTAATCAAGATAAAGCAATAGAGTTACTTGATGACTTGGCTTTAAATATTTTGTATGATAGTTCAAATAAGAATGCTGATCCATTCTGGGAAAAAACTTCAGCTGACTATTTTTCAGGAGTTGCTCTTGGATTATTTGAAGATGCAAAACCAGAAGAAATCAATATAAATAGTATTTCTTTAGCTACTACAGTTGGAGAAGAAAAGTTTGGAGGTTCTACTTACATTAAGGAATATTTTAATGCAAAAGATCCTGCTAGTCCTGCTGCTATTAATGCATCAAGTACTATTATGGCTCCAAATGAAACAAAGGGAAGTATTTTATCTGTATTTAAACAAAAGGTAAAGTTATTTGCTTCTCGTGAGAATTTATCTGAGATGTTATCTCATAGTGATATTGATCTTGAATCTATTGGAGAAAGACCCACCGCTGTATTTATTGTTATTCAAGATGAAAAGAAGACATATCACTCATTAGTTACAATTTTATTAAAACAAATTTATGAAACATTAATTGCTGTTGCCCAAAGACATGGTGGAAAATTACCTGTAAGAACTAATTTTTTACTTGATGAGTTTGCCAATATGCCTCCGTTAAAAGATGTTACTACAATGATTACTGCGGCACGTTCTAGAGCTATTCGTTTTACTATGATAATTCAAAACTTTGCTCAGTTGGATGATGTTTATGGTAAAGAAGAAGCTGAAACTATTCGTGGTAACTGTGGTAATACGATTTATTTGATTACTACTGAGTTAAAAGCCTTGGAAGAGATTTCAAAGATGTGTGGTGAAGTAAAGTCTAAGAAAGATGATAAAACTGCATCAACTCCTTTAGTTACTATTTCAGACTTACAACGTATGAAACAATTCGAAGTTATCATTCTACGTATGAGAAAGTCACCATTTAAAACTAAGTTTACTCCATATTTTAAGATTGATTGGGGTAAGAAATATCCTCCTGCTAAATATCCAACAAGAAAAAAACAACCTCTTCATACATTTGATATTAAAGAGTTTGTTAAAAATCAAAAGAAAAAGAAATTACTTGATATGATGAATTCAGCTGATCAAATTGATAAAGATAATTCATCTTTACCAAATTTACCTGGAATGAATAGAGCAAATCCAATGCATGATGCATTACCTCCTGAACTTCAAGTTTTTAGAAACAATAGAAAACGTGAAGTTGGTGTTCCTGATTTTTCTAATATGAGTAGTTCTAAACCGGTTGAAAATTCACATAAAAGAGATATTCCAGATTTTGATTCTGTTAAAAAGCAAATGGATAGTAAAGGAATATTCAATCCTTTTGAAATTCCTGCTGATGAAAAACCAAAACCATTTCCAACTCCTAGTGTTCCATCAAATAAAAATGAAAAAGATGATGACTTAGGATTTGATGTAGATGAATTAGTTAAAAAAATTGATGCAAAGATTGCAGAACTTGAAGCTGAAGAAAAGAAGGAAGCAGAGGAGAAGAAGAGACAACAAGCTGCTAAGGTTAGTGAAGCTCCAACAACAGCCCCAACTGATAGTATTAATAGTCTTTATAGTAATGATGTTGAGAAAAAAGTTAATAATACTGTATCTGTTCCAACAACAGCTCCTGCGACAACACAAAAACCTCTATCTAATCTTGATTTAGATGATGATAGTGATGATGATTTCTTTGATGATTTTTTTGATAATTAGAAAGGATAATAGAAATGAATACGAATTTTAATATGGTACAAAAACCAAAAAAAGATGTTGACTTAGATCTTGAAGAAGAAGAAATAGAGGATATTGATTTAGATGATGATGATTCAAAAGATAAGCCTAGTAGCAATAATAATAATAATAATCAATCATTACGTAAAAGAATGTTTCTATTAATGGGAATTATTCTTGGTGGAATGATATTATTATTAATTATTTTGTATATTGCATCATTATTTAGTAGCAAAACATATGAATATAGAGATATTGAAAATATAATGACAAATGCAGCTAAGTCTTACTTTGCAGATAATAAAAATTATTTACCTACTGAGGATGGTAATACTGTAGAAGTTGACGTTTCTAATTTGGTTGCTGGTGATTATATGAAAAACTTATCAGAATATACTAAAGAGGGAGTTACTTGTTCTGGAACTGTTCAAGTTACTTATTCTTCTAAAGAATATTTATATACTCCATATTTAAATTGTGGGGATCAGTATTTAACTACCGAATTTTATAATAAAGTATTAAGTGATGAAAGTGTTGTAAGTTCAGGTTATGGTTTATATTCTAATAATGGTTCTTATGTGTATCGTGGTGAGAATGTTAATAATTATGTTAAATTAGATAATAGTTTATGGAGAATTGTAAAAATTACTTCTAATAATAATGTGGTTTTAATTAATGCAGAAGGACTAGAGTATACACAACCTTGGGATGATAGGTATAATCAAAATAAATTATATGCTGCTGGTATTAATACTTATAGTGCAAGTAGAGTTAAAGAATTTTTAGATAGAATTTATTCAAAACCAGAAAAGAAATCTGGAGAGGATATTTTATCTAATAGTGATAAAGCAAAATTAGTTTCATATACTTTGTGTACAGGAAAGAAAGCAAGTACAAGTTCAGATTTTACTAATAGTGAAGAATGTCAAGAACATTTAGCTAATCAAAAGATGGGATTACTTACTGCTTCTGACTATGTTTATGCAAGTATTGATCCTAATTGTTCAAATATTACCAGTAAGTCTTGCCAAAATTATAATTATTTAGCAATAGATGATGGTTGGTGGTTGGCAACTGCTGATAGTGCCAATGATTCATCTGCTTATAGAGTTGATAGAACTGGTGTAGTAAAATCAGATAGTGCAAGTAATTATGCTATTATTAGACCTGTCATCTATTTAAATAGTAATGTTTTATATAAGAGTGGAAATGGAACTGAAAAACATCCATATAAAGTTAGATAGGAATCTATAATTATATAGATTCTTTTTTTTGCATTTAATACTATGAGGTGATTAAAATAAATAGTATTAGTATATTTGATTTATTAAAATTAAATAATCCTAAAATAATTGATATTAGGAGTAATTATAATTATAGTAATGGACATATACCTGGAGCTATTAATATTAATGGTTATTACTTACTTGATCATAGTGAAAGGTATTTAAATAAATTTGATACTTATTATATATATTGTCAATCAGGGAGTAGAAGTAAAGTTATTGTAAATGAACTTATTAAAATGGGATATAATGCTGTGAATGTTAGTGGTGGTTATAATAGTTACTTGTTTAGAAAATAGAATTATAATATAATATTACTTGAAGGTGAAAAGATGGATGTCATTAATTATATAATTGAAAATAGTACAGAATTTGTTGCACATGGCGGAATATTTGTTGGATTCTTTTTAGTTTTTATTGAATGTTTTATTCCGGCTTTACCTTTGAGTGTTTTTATTGCTTTGAATGTAAATGCATTTGGTATGTTTTTAGGCGTGTCTATATCATGGGCTGCAACTTGTTTGGGTAGTTTTCTATGTTATTTATTATTTTATTACCTTGGAAATTATCTTCATCAAAAGGTTTTAAAAAAGAAGACTATTATTAAGATTAGAAACTTGATAGATAAATTTAGGAATATAAAGTTTTCGAGTTTAGTTCTTTTGATTACTTTACCTTTTACTCCAGCATCTTTGATTAATATTTTGTCTGGTATGGCTGGTGTTTCAAAGGAAAAGTTTTTATGTTCAATTTTAATTGGTAAGGTTTTTTCAACGATTTTTTGGGGATATATAGGTAAGAGTTTTATTGATAGTTTGACAGATTTAAGTTCAATAGTTTATATTTTTATTGCTCTAGGTATTGCTTATATAGTATCTAAAATTGTTAGTCGTAGGATGAATATAGAATAAGAGGGTGTTTTTATGGATTATGTGATTATAGCGTTATTAGTGATTTTGATTATTTTAAGTGTCATTTCATTATTCAAAAATATTAATGAATCTAATATTACTGAAAGACTTGGTAAGTTAGAAGTCAGTATGATGAAAGAAATGGGAAATTTTAAAAGTGATTTAAGTAGAGATTTAAGTGAAGATTTTACTAAACTTAATGAAGGGGTAGAGAAGCGTTTAATTCTTATAAATGAAAAAGTTAATCAACGATTAGATCAAAATTTTGAAAAGACAAATAAAACTTTTCAAAATGTTATTGAAAGACTTGGTAGGATTGATGAGGCTCAGAAAAAGATTGAAACTTTGTCATTTGATATTGTGAGTCTTCAAAGTGTTTTAACTGATAAGAAGACTAGGGGTATATATGGTGAAGTTAATTTGAAGCATATTCTTGTATCGGTTTTTGGTGAGAATAATGATAGAATTTATAAACTTCAATATAAGTTTCCTACAGGAGTAATTGCTGATTGTGCTTTATTTGCGCCAGAGCCATTAGGAACAATTTGTATTGATTCAAAGTTTCCTTTAGAACATTACCAAGGAATGGTTGATAAGAATAATTCTTTAGTTGATAGAGAAAAGTATGAGAAAATGTTTAGAATTGATATGAAAAGACATATTGATGCGATTGCTTCTAAATATATAATTCCTGGAATTACGGCAGATCAGGCTATATTATTTCTACCTGCTGAGGCAATTTTTGCTGAGATTAATGCGTATCACACAGATATTATCAATTATGCTTATAGTAAAAAAGTGTGGATTACTAGTCCAACTACATTGATTTCTACTCTTACTGTTATTGAGATGGTTATTAAAAATATGGAAAGAGATAAGTATACAAAGGTAATTCATGAGGAATTGAATAAGTTGGGTCTTGAGTTTTCTAGGTATAGAGAAAGATGGGATAAACTAGCTAGAAGTATACAAACTGTTAATAAAGATGTAGAAAATGTTTATATCACAACGGATAAGATAAGTAAAAAGTTTGAAAGTATTAATAAAGTTGAACTTGATAATTTGGATGGTGAAAGTGTTGAAAGAAAGAGTCTAGAATAGGACTCTTTTTCATATTATTTAAATGATGAGAATTGTATTATATATTTTAAGTGTTTTTTTTATGAGTATTGGATTAACTTTTATTATTATTTATTCTAATTTATTTTCTTTTGGTTATAGTTTTTTTGAATATTTGGAGTATATATTAACTAATTTTTATTGTTTATTATTTTTAGTTGGTTTTGTTTTGTTAAATATTTTG
>CAVLBI010000016.1:0-3378 GCA_963661295.1 bacterium
AATAAAAATAAAAAATTATTAGTATTTGTAGGAAGATTAGATGATTCTTCTAAGAAATTAAAAAGAGCTATTAATCTTGTCAAAGAAATTAGTAATATAGAGTTATTGATTGTTGGAGATGGACCAGATAGAAAAATGTATGAAGATTTTACTAAGAAATGTAAAGTAGAAAATAGAGTTACATTTGTAGGAAGTAAAGAAAACCCATATCCATATATGAATGAAGCAGATTATGTAATACTAACATCAGATTATGAAGGATTCCCAGTTACTTATCTAGAAGCATTAACTTTAAATAAAAAAATAATTACTACAATAGAAACTAGTGATGAATCTATTAATATAAAAGAAAGTGCTTATATTATACCAAAAGATGAAAATGAAATGGTAAAAGTAGTAAAAGAGATATTAAAAGATAATAGTAAAAAGAAAAGTATCAACATAGATAAAATTCAAAAAAATAAAATAAAAATATTTGAAGAATTATTTGATAATTAGTACTCTTATGAGTACTTTTTATTTTAGGTGTAATTATGTGTAATTATAGACTTTTATGTTAGTATTTGTTAAAATAAAAGAGAAAGACAACATAATTGTTGTACTAAGAGGTGATGTAATGCCAAAGTTTAGTATAGTAATACCAGTATATAATGTAGAAGATTATATAGGAAAATGTTTAGATAGTATAAAGAAACAAACATTTAAAGATTATGAAGTAATAGTAGTAGATGATGGAACAAAAGATAATAGTATGGAAACAGTAAAAAAATATCCATACACAATAATTAAACAGAAAAATCAAGGACTAAGCATGGCTAGAAATAATGCCGTAAAAAAAGCAACAGGAGAATATTTAATATTTCTAGATAGTGATGATTATTGGGATAAAGACTTGTTAAAAGAAATAAATAAATCACTAGATAATGATCCTGATCTTGTAAGATTTCAAATAAAACAAGTTGATGAAAATAATAATACTATACTTTATAATGAAGAAGGTTTTAAAGGACTTAAAGGTGAAGATGCATTTAACAAAATTGTAAAATACCATTTTGTTGAAAATGCTTGGGCATATTGTATAAAAAGAAAATATTGGCTAGAAAACAAATTTGAATTTGCTAAAGGAAAAATACATGAAGACTTTGGTTTAATGCCACTTGTAATAATTAAAGCTAATAATGTGAATTCAATAGAATACGCTGGATACAATTATTTTCAAAGAACTAATTCAATTATGAATAATACAAATTATGAAAAAACAAAGAGAAAAGTAGAAGACTTTTATAGTCACTATAAATGGTTAAAAAAAGAAATAGAAAAAACAAATATAGATAGTAAAGTCTTTAAAAGTTTTATCGCAAATAGTATGATTCAAAAAATATGTGAGTTAGATAAAGAAGATTATAAAAAATATAGAAAAAAATTAATTGCAGATAATGTATATGATGATTTATTAACTGATACAACATCTAGAAAAATAAAAAAAGTATTAGTAAAAATAAGTCCTAAAATATATTATAAAATAAAGAAGTAGAGGTAAAGTTATGAAAAAAGAGAAAATATCAGTAGTTGTACCATGCTATAACGAAGAAGAATCTTTACCAATTTTCTATAAAGAAATAAATAAAATATCTAAAGAAATGGAAAGTGTCAATTTTGAATTTTTATTTATTAATGATGGTAGTAAAGATAAAACATTAAGTATATTAAGAGATTTATCAAAAAAGGATGATAGAGTAAGATTTATATCGTTTTCAAGAAATTTTGGTAAAGAAGGCGGAATGTATGCTGGCCTTGAAAATGCAACTGGAGATTATGTTGCGATAATGGATGCAGATATGCAAGACCCACCTAGTATGATTAAAACAATGTATCATGATATTAAAGAAGAAGGATATGACTGTGTAGCTTTATGTAGTCCAAAGCATATTGGATATAATTTTATTAGAAAGTTTTGTACAAATTGTTGGTATAAATTAATTGGAAAGATTTCTTCAACTCCACAAGTTCCAGGAGCAAGAGACTTTAGATTAATGAAAAGAAAAATGGTAGATGCCATAGTTAGTATGACAGAGTACAACAGATACTCAAAAGGAATTTTTTCATTTGTTGGATTTAATACTAAATGGATTGAATATAATGCTCCAGATAGAGTAGCTGGAGAATCTAAATTTAATTTTTGGAAATTATTTAGATATGCACTAGAAGGAATATTAGCATTTTCAACTATGCCTCTTGTAATGGCAGCTGTTGTTGGACTAATTTTTTGTTTAATTGCCTTCATTGCAGTAATAGTAATAATTGTAAAGACACTTATCTTTGGAGATCCAGTAGGCGGTTGGCCAAGCCTTGCTTGTATAATTATATTTGTAAGTGGAGTTCAACTATTCTTCCTAGGAATAATTGGAATGTATATGTCTAAACTTTATTTAGAAGTTAAAAAAAGACCTATATATATATCATCTGAAACAGAAAAGGATACAGGTGATAAGAATGAATAAAAAAGATATAAGTATTATAGTTCCAATATATAATGCTGAAAAATATTTAAATAAATGTATAGATTCAATTATTAATCAAACAAAAAAAGAATTAGAAATTATTCTTATCAATGATGGTTCAACAGATAATTCAGAGAATATAATAAAAAAATATAATGATAAAAGAATAAAATATTTTAAAAATAAAAATCAAGGAATCGGTAAAACGAGAAATTTTGGAATTGATAAAGCAACAGGTAAATATATTATGTTTCTAGATAGTGATGACTTTTTAGAATTAAATGCTTGTGAAAAAATGTATGAAAAAGCAGAAAAAGAAAAACTTGATATAGTAATATGTGATTACTATAGACACTTTGATAACGGAACAAAAGAAGAAGTTAAGTTACCTGATTTTAAAAATTCATCATTAAAAGATAATCCAGATATAATATCAGAGCACCTATCACCATGGGCAAAAATATATAAAACAGATTTAATCAAAAAGAATAATATTAAATTTGTAGAAAATCTTAAATATGAAGATGCACCATTTGTAATAGAAGCCTTAGATTGTGCAAAGAAAATTGGTAAAGTAAATTTACCTTTAAATTACTACGTCATTCATGAAAAAAGTGAAACTACAGTTAGAGATGAAAAAGTATTTGACATAATAAAAATAGTTGATAAAATTAGAAAGTACACAAAAAATAAAGACTATTTAAAAGATAAGATTGATAAGCTTACTGTTAGAATTATTACTAATTATACAATTCAACAACGTATGCAAGAAGATAAAAGAGTTGGAATGAAATTTATTGATGAAGCATTTTCATATTTAGAGAAAGAAATACCAGATTACAAAAATGATAAATATTATGAAAATAGAAGTTTTTTA
>CAVLBI010000017.1:0-11915 GCA_963661295.1 bacterium
CTCCATTATCTATATAATAAACTCCATTATCTATATAATAATCTCCATTAAATAAATGATGACGCACTAACAAAGGCATTAACAAAGCAGGCATTTCTTCATCTATATCTCTTCTATTTTTTATTCTATTATTATTTAATTTCATACTAATCATCTCCTTACTATTTAATTCCATACTAATCATCTCCTATATTCTCTCTCATACCATATACATCAATTGTATAATAAAAAGTAAACATATTTCAACCCTATATATGTTTACTTATACTTTTATTAACTAAAGTAGTATCCGTTAAAATTATATTTAAATACTCTATAAATACTACTCTCACAATCAAATTTATATTTTCTAATAATTTTTCCATCACTATTTCTTTCAGAAAAGACACATGCTTGAGCAGAATCTATTATTATATTTCCATCATACTCTTGACTACTACTCATATATGCAGAATAAGGCACTTCAAATGAATCTACTAGTTCAAATGTCTTATTATTTTCATCTACCTTATATTTATAATAATATGATTTACCATTATCCTTTGGTGAACTATAAGTAAGCCCAATACTCTTCCAATCAAATTTAGGCATTGTTAAACTAGTACCCAAATTATTATCAAACATAGTTAAATAATAAACTCCTTCAGTATCAGTCTCTTCATAAGTAACAGTATGTTGTCCTCCACTTATTGTAAAGTCACCTATTTTTTCATATAAATATTTCTTCTCGTCATACTTTTCCCAAACATTTTCATCTCCTAAAACATATTCTACTTTAGGATCATCAAATATATTAGAAACTTTAATTATAGATGACATCTCACGAGAACTCAAAATCACAGTATCTCCACTCAAGTAATTAATTGTATTAATATGCATCCAGTCAACACCTTTAGACTCAACCTGTGGAGGTATTTCATCCTCATTATAATAAGCTTTTTCTAATACATCAGGGAAAACCTCTTCTAACATAAATGAATCAGTAATCTTACCTGTTTTTAAATTAATTTTAATAATCGCATCTTCACAAGACTCCTCAGTTGTATCAGATGCAAGTACTAATAAATTCTCATAACTATCATCGAAAGCATAATCATGATGAAGTAAATATTTACCTGTCTTATATATTCTCTCAACTTTTCCAAGTCTATTAATACAAGCTATTTTTCTCTCAGATATACTAAAGTACATTTTATGATCATCAAATAATAATCTTAAACTTCTATATCCTAGAATTGGTATTTCAGATCGAACAATACCATCATTATCAACTAACCAAAAGTAATCTTCATCATCTCTTGAATCTCCAAGAATTGCGAATAATCCATCAGTAACATAATCATCACTATTAAAAGTAGCAGTTAACTTATTAGAAGTATCTAACTTATATCCACTAAAATCAAACTTATAAATATAGTCTTTACTATTACCATCACTATCAGTAAGAGTTAATTTTAATTTATTAACTTCTCCCATAATAAAACCAATCATCTGATACTGATGCTCCGTTATAAACTCACTATCAGTTCCATTATATAAAGTCTTACTAAAATCACTATATCCTGAGGCACTAATAGTATAACTAACTTTATATGCATCGTCTGTCTTAAAATATACATTTATAGAATTGTTATTAGTTCCATACGGATTATATATGAATAATGGACTATCTATACTATAATCATTCTTCTCTAAATTACCAATTAATTCATCAATAACATCCTGATAATAATCTCCATATATAGAAACATAACTAGGTTTATCAACTAAATAAGCACCTACTTTATCATCTTTATAAAGATTAACATGTCTCTTTATCCATTCTTTATCAGAAACTTGATTCTTGTGTATTACATTAATTAAATACTTACCTCCAAAATATATACCAGTAAGTACTAATCCTAAAACTAAAATCATAACTATACATATAATTATTTTAACAAATACCTTACTATTCTTAAATTTATTAATCAACATCATTCTGAGCCCTCCTCAAATAGAATAATATAAAACTATTGTGAAATCTAAGTGAAAGATGCAAAATAAAAACTAATAAATTTAGTCTTTATTAGTTTCTATTAATTTAAGAAATCATCTATAGTCATCAATCTATCATCAATTTCACTCAAATCAATTGTATCCTTCTTAGGAATATTTTTCTGGGCTATTTCCTCTTCTTCTTTCTTCTCTTCTATAACACTCTCATTAACATTTAAACTTTCTTGTTTTTCATCTTTTCTAATTAAACTAGCAACCATAAATGCATCATTAATTTCATGTTTAGAAATCAAACTACCAATAGAGTGTCTATCAGAAATAGGTAACTCAGTAAGCTTAATTTGATTAATATCTTGATTCTTTAAACCGATATAATTTTTTGAGTCTAATATAAATGTCTTAAGTATGTAATAAGGATTTGATTTAACTTCACGTATTACTTGAATTCCTCTTCTAGTTCTTGTCGATAATTCAAATTCTTGTAGTCTTACTCTCTTACCTGTTCCATTACTTGTAATAATTGATATAAATTCATCATTTGTATAACTAAAGTTACATGCTGATACTAGATAATCATCTTTTAATTTCATAGCTTTTACTCCACCAGCTTTTACTCCAATTAATGGAATTTCTTCTGTTTTAAAGCTTAATCCATATCCTGTATTTGTTGTTAGGAAAATGCAATCTCCTGTCTCTTCTAATACACTAATTAATTGATCATCATCTTTTAATTTCATACAACTAGTTGCCTTATTATATCTTTGTAATTTAAAGTCAGCTAAACTAGTTCTCTTAATCATACCATTCTTAGTAGTCAATATTAAGTTAACTTTTTTCTTAAAGTCATATGCTGGTATTGTTCCAATTATTTCTTCACCAGGCGCAAGTTCAATGACATTAGATACATGTTTAGGCATATCTTTCCATTTTACATCTGGTATTAAGTGTACTGGAATATGTAAATAATTTCCAAATGATGTAAATAAAAGTATTGTATCAATTGTACTCATTTCAAATAATCCTAAGATATAATCATTTTCTTTCATTGTTAAATCTTCAGGATTTGATGAAGTATAACTTCTAAATGAAGTTCTCTTAACATAACCATCTTTAGTAACTAAAACAACCACATCTTCTTTTGGGATCATTGCTTTTTCATCTATCTCAATCTTAGTTACTTCATCTTCAATTCTAGTACGTCTAGGATCGTCATACTCTTTCTTAATTAATTTTAATTCAGTAACCATTACATGTCTTAATGCATCTGGGTTTTCTAGAATTTGACTCCAAATAGCAATCTTTTTCTTTAACTCTTCTATTTCATTTTGAACATCTATAATATCTGTATTAGTTAATCTATATAATTGCATCTCTACAATATATTTTGCTTGTTCATAATTAAACTCATATTCTTTTTGTAAATTTTCAATAGAATCAGCCTTATTTTTACTAGCTCTAATCGTTCTAATAACATCATCAAGTATAGATAAAGCTCTAATTACACCTTCAAGAACATTAAGTCTAGCTTCTGCTTTATTCTTGTCATATCTTGTACGTCTAGTAACAACTTCTCTTTGGTGATCAATAAAAGCATCTAATATCTCTAAAATACCAACATACTTAGGTCTACGATTAACAATCGCAACCATATTAAAATTATAATTAGTTTGTAAATCTGTATTTTTATATAAATATTTAAGTATTAAATCTGCATTAGCTCCCTTTTTCAAATCAATTACTAAACGAGCCATATTTTCATAATCAGATTCATCTATAACATCATTGATACCATCTATTTTTTTATCAAGTCTAATTTCTGTAATCTTCTTAGTTAATTGATCTTTAACTACTCCATAAGGAATAGAATGAACTACTATTTGTTTATGAGATTTTGCATCCACTATCTCACAATCAGCTCTTAAAACTACTTTACCTTTTCCAGTAGTATAAGCTTTTATTAAATCTTCTTTACCTTCAATTACTCCACCTGTAGGAAAGTCAGGTCCAGGAACAATATTCATAATTGTATCAAGTCTACAATTTGGATTTTCTATTCTATGAATTGTCGCATCAATTACTTCTCCTAAATTATGAGTAGGAATATTAGTTGCATATCCTGCAGAAATACCTTGAGATCCATTTATTAAAAGGTTTGGGAATCTTGCCGGTAAAACAGTTGGTTCTAACTCAGTATCATCAAAGTTATATGTCATCTCAACTGTATCTTTTTGAATATCTTCAATCATTGTCTCTGCAATTTTTGAAAGTCTTGCCTCAGTATAACGCATTGCGGCAGGTCCATCACCATCAATTGATCCATTATTACCATGAATATCAATAAATGTTTTTCTCATCTTCCAAGGTTGAGATAAGTGAATTAAAGCATCATATATAGATGAATCACCATGAGGATGGAAATTACCCATAATATAACCAACAGCTTTAGCACTCTTTTGATAAGGTTTATTATATGTATAACCAGCCTTGTTCATCGCAAATAAAATTCTTCTTTGAACCGGTTTTAAACCATCACGAACATCTGGTAATGCACGCTCCTGAATAATCTCTTTAGAGTATCTTCCAAATCCTTCTTCCATTATTTCATCAAGACTATATTCATTAATTTCCTTTGCTATGTTGTTTACAAAATCATCTTTCTTTCTTGCCATAATCTCACTACTTTCTAAAATTATCTTCTAATGTAAAGTCTACATTCTCATTAATCCATTCCTTACGAGGAGCAACCTCATCTCCCATAAGTACATGAATTCTCTTCTCAGCCAAAGCTGCATCTGTTAAAGTAACCCTTATTAATCTTCTATTCTTAGGAGACATAGTTGTATCATACAACTCATCTGCATCCATCTCACCTAAACCTTTAAATCTTTGTAATTTATAAGGCTTATTACCAAGTTCAGCACGTCTCTTCTCCAAGTCTTCATTAGTCGCAACATACTCTTTTTCTCCCTTTTTACCAGTTTCAATAGAATAAAGTGGAGGTGTTGCGATATATAACATTCCATGTTCTATCAAAGGTCTCATGAATTTATAGAAGAATGTTATAAGTAATATCTGAATATGTGACCCATCAACATCTGCATCGGTCATGATAATAACTTTACCATAATTAGATTCTTTGTAATCAAAGTTAGCACCAATACCAGCACCAATAGCATATTCAATTTGTCTAAGTTCAGCATTATTCTCAATATCTCTTTCACTAGCTTTTTCAGTATTAAGAACTTTACCACGAAGAGGAAGAATTGCTTGATGTTCACGGTCTCTATAACTCTTAGCAGATCCACCGGCAGAATCACCCTCGACTAAGAACAATTCATTATGTTTATAATCTCTACCAGTTGCCTTAGCTAACTTCTCAGATAATACTCTTTCTTTATTATTTTTACTCTTAGTATTATTTCTAGCAGCCTCTCTTGCCTTCTTTGCCGCTTCTCTTGCTACTTTACTTTTTAAAGACTTATCAATTATCTCAGTAGCAATAGCCCTATTCTCTTCTAAGTAAACCCTTAAATTATCACTAGTTAACTGATCAACTATAGTTCTAGCTTGAGGAGTACCAAGCTTTCCTTTTGTTTGTCCTTCAAATTGTAGTATATCTTCTGGAATCTTTAAACTGATAATTGCAGTAAGGCCTTCTCTAACATCACTACCTTCAAAAGCTTTACCATTGCCTTTTATTAATCCATTCTGTTTTGCATAATCATTAAATACACGAGTTAAAGCTGTCTTAAAACCAACTTCATGTGTACCACCATCAATAGTTTTAACATTATTAACAAAAGAAATAATATTTTCATTATATGTATCAGTATATTGTAACGCAATATCAACTTCTATTCTATCTTTACTAGCTTCAAAAGAAAAAACATTATTTAAAGTATTCTTACCTTTATTTATATCTTCAACAAATTCTTCAATTCCTCTTTCATAATGAAACTTAGATGATAATTCATCTTCTTCATCAATAACCTCTATTGTTAAACCCTTAAGTAAAAAAGCTGACTCCTGCATTCTCTCACAAATAGTAGTATAAGAGAAATTAGTAGTAGTAAATATTTCATCATCAGGTAAAAATCTAATTGTAGTACCAGTCTTATTAGTAGAACCAACTTTTTTTAATGGTTCATCTAAATGTCCTCCATCTTTAAATGAAATAGTATATTCTTCTCTATCTCTTTTAATGTCTACCTTCATCCATTTAGATAATGCATTAACTACACTAGCTCCAACACCATGTAATCCACCTGATACTTTATATCCATCAGTTTCAAACTTACCACCAGCATGTAACACAGTAAAAACAACCTCAGGAGTTGATTTTCCAGAAGCATGCATACCAGTAGGAATACCACGTCCATGATCTTCTACTGAAATAGACTTATCTTTATGAATTGTAACTATTACATGATCACCATATCCATTAATAGCCTCATCTATTGAGTTATCAACAATCTCCCATACTAAATGATGTAAACCTCTCTTATCAGTAGAACCTATATACATACCAGGTCTTTTTCTAACCGCATCTAATCCTTCTAATATCTTAATCGTACTTGCATCATACTTACTTGCTGCCATATCTTATCACTCCTAATAATTCACTTACTTTATTATAACTAAAGAGTTGACATTTTTCAACGAAACTTTACCGAATTTTACATTTTTCCCTTAAATATCAACAAAAAACTAAGATTATAATCTTAGTTAAATTTTTTATTATATAATTCAATTCTCTCAAGTACTCTATCCTTTCCAAGAATTTTCATTATACTAAATAAATCTGGAGACTTTAAGCGTCCTGTAACCATAACTCTAATAGCCTCACAAATATCTCCAACATGTCCCTTATATTCTTCTGGATTTTTCTTATACTCTTTAGGACTTCCTGCATAACCTTTACTAACAGCAAACTCCTTAACTTTATTAAACCACTCTTCATTAGTACAATCTAAATCTAAATAATTATTTATATAATCTAGAACTAATGAAACATCATATGACTTATCTCCATCATACTTAGAATAACTTTCTACATTAAACATACTATCTATTGCATAAGAAAATTCTTCCTTAACATCACTATACTTAGAAATATCTTTTCTAGGTCTAGGTCCATCTTTTTCTATACTTAAGAATTTAATCATATCATCCATATTTTCTTCTAATAACTTAGAGTATTCTATATCATACTTCTTAGCCCATTCTAAAGTTTCTAAATAAACTTCTTTGCCACTCTTTCTAGAAAAATATGTCTTACAAATATTATTAAACTTATCTTCATCAAAGCTAGTTCCACCAATAGCCATCTTATCAAAACTAAATTCAAAATCAGCTATAGACTTATCTTGGTTTTGTAAATACCACTCTTCAAAATTAGTATTCGCAATAGTTGCTAAATAAAGATGTAATGCATCTATTGGTATACCACTTTCTTCATAGTATTTAGCTCCTGCCCAAGGATCTTTTCTCTTAGATAATTTTCTAATTGTTCCAGTCTCTTTATCCTTAATAGTGATAGGTGCAATATGAGCATACTTAACTGGACTAAATCCAAGTACTTGGAATAATTGATAGTGAAGTGGAAGGCTTGATACCCATTCATCTCCTCTAATAACATGTGTAGTATGCATTAAATGATCATCTACTGCATGTGCAAAGTGATATGTAGGAGTACCATCTTTCTTTAATAATACTGTATCAACATCATGTTCAGGAAATTTAATTTTCCCCTTAATACAATCAACTACTTCTATTTGATTCTTAGCATTTCCTGGACTCTTTAATCTAATAACATATTCATCACCATTATCTAAATGTTTCTTAACTTCTTCAAGTGATAAATCTCTATCAACTGCATAAACTCCATAAATACCAATCTTAGTTTTTAATAAAGCTTGTTCTTCCTTTATTTCATTTTGTTCTTCTTCAGTCATAAAACAAGGATAAGCAAGTCCCTTAACAATTAAATCTTTAACATAAGTCTGATAAATTTCAGTTCTCTCACTTTGTCTATAAGAACCGTATTTTCCACCATAAGAATAACCTTCATTTGGAATAATATTAAATCCTTTTAAAACACCAGTAATATTTTCAATACCGCCTTCAACCATTCTCTTCTGGTCAGTATCTTCAATTCTTAAAAAGAAAACTCCATTACTTTGTCTTGCATAAATCATATCACAAAAAGCAGATAATAAATTTCCTAAATGAACACTACCAGTAGGACTAGGTCCATATCTAGTAACCATAGCTCCATCTACTAAATCTCTCTCAGGATACAATTCTTCATAATACTCTCTAGTTTTTGTAATATTAGGAAATAAAAGTTCAGCTAATTCAATTCTTTCTTCTTTATTCATTTTTACACCTCTTTGACATGTAAGATTATAACATACACGTATTAAAATTACAATTATATAAAATAGTTCAACAAAAACTTTTATAAAAAAACAGCCAACAAATTGACTGTTAAATAACTATATGGCTGCCTCAGTTAGATTCGAACTAACGCGTAATGCGGTCAGAGCGCACTGCCTTACCACTTGGCTATGAGGCAATAACCAATATAATTATAACACAATTTTTATAAATTACATTAAATTTATAAAGTTTTTATCATTTTCTTAGTATCTTCATCACGACATTTAAAATATAACTCAGCTAAATAATCATTCATTTTATCTGGCTTATGTTCATCATGATTTTCAAAAGAATAAGCTAAAAAATCTGTAATTAAATTTTCAAGATATGGAAAGTCTTTAACTATATTAGAAGGTACTTGATCAATAGAACCTTCTTTATATTCATTTTCATAATTAAAAAACAAAATATCTTCATAAGCTGGAAAAGTTATATGTTTAATACCCTTATTAGATAAATACTCATCAACTTCTGATATAGAATTAAATTCTCCATCACGAATTTTCTCATTTAAATCAAGAATACAATCATTAGGTAAAATAACAAAAGAATAGTTACTTCTACTAATATCAAACATTAAATCTTTATAACCAGTACCTTGATGTTTTCTCATATCCTCAGGAAAATCACGTAACTTAGTAAAATAATAAAGTTCACCCTCAACAGTAGAAATACTTCTTTCTAAAAATGATAAAACACCATTTAATCCATAATAAGTTCTTCTATCAAATTCATTACTAATAGAATTAACTTTTTCTCTTTGATCAAGTAATCTACTTCTATTAAGCTTATATGTCTCATCACCTTTAATTAATGCAACAATATCTCCTAAAAAAGTAATCTTAATATCACTTTCATACTCTTCTAATTTTTTCTCTTCTAAACGAATCTCATCTAAAATATTTTGAAATCTCTTATTAATTGCCATTACTATCAAACCCTCATTTCTAAAGTAGAACTAGTATATTAAATAAACTTAAAAAAGTCAAATTAAGAAAACTACTTACTAGATTCTTCTAACTCAACTATTTCTTTATATTCATAGTTTAATACATTACTACTAGTAACTACACTATCTCCAATTTCACTTTCTAAATCTTTTCTTGTATTACCAACAATTTTGCCACCACGCCTTGCTACTTCAATATCACTCATATTATCTCTTAAAGATTCTTTTCTAAGTCCTTTATTTTCTAAGTCCTTTAAAAGATTTATATTCTTTAGTAGTTATTCCACCATCAGCCAAAACATCAGTTGACTTAAATTTCAGTTGGCTACAATTTGTAACCGACTCATTTCTATATCAACAATACTAATAAAGTATTTTTCTTAAAAAATAAAAAGAATAATTACAGTTAAACCTATAATTATTCAAAAAACATCCGCGTAATTTATTAATAGTAGACAACTAATTCTTTAAAAATAACTTATAATAATTATAATCAATATCTTTATAAGTACAGAAAATTATTCTATCAAAATATTTATCATTATCAATTAAATATTTCTTAACAGTATCAACTGCAATAAAAGCAGCATCTTTATTAGGAAAATTAAATACTCCTGTAGAAATACATGGGAAAGCAATTGTTCTTATATTATTTTCTTTAGCAAGTTCTAATGCGTTTATATAACAATTTTTTAAATCTTCCTTATCACTATCTAAAACTTCACTTTTAATAGCAGGTCCTACAGTTTCAATAACATACTTACAAGGTAAATTATAAGCATCAGTAATAATACAAGAACCAACATCTAAATGATAATTCTTACTAGCCATAATTTTATTACAAGCAAGTCTAAGTCTCATACCAGCATTAGTATTAATAACATTATCTAAACAATTATGATTAGGTTCAAAACAACCAATCCCCTTTTCATTACCAGGATTAACAATCGCATCGCAATTTAATTTAGAAATATCACCTTTATATAAAAATAACTTACCAGGTAAAAAATTATTAATATCAATAACCTTTCCTTCTAATTGTTCTTGTAAATATTGATCTTCAAGATTTAAATACTCTTCGCTCATTTCTTTAGGTAATCTTATATTAACCAAAGTTTTATATAAAAAATACTTTTCACTTTCACTAGTAGGAATATCTATTTTTTCTTGATACTCACTCATATACTCATCCGCAAGTATTTCTATTAACTTATCTAATTTATTCAATATTATCTCCTCCAAACAAACATCTATATAATATCATAAAATTAAAAGAAAAAATACTAATTATTAAACCTCAATAAATATCCATCCGGATCTTGAATTAAAAACTCCATATCTTTATATTCTTTATCATCAACTCTATAACTATGTACTTCTAAATCTAAAAAGAACTTCACCCCCTTCTTTTTCAAATCTTCATACATAGAACGAACATCACTAACAGCCATACTAATATTAATTCCTCTACCATATGGATAAGAAATCTCTCCTGTTGACCAAACCCCATTATTTTCTTGTATCATTATTTGATTATCTTCTAGTTGTAAAAAATAAAACTTATCTTCAACTCTTTCATACTTTACCTCAAATCCCAAAGATAAATAAAACTCTTTACTCCTAGAAATATCAAAAACACTAAGTTCTGGTATAAGACTATTAAATTTCATAATTACTCCTCCAATTCAATTTACCTAATTATATCAAAATAAAAAGTCTCTAACAATTAAGAGACATTTATATTTATTACATCTTTTCTATTTTTCCGCCATCAACTTTATATACAACATCACATAAAGTATCAATATCTTCTTTTATATGTGTTGCCAATATAATTACTTTTCCTTTTTCTTTTTCTTCCAACAATAAATTTCTAATTTTTACTGCACTCTTTTCATCAAGCCCATTAAATGGTTCATCTAAAATCAATACTTCAGGTTCTTCCATCAACACTTGAGCAATTCCTAATTTTTGTTTCATACCCAAAGAATACATATGATACTTTTTATCTTTTTCATCATATAAATCAACTTTTTTAAGTACTTCATCAACCTCTTTTTCACCTATAACATTCTGAATAGAAGCAAGTAATAATAAATTTTCTTTTCCTGTTAAATCAGGTAAAAAATTAGGTTTCTCAATTAATGCACGAGTCTTTGGAGGAAACATTTTCAATTTATTAATATCTTCTCCATCATACAAAACACAACCACTTGTTGGTTCATAAAATGAACATATTAATTTTAAAAATACACTCTTTCCAGATCCGTTTCTACCAACTAACCCATATATATTATTTGGTAAAAAAGATAAATTAATATTTTCTAAAACCGTTTCATTTTTAAATTTTTTTGTTAAATCTTTTACTTCAATTTTCATTTTATACCCTTCTCACTTTCTCAATAATTAACTTACTATGATTTATAAATATAATTACAATAGATATAATTATAATCACTAATAACATAACTAAAAATAACAAATTACTATTTAAACTATACTAATACTTCATATAATAAAATAGTTT
>CAVLBI010000018.1:0-2664 GCA_963661295.1 bacterium
TATTTGTAAGAGTAGTGAGGTTGGACTTAATGAGAGTAAAGTTAGGGCTAGACTTTTAGAAAATGGAAAAAATGTAGTTGTTAAGGAAGATAATAAGAGTCCATTATATTTTCTTTTTATGTCATTTAAAGATGAATTTATTATAATTTTATTAGTTCTTGCTTTAATTAATTTTCTTTTAGGTGATAAGCTAGGTTCTTTAATAATTGTTGTTATTGCGATTATTAGTGTTTTGATTAGATTTTTTCAAGATTATTCAGTTTATAAGTTTAATAAGAAATTAAAAAGTAGTATATATTCAACAGTTAATGTATTTAGAAATGGAGAAGAAAAAGAAGTTAGAGTAGATGATGTTGTAGTTGGTGATATTGTTAGACTTAATGCAGGTACTATAATACCTGCTGATTTGAGAGTAATTGATTCTAAAGACTTATTTCTTAATCAGTCTGTTTTCACGGGTGAGAGTGTTTTAATTGAAAAGCTTACTAATAGTAAGGTAGATACAAAGGAGATATTTAGTATAGATAATATTTGTCTTATGGGAACATCTGTTGTTAGTGGACGTGGAAGTGGAGTAGTTATTTCTACTGGGTTTGATACTTATCTTGGACATGTTGGAAGTGAAGTAAATACTAAGGCAGAGGTTACTAATTTTGATAAAGGTATAAAAAATATTTCTAAGTTATTGATTAAATATATGATAGGTGTATGTTTAGTTGTTATTATAATTGATGGTGTTATTAAACAAAATATTAGTGAAGCTTTACTCTTTGCTTTAAGTGTTGCGGTTGGTATTACTCCTAGTATGTTGCCAATGATTCTTAATGTTAATTTGACTAAAGGTAGTAGAAGTCTTGCTGATAAGAAAACTTTAGTAAAAAGAATTGAATCTATTCAAAACTTAGGAGCAATTGATATACTTTGTACTGATAAAACTGGGACTCTTACAGAAAATAAGATTACTTTACAAAAGTATATTGATGCTGAGGGTAGAGAAAATGATGCAATTTTAGAGTATGCTTTTTTAAATAGTTATTATAGTACTGGTATTAAGAATTTAATTGATAAAGCAATTATTGTTTATGGAAGAAATCATGATATTTTAAGTAAAATAGAGAAGTATGAAAAAGTAGATGAGATTCCTTTTGATTATACTAGAAAGAAACAAAGTGTTGTTGTTAGAAATAAATCTTCTTATAGAATGATTACTAAAGGTGCTTTAGAGGAGATTATTAATGATTGTTCTACTGCCTCTATTAAAGGAAAAAGTGTTCCTATTACTAAAGATATAAAAGAAAAAATAAAAGATAAGGCAGTTGAGCTTGCTAATCAGGGAATGCAAGTAATTGCTCTTGCTGAGAAGAGGAGTTATCCTGGAAAAGATAAGTTTAATTCTTCTTGTGAGAAAGATATGGTATTTGTTGGATTTGTTGGTTTCTTAGATCCTGCGAAGAAAGATGTTAAGAAGACTTTATCTGATTTATCTAAGATTGGTGTTAGAACTAAAATTTTAACAGGTGATAATCCTTATGCTACTAAGAATATTTGTAATTTAGTTGGTCTTAATGGTGATGATATTCTTCTTGGTAGTGATATTGATAAGATGAGTGATGAAGAGCTAAGTAAAAAAATAGAAGAAATTGACGTGTTTGCTAGAATGAATCCACTTCAAAAAGAAAGAGTTGTTTCACTTTACCGTGAAGCAGGTCATGTTGTTGGATATATGGGTGATGGTGTAAACGATGCTCCTTCTCTTAGTAAGGCTGATGTTGGTATTTCAGTTAATAGTGCTACTTCTATTGCTAAAGAAGCAAGTGATATTATTATTTTAAAGCAAAGTTTAAGAGTTATTTATGATGGAGTAATTGAAGGTAGAAAAGTATATGGAAATATAATTAAATATATGAAGATGGCTTTAAGTGCAGATTTTGGAGATGTCTTTAGTATAATGATTGCAAGTATATTCTTACCATTTTTACCATTACTTCCAATACAAATGTTATTACAAGATTTTATTTATGATTTCTCTCAAATAGGAATTCCATATGATAATGTAGATGATGAGTTTTTAAAGAATCCTAAGAAGTGGGATACTAAAGGTATATCTAGATTTATGAAAGTAATGGGTATAACTAGTTCATTAATAGATGTTATTTCGTTCATAATTTTCTGGTTTATATTTAAGTATAATTCAGTTGATATGCAGTCTTATTTCCAAACTGCTTGGTTTGTAACTTGTCTTGCTACTGAACTTATGATTATTTATAATGTTCGTACTTCTAAGAAACCATTTATTGAATCAAATGCTAGTAAAAAGTTGAATTTATTAACAATATTTTCTTTAGTACTTACAATTATTTGTCCTTTAGTGCTATATAGAATTGAATCATTCCATTTTGTAGTATTACCAATAGGATTCTATTTCTACTTAGTATTATTAATTCTTTTATATTTTGTAATTGTTTCATTTATAAAGAAAGCATATATTAAGAAGTATAATGAGTGGTTGTAGTAGTTTAGTTTTAATTATTATTAAGGTGTCTAGTAGAGTAGATGCCTTTTTGTGTGGTATAATTTAGTTAGTTTATAGGTGATTATATGGAAATTATTAAAATTTTTATTAATAGTTTTATAAATTTATATAAAAGTAGTCCTAGATTGGTA
>CAVLBI010000019.1:0-8501 GCA_963661295.1 bacterium
TTTGCCTAAACTCAATCGCTGCATTACTCATTTTATAAAATGAGTAATGCTTATTTTACCATAAATTGATGATTGTAGAAATTACATCAATTTACATCTTAAATTATACGTGATATAATATACCCACGTTGTAAGAAAGGAGTAGAAATATGCAAGAAAAATATTTAGTTATTAATGCAGGAAGTTCCTCTTTAAAATTTTCTTTATTTGATGCTGAAACAGAAAAAGAACTAGTAAATGGATATGTAGAAAAAATTGGTAATCCAGATAGTTTTTATACTTTAAAGTTTAATGAACAAAAGGTAAAAAAAGAAGCAGAAATTAAAAATTATGTTCAAGCGATAGATTGTATGTTAACAGAATTAATAGATAATGGTTTTGTTACAAACATAAATGAAATTGTCGGGGTAGGTCATAGAGTTTTACATGGTGGAGAATTCTACGGAGATTCAGTTGTAATTGATGAAGAAGTTCTAGATAATATAGATATGTTAACAAAATTAGGACCACTTCATCACCCAGGTGAACTTAGTGGAATCAGAAGTATTGAGGCTTGTATACCAGGAGTAACACAAGTTGCAGTATTTGATACAGCGTTCCATCAAACAATGCCAATGAAAAATTATTTATACCCAGTTCCATATGATTGGTATGAACAAAGTGGGGTAAGAAAATATGGATTCCACGGAACAAGTCATAAATACATCACTGGAAAAATGAAAGAATTATTACAAAAAGATAATCCAAATTTAATAATTTGTCACATAGGTAGTGGAGCAAGTATCACAGCTGTAAAAGACGGCGAAAGTTATGATACAACAATGGGACTAACTCCAGTAGACGGTTTAATGATGGGAACAAGAAGTGGTTCAATCGATCCATCAATTTTAGAATATATTTGCAAGGAAAATAATATTTCTATAAGTGAAGCCACAGAATTATTAAATAAGAAAAGTGGATTACTAGGAATTGCAGGTAAAAATGATTTAAGAGATGTTCAAGAGCTTGCAGCTAGTGGAGATGAAAGAGCACAATTAGCTATTGAAATGTACAAAAAAAGTATAATTGATAATATTGCCAAATTTTACTTTGAATTACAAGGTAACATAGATGGTATCATCTTTACAGCAGGAGCTGGAGAAAACTCTAGTGAATTAAGAGAACAAATAATAGAAGAAATAGCACCAACAATTGGTATAGAATTAAACAAAGAAGAAAATAATGATATTGCAGGATTTAAGAAGAAAACATCAGGACTTATTACAACAGCAACATCAAGTATACCAGTTTACGTAATTCCAACAAATGAAGAATTAATGATTTTTAAAGATACAAAAAAATTAGTAGAAAAAGAAAAGAATAGAGGAAAAGCATATTATATTGCATAAAAAAACTAACTATTTGAAGTAACATTCAAAAGTTAGTTTTTTTATAGTTCACTTCCATAGTAGGCATCTATTAAAATCTTTTTTAACTCATGAACTAAAGGTAATCTCGGATTTGAAGTTGTACACTGATCTTCAAAAGCTTTATTAGCAAGTTCATCCAGCTTATTCATATAAGTTTCTTCATCAAGTCCATATTCTTTGAATGAATTTTCTATATTTAAATCATTTCTAATATCATGAACAAATTCAATTAAAGCTTCAACTCCATCATCAACACCATTCACATTAAGTCCAATCTTGCGTGCAAATTTAGCATATTTCTTATCTGCAATAAAGTGTTCATATTTTGGAAAAGAAACAAACTTAGTAGGTTCCTGAGAATTATATCTTATTATATATGGTAATAAGATTGCTACACATCTACCATGAGATATATGAAATTCTGAACCAATCTTATGAGCCAAAGAATGATTAATACCCAAAAATGCATTTGTAAAAGCCATACCTGCAATACAACTAGCATTATGCACTTTTTCACGAGCTTCCTTATCATCTCCATGATTATATGCTTGAATTAAATAATCTTTTATTAATTCTCCAGCTTTTTCAGCAAGACCATCAGTATAATCACTTGCCATATTAGAAACATATGCCTCAATTGCATGTGTCAACACATCCATCCCAGTGTCAGCAGTTAATACTTTAGGTAAAGAATAAACAAAATTAGGGTCAACTATTGCAACATCAGGCGTTAATTCATAATCTGCAAAAGGATATTTTACATTGTTATGTTTATCTGAAATAACAGCAAAACTTGTTACTTCACTACCTGTTCCCGAAGTAGTTGGAATAGCAACAAACTTAGCTTTAAGTCCTAACTTGGGATACTTATATGTACGTTTTCTAATATCTAAGAATTTTAATTTTAAGCCTTCTTTGTCAACATCCGGATGTTCATAAAAAAGCCACATTCCCTTAGAGGCATCAATAACACTTCCACCACCAATAGCAATAATAACATCAGGTGCAAAACTACCCATAAATCCAACCCCACGATTTATCGTATCAAAAGAAGGGTCAGGTTCAACATCACTGAAAACTTCATAATGAACAGGATTCTCTCTTTTTTCTAATTGATAAATTACTTTATCAACATATCCCATTTTTATCATTGTTTGATCAGTTACAATAAATGCTTTTGTAATTCCAAACATTTTTGATAAGTACTTAACAGAACCTGCCTCAAAATAAATCTTTGGTGGAACTTTAAACCATTGCATATTAACTTGTCTCTTAGCAACTCTTTTTAAATTAATTAAATTGACAGAAGAAACATTATCAGTAGTACTATTACCACCAAACGTACCGCACCCTAAAGTTAGAGATGGTACATTAGTATTATAAATATCACCAATAGCTCCATGTGTAGAAGGAGAGTTAACAATTATACGTCCAACTTTAACTACAGAAGAAAAATGATTAATAACATCAGAATCTTCTGCATGAATAACAGCAGAATGTCCCATACCACCATATTCAATTAATTTCTCACATAAATTGATACCTTCATTACAGTCATCAACCAAATAATATGTAAGAATAGGACTTAATTTTTCCTTAGAAAAAGGATGATTATCACCAACACCATTTTCACTTACAACGATAACTTTAGTATCAAATGGAATTTCAAATCCAGCTTCACTAGCAATATCATAAGGGTATTTTCCAACAACATTAGAATTTAATTCGTATTTTCCATTAACAAATTCAAACATATAATTTAAAAGTCTATTCTTTTCTAAATTATTTACAAAATAGCATCCAGCTTTAACCATTAATTTTTCAAATTCATCATGAACATCTCTATCAACAACAACTGCTTGCTCACTTGCACAAATCATTCCATTATCAAAAGATTTTGACATTACTAAATCATTAACACTTGTTTCAAGTTTTGCGCTTTTATGTATATAACAAGGAACATTTCCAGGGCCAACACCTAAAGCAGGTTTCCCACAAGAATAAGCACTTTTTACCATTCCTTTCCCACCAGTAGCCAAAATAAGATTTACACCAGGATGTTTCATTAAAGCAGTAGTAGCTTCAATAGAAGGCTTATCAATCCATAAAATACAATCTTTTGGAGCACCAGCTTTTACTGCAGCATTTAATAAAATTTTAGCTGTTTCAACACTACATTGTTGAGCAGAAGGATGAAATCCAAAAATAATAACATTTCTAGTTTTAGCAGCAATTAATGATTTAAAACAAACTGTTGAAGTGGGATTTGTAACAGGGGTAACACCAGCTATAATTCCAACACTCTCAGCAATCTCCATAAATCCTTCATCTTCATTATCAATAATTGTTCCAACTGTTTTATTATTTTTTATACTATGATAAATATATTCAGAAGCAAAAATATTTTTAGTAATTTTATCTTCATAAATACCCCGCTTTGTTTCATTAACTGCAAGTCTAGCTAAGTACATATGGTTTTCTAATACTGCCATAGCCATAGCCTTAACAATTTTATCTACTTCATCTTGATTAAGTTTTGAAAAAGCCTCCCTTGCAACTTTTGCTCTAGAAACTAAGTCATCAATCATAGACTGAATAGAATAATCCATTACTTCAATTTCCTTACTCACACTACTCATATATACCCCTCCAATTATAAAAATTATAACATACTAATAAATTTAATAAAATAAAAATATCCACAAAAAATTGTGGATAAAACGAAAAAATTAATAACCCTTGTGCACAATATCTATAATAATTCTTATTAAAAGCCAAATAGAAAGTAAAACTACAAATAAAAATAAAACTTTTCTTTGTAAAGGATTATCACTAAAACATAAACAAATAATCAAAATTCCATCTATAAAAGTAATTATAAGTTCATGTAATAAATTTTCTAACTTATCAATATGGTTCTTTGAATCAGAAAATTCCACTTTAAATTTAATCTCTCCATTATTAACAGAAGTAATTAAATTTGAAACTTCCCCAGGCAACTTAAGAAATCCATTTGTACTATTCATAATTGTTTTTCCAAACTTTTCAATACTCTCTTTAGATGTCAAATTCTTAATACTATCTTTTTTAATTTTATTAGTAAGTACTTCGACCAAATTTATATTAGAATCAAGTTCTTCTAAAGTACCTTCAATAACACCAATACCACGAATCAACATAGTTACATCATTATCAAGAACAAGTTTATTACTATTTAACATCTTAAACATTTCTTTAATAAATTTAGTAATATCTATATCTTCTAAAGAACTATTTCCATAATTAACAAGAATATTTTTTATATCATTAACTAACTTCATATGATCAACTTCACCATTAGATGTACTCATACTAAGTAAAATTCTTGCTACTTCATTATAATCAGAATTAATAATTGCTAACATGCAATCTTTAAGTAAAGATTTATTCTTTTTAGATAATGTTCCCATCATACCTAAATCAATATAAACAATCTTATCGTTAGAAACCATCATATTATCAGGATGTGGATCAGCATGAAAAAATCCATCATCAAGAGCCTGCTTTATATAATTTTCACATAAAAGTAAGGCAACATTACTAAGATTATAACCTTCATCAATCATACTACTAGTTTTATTAAAGGTTAATCCATCAATATGTTCCATAACAATAACATCAGATCTACATAATTCTAAATAAACTTTAGGTGAGTACACATATGAAATATCACTATTTAATTTTTTAAATTTAACAAGATTATTAACTTCATTATTAAAATCCAACTCTTGTAATGTAGTATTATATAACTCATTTAAAACTAAATTTAAATCAATTACCTTAATAATTTTATTTAAGTGTAAATAAGAAACTGCTTCTTTTAATAGTTTAATATCAGATTTAATACAATCATCAATATTAGGTCTTTTAATTTTCAAAACAACTTTTTCATCATTATTTAAATAAGCAATATGTACTTGTGCAATACTAGCAGACCCTATAGGTTCTTTTTCAATTCTCTTAAATATATTATGATAGTTACCATAAGCATCACTTAATATTTTATCTATAACATCATACTCAAGTGGAATAGCGCCACTTCTCAATTTACTAAGTTCATCAATATATTCCTCTGGTAATAAATCAACTCTAGTTGATAAAATTTGTCCTATCTTAATAAATGTAGGTCCAAGCTCCTCAAATATTTTACATAACTTCTTAGGATTAATTCCCTCATAAATATTATTCTTATTTAAAATGTCAATTATTTCTCTTAATCTACCATTCATTGATTATCGCTTCCTTATCATATTAATAATACCAAAATTTAGCTTTTCAGTAAACCAACAAAAAATTAGAATAAGCTGTAAATGTAAAGTAAAAAATTAAAGTGAGTTATTAGATTTACAGATTAAATTTATTATCTTTTAAATAATATTATTTTTATTATTATCTTTTTTTCTATTAAATAACTTATCAATTGAAAAGTTACTATATATTTTAGTTAAACCAACAATAAATGTAGTAGAAATTATATTTTTTCCTCTTTCCC
This sequence comes from bacterium, assembly GCA_963661295.1. Classification (GTDB taxonomy): domain Bacteria; phylum Bacillota_I; class Bacilli_A; order RF39; family UBA660; genus UBA3789. The sequence continues at coordinate 5,941 of CAVLBI010000019.1, forward strand.
AATTAGAAACTGTAGACTGAGTAGTATTTAATTTTAATGCAAGACTTGCCTCAGTATCATTATTTTTAATTCTTAATTTTCTAAGATTTTCTCCAATTAATTTTTTATCAACAACAATAGGGTAGTAACTTTCATTTCTCCATTTTATTCCAAATAAGTAATCTAAACTATAACTATATAAGTTAGCATAAATTATTAATTTTTTTATAGGCATTGAATCTTTACCAGTTTCCCATCCTGAAACAGTAGATGGATGAACATTAAATATTTTAGCAATATCTTTTTGTTTTAAATCATATTCTTCTCGACTCTCTCTAAGATTTTTTATTAGCATCGCTTTCACCCAAAATAATTATTTCATTTAATGAATAGCGAAAAGCGTCGATTAGGGGTAATACGATATTTCAGAAAACAAAATTAATTTGATTTGTGATAATATTTTTTTATGCGATAAGTCAGGTGGTAGTATGAATCAAGAAAAGATTGGCAAATTTATAAGAAGCTTAAGAGAATCTAAAAAGATGACTCAAGATGATTTAGCTGAAGTGGTTGGTGTAACAAGACAAGCAGTAAGTAATTGGGAGTTAGGAAAAGCTATACCAGATTCTGGAATACTATTATCATTAAGTGAGTTATTTCAAGTTACAATTAACGAACTTTTAAAAGGTGAAAAAGATTATAAAGATACAAAAGAAAACGAAGAATTAGAAAATATGGCTTTAAATTTATTAGATGAATATAATACAAAGTCACTTCGAATAAAAAGAATTATAAAAATATCGGTAATCATAATAACTGCAATCCTTTTAACTTTCTTTTTATACTATTTTGTAACATCATATAATACAATTAGTGTTTATAAATTAGAAGGAGAAGGAAATAAATTTTTCACATATAATGGAATAATGATTAATACAAAACAAAAGTCATATATAAGGTTAGGAGAATTGCAAAGTGATAATGACGAAACTATTGAACAAGTAACTCTTTACTATTATGATAAGAATCATAAGAAAAAGATAATATATAAGGATAGTAAGTCAGATATTTTGATAACGGAGACATATGGATATGGAGAATGTATTTCTTATAATGATTTAAAGTATATTCAAAAACAACTAATATTAGAAATAAAATACTCAGATAATCAAGAAGACAAAATAAATTTATCAATAAAGAAAGATTTTACAAATAGTTTACTTCTATATATTAAAAAAGCTGAATCAGTAAATAATAAAGACACAGATTATGAAAATGGATTACTTATGAAAGAGATTGATTCTAAGATGAAAAAGTATGGAACAAAGGAAGATTATTATTACACATATGAAAGAACAGTTGATGGGAAGAAAATAAATTTCTTATACTCAAATAATGATTTAACTATGATAATAAATAATGGTACTACAACAGAAATTTGGCAAATATCAATTACTAAAAATAACTTAATGACATATGTAAAGATGGAAAATGCAAAAGAAAAAGAAAATGTAGCAATTGACTACAAAAACCCAAATGAATTATCAAAAAAAGAAAGAAAAATTTATGAGCAAGCAATAGAAAATATTCAAAAATATCTGGCAAAATAATAGAGCAATTTATACTTGCTTTATTTTTTTTAGAAAGTAATTTATATTGAATGTGAAAGGAGGTAAAAGAAGTGAGAAAAAAATTATTGATGACTATAGTATCTGCATTTGCAATATTAAGCATAAGTAATGTAAATGCACAAGAGTCAGCTTATTACACTAGTAGCAATGGAGTTTCATTAACGGAAAAAGAATATAATTTCTTTGTAGAAATGTATAATGAAGATTTTCCAAAAGGTCTTACTCAAGAAGAGTATGACATGTATGCAGATGGTAACTTCTTTGACGGAAAAATAGAAAAGAAATTAGTTGAAGAAAAAACACAACCAACTACTAGGGGAACATTCCATAGTACTGCCAACAAAAGCATACAAATAGCAACTTCATGTAATACTGTTTGTACAGTAGCTGTTAGTGTAAAATGGATTAACAATCCAACAATCAGAAGTTATGATGTTATAGGTGCGTATTTATCAGGTATATCAAGGAGTAGTTCAGTAACAACACGATCTTCTTCATCTTCAGGTACGGTAACTGCAACTAGTACAAAATTACAAAATAATGGTTTTGGAGCATCTATTAAATTACCAAGTGGTAATGGTGTAACATTATATCAATCATATGTAACAACAAAAGGTGGACATATATACGCAAGCTACCAACATGCAATGAGCAATACAACTTTAGCTGTAAGTCAACAATTCAATGTATCTAGAATTGGATATGGTGGCGTATTCTCATTCTATGGAACTGCAACAAGTGTATACGACAGTATGAATGGTGTAGATATAGCTGTATAGTTAAGAAAAAAATCTAAAATGTAAGTTTAACCTATAAAGTGAATGGAAACTTTATAGGTTTTTTATATAATCTATTAAAAAAAGTAAAATTTAAAAGTAATTTTTTTATGTTCGTGAAAAAATAAAATATGATAAAATCAAATTAGTATATAATTAGGAGAGTGACAATAAT
>CAVLBI010000020.1:0-8125 GCA_963661295.1 bacterium
CAGTATGAAGACTCTATGAAAATAGAAGATGACTTCTTAGTACTAGTCGCAACAAATGAAGTAGAAAAATCTCGCCTTGAAAAAGCTCTTCCAAAAATAACTAATTTTTATAAACGTCTAAATTATAATTTTAACATTGATATAGTAATGCGTCATGAAGAAAATATCTTAGAAGAAATCCAAAAAGATTTAAATAATATAGAGATGCCAAAATATGAAGCAGCCCCTAAAAAAGAAGAACAACAACCTCCTCAAGAAAAAAAACAATATAGAAGAGAAGCAAAAGATCCTAACAGCATAATTGGTAGAGGAATAAAAGAAGACCCAATAAAAATTAAAACCCTAATTGGCGAAGATAATAATGTAGTAGTAGAAGCTAAAGTCTTTGGAACAGACTATTTTGAGTCATCTAAAACAGATTTTAAAATAATCACTTTAAAAATAACTGACTTTTCAGATAGTATCTACTGTAAAGTATTTGTAAGAGATGATGAAGAATATAAAAGACTTTGTAAAGAATTAAAGAGTGGTAACTGGTATAAAATAAGAGGTTATACAAAAAATGATCAATTCGCAAAAGAATTAGTTTTAAATGCAAGAGACATTATAAAAATAGATAAAAAAGAAGAAACTGTAAAAGATACAGCAGAAGAAAAAAGAGTAGAACTTCATTGTCATACTAAGATGAGTCAAATGGATGGAGTAATAGATGAAGTTGACCTTGTAAAACAAGCTATGAAATTTGGAATGAACGCCGTCGCAATAACTGATCACAATGGAGTACAAGGATTTCCACATGTATTTAACTTTGTAACAGATCATAATAAACATCTTCAAGAAGGAGAAGAACCATTTAAAGCAATCTACGGTTGCGAGCTTTTAATGATAGATGATAACGTTGATATAGTAACAAGACCAAATGAAGATATAATGCTAGATCAAACATACGTAGTATTTGACTTTGAAACAACAGGATTTAATGCTGGTGGATTTGACTCAATAATAGAAATTGGTGCCGTTAAAATAAAAGATGGTATGATAATCGAAAAATACGATGAATTGATAAATCCAGGAAGACCACTTCCACAAAAAATAATAGATGTCACAAATATAACAGATGCTATGTTAGAAGGAAAAGACAACGAAGAAAATGCCGTAAGAAGATTCATCGAATGGTTTGGAGATTGTCCAATGGTTGCCCATAATGCAAAGTTTGATGTCTCATTCCTAGAAATGGCCTATAAAAAATATAATTTTGGTACATTTACTAATCCAATAATAGATACTCTTGAATTATCAAGAACTCTAGATAATACTTATGCAAGACACTCATTAAGTGCCCTTGTAAAAAGATATGATGTTCCATGGGATGAAAGCGCTCACCATAGAGGAGACTACGATGCCGAAGGAACAGCCTTAGTATTTTATAAAATGTTAAAGAAACTATCAAATCGTAATATAGATAAAATGTCTGATTTAGAAAAATTAGTAAGTAAAGAAGACATTCATAAATATGGTAGTTCACATCATATAAATGTATTAGTAAAAAATAAAACTGGACTAAAGAACTTATTCAAATTAGTATCCCTTGCCAATACAACATATCTCTATAAAACACCAAGAATATTAAGAAGTGTTGTAGAAAGCTTAAGAGAAGGATTATTAATTGGTAGTGGCTGCTACGAAAGTGAAGTATTTAGAATGGCTAAGTCAAAAAGTGATGATGAGTTATCTAATATAATTAGATTCTATGACTATGTGGAAGTTCAACCAATGGAGTGTTATGATCACTTAATTCAAACAGGAGACTTCGCAACAAAAGTAGAACTTGCAGCAAACATAGAAAAAATAGTTAGAGTAACAGAAGAAGCAGGAAAAATAATAGTCGCAACAGGAGATGTACATCACTTAAGAAGAGAAGACAAAATCTATAGAGAAATAATAGTTAATCAAAAAGTACCAGGTGGAGGACGTCATCCACTCGCAAGAAATGGTATTAAAGAAATACCAAGCAATCACTTCAGAACAACAAATGAAATGCTAGAAGACTTTAAATTCTTAGGAGAAGACAAAGCCTATGAAATAGTAGTAAAAAATACAAATAAAATAGCTAACATGTGTGACATAGTTGAAGTAATTATAGATACAGGTGGAATTCCATTCTCTCCAAGAGTAAAAAGTGATGATGGAAAAAGTTATCTAGACTGTCCGGTTGTAGTAACAGATCTTGTATATACAAAAGCAAAAGACTGGTATGGAGAACCACTTCCATATATGATAGAAGAACGTATCGCAACAGAACTTTATGGAGATATCGTATTCAAAATAATTAAAGAGCGTCATGAAGATATTGCATCAAATGAAGAAGAATATAATAAAGTAATTCATAAAGAATTGCATGATGAAATATTAAAAGGTTCAGAAAACATAAAAAACATAGTAACAGAATATGTAAAAAATAATGATGAAGAAAATCTTGATGAGAAATCCCTTGAGAAAAAAGTTAAAAAGACACTAGGTGGAGTAATAGGTGGAGGATTCGATCCAATTTACTTAATTGCTCAAAGACTTGTTAAACACTCAAATGATGAAGGATATTTAGTTGGTTCCCGTGGATCAGTTGGTTCATCATTCGTAGCTACTATGATGGGAATAACAGAAGTTAATCCATTAGCCGCTCACTATAGATGTGAAAAATGTAAATTAAGTATATTTGACGATGAAGATGGAAATGCATTAGGTGCAACATACTCATCAGGATTTGACTTACCAGATAAAGAATGTCCTAACTGTCATATTCCGATGTTAAAAGATGGACAAGACATGCCATTCGCAACCTTCCTAGGATTCAATGCTGATAAAGTTCCAGATATCGACCTTAACTTCTCAGACCTAAATCAAGCAAGTGCTCATGCCTACACTAAAGTATTATTTGGAGAAGACAACGTCTATCGTGCCGGAACAATTGGTACAGTTGCTGATAAAACAGCCTTTGGTTTCGTTAAAGGATATTGTGAAGATAAAGGACTAGGGGATATGAGAACAGCCGAAGTAGAACGACTTGCAATTGGATGTACTGGTGTTAAAAGAACAACAGGTCAACATCCAGGAGGAATTGTTGTTGTACCAGACTATATGGAAGTATCAGACTTCACACCATTCCAGTTCCCAGCCGAAGACCCAACAGCAGAGTGGAGAACAACACACTTTGATTACCACTCAATCGACCAATGTTTATTAAAACTTGATATTCTAGGTCACAGTGACCCAACACAGTTAAGATTAATTCAACTACAATCAGGAACTGATATCTTAAAAGTACCACTAGATGATAAAGCAACAATGTCAATATTCACATCAACAGAAGCTCTAGGTGTTACAAAAGAACAAATTATGTGTAACACAGGTACTCTAGGTATTCCAGAATTTGGTACCCCATTTACAATAAAATTAGTAGAAGATACTAAACCAACATCATTTGCCGAACTAATAAAAATATCAGGATTATCTCATGGTACTGATGTTTGGTTAGGAAATGCTCAAGAACTTATTGCAAATAACATAGTTCCATTTAAAGATACAATAGGCTGTCGTGATGATATCATGGTATATCTTATGTACAATGGAGTAAAACCAATCAAAGCCTTCAAAATAATGGAGTTCGTTCGTAAAGGAAAAGCATCAAAAGACCCAGAAACATGGAAAGAACACGTAAAAACAATGCAAGAAGCAAATATACCAGACTGGTTTATAGGATCTTGTCAAAAAATAAAGTACATGTTCCCAAAAGCCCATGCCGCAGCATACGTAATAAGTGCCTTTAGAATAGCTTGGTATAAAGTGCATATGCCAGTATACTTCTATTCATCTTGGTATACATCAAAAGCAACAGATGTTGATGTAGAAAATATGATTAAAGGATATAACTCAATAAAAGCAAGACTTGAAGATATCCAAGCAAAAGGTTATGAAGCAACAAATAAAGAAAATGGACAAGCTGAAAGTTTAAAAGTAGCTTTAGAAGCAACAGCTCGTGGAATAAAATTCTTAAACGTAGACTTATATGAATCAGAAGCAACAGTATGGAAAGCAAAAAATGATACTGAAATCTATCCACCATTTAACGCTATAGATGGACTAGGAGATACAGTTGCTAAAAATATAGTTGCTGAAAGAGAAAAAGGAAAATTCATAAGTATTGAAGATGTCCAAAAACGTGCAAAAGTCTCACAAACACTAATAGATAAAATGAAAGATATGGGAATACTAGAAGGTATGCCAGACTCTAATCAATTATCATTATTCTAAATTTAGACATAAAAAAAGAAATGGTTAATAAACAATTTTTTGTTCCCATTTCTTTTTATTTTCAGCAGCTCTAATTACTTGAGCTAAAATATTTAAAGCAATTTGCTCAGTTTTTCTATCAACATCACGTAAAGGATTAAATTCAACTAAGTCATAAGATAAAACTTTATCCATATGATGAATTATATATTCATTAATTTTCATTGCTTCTTCTTCACTAATACCATCAAACTCAGGAATTGATACACCTGGTGCAACATCAGGATCAATTACATCTAAGTCATAACTAATATGAATTCCCTTAGTCTTATATCCAGCAATCTTAAAAGCTTCATCCATAACAGCATCAATACCTTTTTCTTTAATATCCTCAGTTGTAAATACTGTTACTCCAGAATATTTAACATTATCCTTTTCAGCTTCATCAATACTTCTTGCACCAACTATTACCGTACGAGAAGGTTGAATAACTTTACCATCATGATAATATCTTAACTCGCTATTTTTATAACCGTTTATAGCCGCAAGAGGAAGACCATGAATGTTACCAGTTACAGTAGTTTCAAAAGTATTATAATCAGTATGAGCATCAATCCAAATAATTCCTATATCAACATTAACCTTAGCAGATGCAAGTGCACTAGCAATAGCGGCTGAATGATCCCCACCAACCATAATGGGAAAATAATCTTCTTTAATCTTATCTACAATATTCTTATACAAATTAGAATTAAACTCCTCAATTGCATATTCATTCTTTCTTCTATCAGATAGATTTCTACTCTTAATAATGTCCTTATCTTGTTCAAACATCATACTTTCGCCTTTATAAAAGGCCTTAATATCATTCATTAATTGTACTGGTCCAAGACTAGCTCCATCTATATGAACCCCTAAATCGGTACCAGCACCAAATATCATTGTTCTCATTTTATCACCACATACATTTTAGTATATTTTTAAATTAACCGCAAGAAAAAGACTTTAATTATAAGTAAATATAATGTATAATTTAGTCTAGGTGATTAGTAAAATGAAAACATTAAATGAATTATATCCTGGTATCGGAGTAGATACTATTATAAAAGCAATAAAAATAAATTCTAAGGAAGTAGAAGATGGAGACTTATTTGTTTGTACAAAAGGAGTAACTGCAGATAGACATGATTTTATAGATGATGCGATAAAGCATGGTGCAAAAGCTATAGTAGTTAGCCGCGATGTAGGAGAAAAGCAAGTTCCGGTTATAAAAGTACCTGATACAAATAGGGAACTTCCATATTTATGTCAAAAATTCTATGACTATCCTGATCAAAAATTAAAAATGATTGGTGTAACAGGAACTGATGGAAAGACTAGTACAACAACTATTATCCAAACATTAATTGGCAGTGATATGTGTGGCTACATCGGAACTAATGGAAGAAATTGTGCCGGCTTTACTGGAGATAATCCAAATACAACACCAGATGCTCAACTTTTATATAGTTATTTAGATGAATTTGTTCATTATGGTTGTCACTACGCATCAATAGAAACATCAAGTGAAGCTTTCTTTAGAGGAAGACTACAAGCAATGCAATTTGATATTGCTGGATACACAAATATTACATCAGAACATTTAAATATTCATGGTTCTTTTGAAAATTACTTAAACTGTAAATTAATGTTATTTAGACAAACAAAAAAAGATGGATTCTGTATTCTAAATCATGATGATGAGTATTTCGAAACAGTAAAATCTGCTTGTAACGGACAAGTACTTACATATGGTAAGGGAGAAGACAACGATTTAAGAATAATTGATTTTAAATTATATCCAAACCACACAGAAATAAATTTCAAATATAAAGAAAGAGAATTCTTTGTAGACAGTCCATTGATGGGAGACTTTAATGTATATAACTTAGCGTGTGGTTTACTATGCACATTAGCTTTAGGATTTAACTTAGACAAAATACTAACAAACGTAAAATCGATAAAAATAAATGGAAGACTAGAACTTCTTAATACAAACACACCATACTATGTAATGGTTGACTATGCACATACCCCAAACGGAATAACTAATTTACTTAACTTTGTACATACATTAAATATAAATAGAAGTATTGTAGTTATAGGCCAAGCCGGAGAAAGAGATTATCTAAAAAGGCCAAAAGTAGGTAATGTAGTAGTCGCAAATGCAAGTTATGCAATATTCACATACGAAGATCCAAGAAGTGAAGACCCAGCAAAAATATGTGAAGATATAATTAGTGAACTAAAAGCAACTAACACAAATTATGAAATAGTCCTAGATAGAAGAAAGGCTATTCAAAAAGCTGTAGATATGGCAGAAGATAATGATATGGTTTTAATTCTTGGAAAAGGTAATGAAACATATGAAAAATTAAAAGATGAAACAATTTACTTCAACGATATCGAAGAAGCATACAATGCAGTCGCATCAAGAAAAATAAAAGAAGGAATAAATAGTTAATTATAAAAAATTCCCAAAAGTTATATAGAAAATTCTATATAGCTTTTTTTCTAAAAATAAAAACATAAATAGAATGAACTTCTATGTTAAAATAATATTTAAGGAGGCACTATGTATAAAACAATATTAGTAAATAAACAAAATAAAATAAAAGAAAGCTACCTAAAAAAAATAGAGCTTGTAAATACAAAAGACATAGACAGTAAAGATGTATTAATTGAAAAAGAAACATATGAAAACTATCTAAAACTAAAAGAATTTTTAAAAGAAAAAAATATAGAAATAGGTATATTTAGTTGCTACAGAACTATAGAAAAACAAAAAGAAATATATAGTGAATTTAAAGAAAAGTACGGATCTGATTATGCAGAAAAAATAGTTGCCGAACCATATTTGTCAGAACATCATACAGGTCTTGCAATTGATATAAATATAAAAGTTAATGGTTCATTTCCAAAAGACAACATTGAATTAGAGAACCATACAAAATACTATGAAGAAATATTTAAGTATTTAAAAGACTTTGGATTTATTTTAAGATATCCAAAAGGCAAAGAAGAAATAACTGGATATCCATATGAACCATGGCATATTAGATATGTAGGTAAAGTACCTGCAACAATAATTTATGAAAATAATTGGACATTAGAAGAATATCTACAAGAATTTTCTGGAGTAATAGTTGTAAAGAAACAACCAGGCCCAACATCATTTGATATAGTAAATGATATAAGACATATCTTTGGAATAAAAAAAGTAGGTCATACTGGTACACTTGATCCTTTAGCAGAAGGAGTCTTAATAGTTGCAATTGGAAAAACCACAAAAATAGTAGAATTACTAACAAAAGAATACAAAGAGTATGTAGCAACTGTAAAATTAGGAATAGAAACAGATACATATGATATAGAAGGAAAAATACTAAAAAGTAAACCAGTAAAAGATAATTTAGAAATAGAAAAAGCTCTAAACTATTATAAAAAAACTTATCTTCAAGAAGTTCCAATCTATTCAGCAATCAAAGTAAATGGAAAAAAACTATATGAATATGCAAGAGAAAATAAAGAAGTAGAGTTACCAAAAAAAGAAGTAACAATAAAAGAAATAGAATTATTAGAAAAAAGTAAAGATGAATTTACATTTAAAACATGTGTCTCAAAAGGAACTTATATAAGAAGTCTAATTAGAGATATTGGTAATTATTTAAATACACCTGCAACTATGAAAAAACTAATTAGAACAAAACAAGGAAATATTGATATTAGTAATTCAAATACAATAGAAGATATAAAAAATAATAATTATAAATTACTATCTATTGAAGAGTCTCTTAAT
>CAVLBI010000021.1:0-615 GCA_963661295.1 bacterium
TAAATGCAGTATTTATTATTTTTTAAGTTGCATTTACTTTTACAATTGATAGTTAAATAGTTAAATGCAATTTGTATTAAATTATACTATCAAAAAAGCTAAAAATATGATATAATGTGATTGCTTTTAAAGAGGGAGATAACTATGAAAACTGAAGTTTTAGAAAATAAAAGCATACAAGAATTAAAAGAATTAAAAAAATTAGTAAGCAATTACGGAAGTATTGAAGAATTAGTAGAAAGTATAGATTTTGAAATAGAAAGAAAAAAGGAACAAGCAAATATTTCACTAAATGAAAGATTTAACCTTGAGATGTTTAAAAGACTTAATATGCTACAAGATTATCAAATTGAGTTTTTAAGACAAAATGGAATATTAAACTTACAAAGCTTAATTGATTGCGATATAGATGATTTATTAAAAAATATATATGATAGTGAGTTTAAAAATGATTTATTATTTATAAGAGAGTTTTACGATATGTCAAATATGCCAAAACTAGATGCACCTGAAGATGAAAAAGCACCAAAACAATATGTAAAACATAACAAACCAGATGATAAATAAAATTAATATTTCAAATTGTAAACAATTGACAAAACCGAACAAATAGTG
>CAVLBI010000021.1:625-7759 GCA_963661295.1 bacterium
AAATTAGAAATCGCTGAAGAAGAAAAGTAGTATTTCATTCTTTTATAGAGAGTTAGGATTTGGTGGAACCTAATAAAGAAGTAATACGAAAGAACACTTCTGAGTACTTAAAGAAATTTAGTAGAATAAGTCGGTAGCATACCGTTATTTATGCTTAGGTTTGATTGAACCGAGAGTGATTATAAAGAAATTTATAATAATAAGGGTGGTACCGCGGAAACACTAGTCTTCGTCCCTTACTATATTTAATAATGTAGTAGGAGATAAAGACTAGTGTTTTTTATATATTATAGGAGGGATATAATGATAGAAAAAGATAAATTAAAAGAATATGCCAATAAATTAATGTTTGATATGGATGATGAAGAATATTCAGTACTTCAAGATGAATTCGAAGTTATTCTAAAACAAATGGACTTAATTGGAAAAATACCAGATATTGAAAAAGTAAGCCCAATGACATTTCCGTTTAAAAACGCAGACGTAGAATTAAGAGAAGATGAAGTAGGAGATTACCTAACAGTATCAGAAGTATTAGAAAATGCAAAACATCAAGTAAATGATCAAGTTAAAGTACCAAAGGTGGTGGATGAAGATGTATAGAGGAAAAAATATAGAAGAACTAAGAAGTTTGTTAGATAAAGGAGAAGCAACTCCAGAAGAATTATTCAATAGTGCTAATAGATTAGCTCACTATTTCCAAGAAGATTACAATTCATTTGTAACAATCATAGATAAATTTAAGTATAAAGATAGAGACAGTCTATTAAATGGAATTCCATATGCCTTAAAAGATAACTTTTCAACTAGTGGAATCCTAACAACAGCCTCATCTAACATATTAAAAGATTATGTTCCAGTATATGACGCAACAGTTTATAAAAAATTAAAAAAAGCAGGCGCAGTACTTGTAGGTAAAACAGTACTAGATGAACTTGCAATGGGCGGAACTGGAACAACAGGACATACAGGAGTTGTAAGAAACCCATGGAATAAAGATTGTATGATTGGAGGATCGTCTGCAGGAAGTGCCTCAAGCGTAGCCTTAGGAATAGTACCATTCTCAATCGGAAGTGATACAGGAGATAGTGTTAGAAAGCCAGCTTCTCACGGAGGACTTGTTGGATTTAAACCAACATATGGAAGAATATCAAGATATGGATTATTTGCCTTCGCATCAAGCCTAGACCATGTCGCAATGTTTTCAAGAAATGTACGTGATGCCGCAATAATAACAGACGTTTTAAAAGGAAAAGACATAAACGATATGGTAACACTAAATGATGATAAAAAAACATATGCAGATTTAATAGATAATGACATTAAAGGAAGAAAATTATTCTATATAAAAGAAATATGTGGGCTTGAAACATATAAAGATACAGATGATGAGGTATTAACTAAGACTCTAGAAAGTTTCCACGAAACACTAGACAAGTTAAGAAGCCAAGGTTTCATTATTGAAGAAGTATCAATGGATAAAAAATTATTAGAAGCAATATATCCAACATATATGTGTATAAGTTGTGCTGAGGCAACATCAAACAACTCAAACTTAACAGGTATTCAATTTGGACCTCGTGGAGAAGGACAAAGTGTAGAAGAAATAATGTTTGATGCAAGAACAAAAGGTTTCTCAGAATTAATTAAAAGACGTTTCATCTTAGGAAGCTATATCTTACAAAAAGAAAATCAAGAAAAATTATTCTTAAATGCTCAAAGAGTGAGACACATGATAGTAGATAAAATGAATGAGTTCTTTAAAGAATATGATGGAATGATTGCTCCATGTAGTGGAGGACCAGCTCAAAGTTTTGATAGTAGTAGTGAACAACTAAGTGATAGATATTTAATTTTAGAAAACCATCTAGCAATCGGAAACTTTGGTGGATTCCCATCAATTACTCTTCCATATACAATGATTAATGATATGCCAGTAGGACTTAATATTACAGGAAGAGTAAAAGAAGATGATGTAGTACTAAACATGGCAAACTATGTAGAAAAAGTAACAGGACTAAAAGATATTTATAGTAAAGTAGGTGATATAGATGTATAAAGTAGTAATTGGACTAGAAGTTCATTGTGAACTAGAAACAAAATCAAAAAACTTCTCACCAGCTCCTAATATGTTTACTGAATCACACAATGTAAATGTTGCAACCGTTGACTTAGGATTACCTGGAATATTACCAGTCGCAAATAAAGAAGCATCACGCCGTGCCTTACTAACTGCAATGGCACTTCATTGTAAAACACCTGATGAAGTAATATTTGATAGAAAAAACTATTATTACCCAGACCTACCAAAAGGATATCAAATAACACAAAATACAAAACCAATGGGAATAAATGGATACTTAGATATCTTAGTAAATAACCATGTAAAAAGAGTCGCAATTCATGATTTACACTTAGAAGAAGATACAGCATCTCTTGAACACTATCCAAAGTATTCCCTAATTGACTACAATAGAAGTGGTATCCCATTAATGGAAATAGTAACAGAACCTTGTATGGAAAGTGCCGATGAAGCAGTAACATTCCTAGAAGACTTAAGAGACGTATTCTTATATCTTGGAGTAAGTGAAGCAAAAAGTAACTATGGTCAAATGAGATGTGACGTTAATATTTCTCTTATGAAGGATACAGATACAGAACTTGGTACCAAAGTAGAAATGAAAAATATAAATGCCTTTAATAACGTAAGAGCGGCAATTGAATATGAAATAAAAAGACAAAGTGAAATACTAAATAAAGGTGAAAAAGTAATTCAAGAAACCCGTCGTATTGCAGAAGATGGAAAAACTTATTCAATGAGAGCTAAAGTAGATGCAGTAGACTACAAATACTTTATTGAACCAAATATTCCAAGTACTCCAGTAACAGATGACTTATTATATGAATTAAAAAGTGAATTACCAGAATTAAAGTTAGATAGATATTTTAAATACATTGAAAAATTAGGAATAAGTGAATATGACGCCGCAATATTATCAAAAGAAAGAAGTCTATCAGATTATTTCGAAGAAGTAATAAGCTATGGCAGTGATGTATCATTAACAGTAAACTTCACAACAACTGCAATTCTAAGTACATTAAACAAATTAGAAATAAAAATAGATGAATTATTTATTACTCCTAAAATGTTAAGTGGAGTAATAAACTACGTAAACGAAGGAAAAATGAGTTTAGATGCCGCAAAAAAATTACTTTATAAAGCAATAGATGAAAAAATAGATCCAAATGAACTAATAAAGAAAGAAAGTCTAGTTCAAATAAATGATTCAGATAAACTTTTAAGTATAATTACTGAATGTATGGAAGAAAATCAAGAAGTAGTAAGACAATACGTAGAAGATGGAAATAAATCCGCAATAAACTTCTTCGTAGGTCAAGTAATGAAGAAAAGTAATAGACAAGCTAATCCAAATAAATCACGCGAATTAATAACAGAAGAATTAGAAAGGAGATGTAAGTAATGGATAAAAGATATAGAACACATTACTGTGGTAAATTAAGTGAAAGTGATATAGATAGTGAAGTAAGAGTCGCAGGATTCGTAGAGAATATAAGAGATCATGGAGGAGTAATATTCGTAGATATTCGTGATAATACAGGAGTAATTCAAGTAGTATCAAATGATGACTCAATATTCGATGGAATAACAAGAGAATCAAGTATAACAATACTAGGTACAATAAGAAAAAGAAATGAAGAAGATTATAATGAAAGAATATCAACAGGTACAATAGAATTACTTGTAAGTGACTTAGAAGTACTCGGAAAAGCAAATAATGTTTTACCATTCGAAGTAATGACATCAAGAGACGTATCAGAAGATGTAAGACTAAAATACAGATACTTAGATTTAAGAAATCCAAAAGTAAAAGAAAATATAATTTTTAGAAGTAAAGTAATAGACTTCTTAAGAAAAATAATGAAAGAACAAGACTTCTTAGAATTACAAACACCAATACTAACGGCTTCATCTCCAGAAGGAGCAAGAGACTTTATAGTACCAAGCCGTAAATTTCATGGAAAATTCTATGCCTTACCACAAGCCCCACAACAATTTAAACAATTATTAATGTGTAGTGGTTTTGATAAATATTTCCAAATAGCTCCATGCTTTAGAGATGAAGATGCAAGAAGTGATAGAGTATACGGAGAATTTTATCAATTAGATTATGAAATGAGTTTTGTAGGAGAAGAAGAAGTCCTAGCAGTAGGAGAAAAAATATTCTATGAAACATTTAAAGAATTTGGTAAAGGTAAAAAAGTAAGTGAAAAACCATTTATAAGATTAAGTTATAAAGAGTCAATGGAAAGATTTGGTACAGATAAACCAGACCTAAGAAACCCACTTGAATTAGTAGATTTAACAGATGTATTTGAAGAAACAACATTCCGTCCATTTAGAGGAGTTACAGTAAAAGGAATCGTTGTAGAAGATATTGCAGATAAGTCAAACTCTTGGTTCAATGATTTAGGAGATTATGCTAAAAGTATTGGTATGAGTGCTGGTATTGGATACTTTAAAGTAACTGAGGATATGAGTTTTGTCGGACCAATCGATAAATTCTTAAGTGATGATGAAAGAGAAGACTTAATAAAAGTAGCTAAATTAAAACCTAACTGTGTAATATTCTTTATAGCTGATAGAAACAATGCATATAAATATGCTGGTGAAATAAGAAATGAATTAGGTCGTAGATTAGACTTAATTGATAAAGATGAATTTAAATTCTGTATAGTAAAAGACTTCCCAATGTTTGAATGGAGTGAAGAAGATGATATGTATGTATTTACTCACAACCCATTCAGTATGCCACAAGGTGGAATGGATGCATTAAACAACAAAAAACCAGAAGACGTTCTAGCATATCAATTTGACTTTGTATGTAATGGAATAGAAATGGCAAGTGGTGCAGTAAGAAACCATGACCTTGACATAATGAGAAAAGCTTTCAGTATTGCAGGATATTCTGAAGAAGACTTAGAAACAAGATTCAAAGCTTTATATGAAGCATTTAAATATGGTGCACCTCCACACGCAGGAATGGCTCCAGGAATTGATAGAATGTTAATGCTTCTACTAGATGAAGAATCAATTCGTGAAACAATAGCTTTCCCAATGACAGCAGGAGGAGCAGACCTTCTAATGAATGCACCAGGAGATGTTACAGAACTACAACTAAGAGAAACTCATATAAAAGTTAGATAATAAAACGAATAGGCAAAATAATGTCTATTCTTTATTTTTGTAAACTTTTGTAAATTTAATATTTTGATTGATTATTTTATACAAAATATAGTATAGTTATGTTAGAAAAATGGGACTTGAGGTGGTACAATGTTTGATGCTTTTTGTAAGTATTTAAGTAAACTTACTACAATTGATGTTGGTATAATAAAAGTAGTTACTCTAACAATATTAATTGTTTGTATATTTTCAATATTAAAAACAGTAGGTAGAAGCTTTATAAAAAATAAATTAAGTGGAAGAGGAGAATACGTTCTAAATCAATCATTTAAGATATTTATGAATATTCTAGAAATATTTTCACTACTATTAGTATGGAGTGAATATATTAAAAACTTAATGACATTAATTTCCGTATTATCAGCGGCCTTAATTTATGCACTTCGTGAAATTATTCTAAACTTCTTCTGTGGTTTATATATAAAAGTACGTAGACCATTTAAAGTAGAGGACAGAATCCAAATAGATGATATAAAAGGAGATGTTATGAATATTTCATCTCTAGACTTTGAAGTTTTAGAAGTATCAACTAAAGAAGAAAATGGTCAATCAACCGGAGTAGTAGTAAGCTTTCCAAATTCAATAGTTATATCAAAACCTGTAAAAAACATAAACAAAGGATTCAAATACGTTTGGGATGAATTAGTAGTAAGTGTATGTCTAGACTGTGATTTAGTAGAAAACAAAAAGGAAATATATAAAATAGTTAATAATATAGAAACTATTAAAAGTATTCCAAGAAAAATGAAAAGTCAAATAAGTGAAATAAATACAGAAAATAGAATTTACTATAATAAGTATGATCCAATAATATATACAAGAATTAATACGGATCATATAGAATTAACTGTTAGATATTTAATGCATCCAAAAAAAGCAAGATATGTAGAAAGTGTAATTTGGAATAAAATATATTTGGCTTTCCGTGAAGGAAAAATTAATTTATTTACTGGTGTTGATGGACCAGTTATTTGTAATGATTCTAAGAACAATGATAATGCTGATAAAAAAGATGATGTAAAAAATAACGCAGCTGCTTTAGCATCTGTCGTAACAACAGCAGTTGAAAATGAAAAGTAATCTAGTCTTTGAATGATTAGGTTATTTTTTTTAAGAATAAGCATAATTATTATTTAGATGATAATAATATTAAAGAGGGTGGAAGAATGATAGATATCAAAAATAAAATTTATAAAGCATTACAAAAACAAAAAGAATCAGTAGTAGTAGACTTATACTTAAAAGATTATGATGGAGCAAATATATATATTGCTTTAGTATATAATGAAAAAATAGAAAAGTTTAAAGTACTATATGTCCCAATAGACGCTATAAGGCTAGGGGATAAAGTAGAAGACTATTTTTGTTACCAATTTATCTTTGTAAAAACAGTAAATTATATTATGGAACTAATTAATGAAAATGAAGACATATATAAAGAAAAACATATGAGAGAAAGAGCTATCAAAACAAATGACTCTTACTATATAGAAATAACTTCACATGTCGCAAATAAAGACTATTTATTTAACTTTAGTAATTATATAGATTATGAATATGAATTTCTATTTGAAATAATAGTAATATTTTTTGAACATACACCACATATAATTAGTGAATTATGTAATAAATTACTAGAACAATTTAATACACCATTCGAATTACCAAAGTACAACGCAACAATAGACTTTAATCTATTTAAAGATGAATATAATAAAATGTTCAATGAAGAAACCCTAAACAACAACACCTATACATTTGACGATATAGACTTCATAGAACAGGTAAGCAATAAGTTCTGTGCTGTAATAAAAAATAAAAAATATATTATTGAAAATGTTGAGAGTCTAAATAAGATAAATATCTAT
>CAVLBI010000022.1:0-11363 GCA_963661295.1 bacterium
ATATTAAAAAAGGTAAAAAGAAAAAATATTATTATATATGCAATATAAATTTGGAAGAGAATATAAAAGATATATACAGTTTTTTAATAAAATATTTAAATGATAATAATATTATTATGGAAGTATCTAATGATTACCATGATGATAAATGTTTAATAGAGGAATATGATATTTTCGAAAGAAAATATAATAAAGGAGACAATAAATTTAATTATATATATAATGATGAGTATCGAAGTCAATTAGCGTTAATTTCAATTGAAAAAAAAGATTTTGATTTGATTTTCTTTAAAGAAATATGTAAATTGTTTAGTGGAGTTAAGATGTTTATTGATTTGAATATTACAGATTATAATAATTTTCTTAAATTGTATAAGCAAAGAAATTTCAGAAACTCAGAGAAATATGATAAATTTACACTTTGTACTGATGAAGATTTTCTTTATATAGAAGTAAAAAAAATAGATGTCTATACTAATTTAGATCGTGATATAGATGAATTTGTGTTAATTAAATCAAATGAAAATAAAATAGTTAATATGTAAATATCAAAATATTCTAAAAAACATTTTGTTTATAACTAATTGTGATAGTAAAAAGAGTGAATTAAATCAAATTTCACTCTTTTTTAGTTATAAGAACAATAAATATTAATACATGATTAGTATTTTTATAGCTAAAACATACACTAAATTTAATAAATAATAATCTCCAAACTATTAAAGAATATGAAATATTATTCTTTTTTCTTTCAATAAATTAAAAATAATAGTATAATATGAACACGAAAGAGAATAGTAAATTATAAAAAAATATAGTAAAATAAAGAAGAAAGAGTAAGAGGTGACTAGAATGGAAAGACTACAAAAAGTAATTGCCCAAGCAGGAATTGCTTCAAGAAGAAAAGCAGAAGAATTAATTAAAGATGGAAAAGTAAAAGTAAATGGAGAAGTTATTACTGAACTTGGAACTAAAGTAAAAGAAAGTGATAAAGTAGAAGTAAATAATAAACCAATAGAAAAAGAAAATAAAGAATACTATTTATTAAATAAACCTCGTGGAGTAATAACTACAACCAGTGATGAACACGGAAGAAAAACAGTTACAGATTTAATTAATACAGAATCAAGAATTTATCCAGTAGGAAGACTAGATTATGATACAACAGGAGCAATTCTACTAACAAACGATGGAGAATTTGCCAATATTTTAATGCATCCATCAAATAAAATTGATAAAGTCTATCTTGCAAAACTAGAAGGTATCATTAAAGGAGAACAAATAAATGCTCTAAAAAATGGTATTATGTTAGATGATATACTAGTAAAAGCATCACGCGTAAAACTAAAAAAAGTAAATCATGAAAGTAACACTTCAATGGTAGAAATAACAATCCATGAAGGAAAAAATCATCAAGTAAAAAGAATGTTTGAATCTGTTGGTTTCCATGTAGAAAAATTAACTCGTGAAAGAATAGATATATTTACAATCAATAACTTAAAATCAGGTGAATATAGAAAACTAACTCCAAAAGAAGTCCAAGTAGTATATTCATATAAAACAAAATAATAAGAGGCCTAGTGCTTCTTTTTTTTGATTTTAAAAAGCATATTAATAATCAACTTTTGTAAGGATATACCTACAAGTGTAGTTAAAATAACAAACAGAAATAAAATAAGTGCAGCTTATCATACAAATAGTAATAATAGTATCTTAAATTTTTTCTCTAATTGAATAAGAATATAAGACGAGGAGGAAGAATTATGAAGAAGTTTGCTGATTGGATTTCAAAGAATAATATTCTAATTTTAATAGTTGGATTATTACTTTTGATACCAGCAATTATTGGGTATGTAAATACAAGAATTAATTATGATATTTTAGTTTACTTACCTAAAGAGTATGAGACTATTAAGGGTGAGAATATCTTAACTGATGAATATGGTCTTGGCTCTTACGCATTTGTTATTTCTGATATGTCAGATAACTATAAAGTATTACAACTAGAAAAAAAGATTAAAAAGATAGATGGGGTTAATAAAGTATTTAGTGTTAGTGATGTAGTTGGAGTTAGTATTCCAAAAGAAATGCTTCCAGATGAAGTTACTGATAAACTATATGATGATGATACTAGTATAATAATGGTTACATTTGATGGGTCTACGAGTGAGGATAAAACACTTGATGCAGTTGACGAGTTAAGACATGTAGTTGATGCGAATAGTGTTAGTAGTATGTCAGCAATGGTACTTGATACTAAAAACTTATCAGACCAAGAAATATTTGCATACATTGGAATTGCAGTTCTATTGTGTATTGTAGTTTTAATGATTGCGACTAATAGTTATGTTGTTCCATTTTTCTTACTTGGAAATATTGGAATAGCTATTTTATATAATATGGGTTCTAATATTTTCTTAGGACAAATTAGTTATATTACTCAAGCAATAGCTGCAATACTACAGCTTGGGGTAACAACAGATTTTTCAATTTTCTTATATCACAAATATGAACTTGCTAAGAAGAGTGAGAAAGATAAAAAACGTGCTATGAGTAGCGCAATACAAGAAACATTTAAGAGTGTAATTGGTTCATCTCTTACAACATTTGCAGGTTTCTTAGCACTATGTACAATGGACTTAACACTTGGAACTGATATTGGTATTGTAATGGCAAAAGGAGTTTTATTTGGACTTATTTGTGTACTTACAATATTCCCAGCACTATTACTTACATTTGATAAGTTGATAGAAAAAACTAGTCATAAACCTGTAACACCACAATTTAAAGCATTACAAAAGTTTTCTGTAAAACATTATGTTGTTGTGTTTATATTATTTTTAATATTAATGATACCAGCATATATTGGAAATAGTAATTATCAAGTTTATTATAAATTAGATGATTCACTTCCAAAGAATTTACCTTTTGCAGTTGCAAATAGTGATCTTGCTAAGAAGTTTGGAATTACTTCTCCTGAGATTGCAATTATTAGTAAAGATGTTAAAAATAGTGATGTAGAAGACATGGTAGATGAACTTAAAAATATTAAAGGTATTGATATGGTACTAGCACCTAGCGCTTTACTAGAATCTGGTATGGAAGATTTATTACCAGATGAGGCTAAAGAGATTTTAGATAATGATAAATATCAACTTGTTATAATGAATTCTAAATATGAAATAGCAAGTGATGAGTTAAATAGTCAAATTGATGTAGTTAATAAGACATTACATAAATATGATAAGAAGTCAATTCTTGCAGGAGAAGGACCTTTAATGAAAGATTTAGTTGTTACTGCAGATCACGACTTTAATATGGTAAATTATACATCTATTATTGTTATATTTATAATTATGTTATTTGTACTTCAATCAATTGGATTACCTATTATTTTAATATTTACAATTGAGTTTGCAATATTCCTTAATATGGCAGTTGCTTACTATATGGGTGTAAAACTTCCATTTATTGCAAGTATTGTAGTTGGTACTATTCAGTTAGGAGCAACAATAGATTATGCAATTTTAATGAGTACAACTTATTTAAATGAAAGAAAATTAAGTGATAAGCATAAAGCAATGACTGATACTCTAAAAGTTACTGTTCCATCAATTATTACATCAGCATTATGTTTCTTTGCAGCAACTATAGGTGTTAGTTTATATACAAAGATTGATATGATTGGTTCTATTTGTACATTACTTGCTAGAGGATCAATTATTAGTATGTTAGTTGTAGTTATAATATTACCTGCATTATTAATGATATTTGATAAGGTAATACTTGCTACTACTAGAATTAAGAAAGAGGGTAAATAATATGAAAAAATTTAATCAAGTTATGACATTATCGGTTGCAACTATGTTACTTTTAAATCCAGCAAGTGTACTTGCAATGACAAAGAATGAAACAATTTATTCAACACTTAATTATAATGGTGTTGTTAAAAAGACTACTATTAATACAAGACTTTCTGATTTAGAAAAAGGTAGTATTGTTGATTATACTAAGTTAGATGATATTAAAAATATTAATGGACGTGAAAAGTTTAGTCTAGATAGTGGTACTCTTACATGGAAGTCTACCGGAAAAGATATTTTCTATCAAGGAAAGGTAACAGAAGAATTACCTATAAAAGTAGAAGCAAAATACTATTTAAATGGAGAAGAAGTTAATCCTAAAAAGATTAAAGGAAAAAGTGGAGACGTAAAAATAGTTTATACTTTTACTAATGAAAGTTATGATAAAAGTAGTGGAATGTATACTCCTTTTGTAGTAACAACAACTAGTATTATAAATAGTGATAATAATACTGATATAGATATTTCTAGTGGTAAAGTAGTAAATACTGGTACTAAGAATATTGTAACAGGAATTAGTGCACCTGGTTTATATGATAGTGTAGGACTTGATGAATTAAAAGATATGGATAAAGTTACTATTACTTACAACACTACTAAATTTAGTATGAATGAAGTATATTTTGTAATTACTCCTAAACTATTAAGTGAAGTTGACGTTAATATGTTAAGTAAAGTCGATAACTTAAATAGCAGTTTAAATACTCTTCAAAATGGAATGAATGAGTTACAAAATGGTTCTTCTACACTTAATGATGGTGCTAAGAAAATTGAAAATGGTACTAAGAGTTTAAATGATGGATTAAAGAGTGCCTCTAGTGGTATGGAACAAGTAAATAGTGGAGCAAGTGAATTAAATAGTAAGGTTACTAGTATAAATTCTTTAGTTAATGCTTTAGTAGATATTATGACTAACGGAAATAGTACAGATCCTGAAGTTATAGAAAGAGTTAATTATGAAAAACAAGTAATTAATAGTTATGATGCAACAATTCTTCCTAAGCTTGAACAGTTACAAACACTTTATTTAGGCAATGTACAAGCAATTAATACATTAAAGGCTACTAATGAAAGTATTTCACAGGTCTATAATCAATATAGTTTAGGAAACTTTAAATTAGATAGTACTGATACAAGAGACTTACCAATACTTAGTGAATATTTTACTAATTTACTTATGTCTCAAGGAATGAGTAGTGAAGAGATTAAATCTACAATTACTAATCTAACAACAGTAAAAAAAACTTATGAAGGAAATTTACAATTAATAACATTATTAGAAGGAAATAATCAAGCACTTTTAACTAGTAAAGATTTAATTGGCACAGTATCCTCTAAGTTATCTGAGTTAAATGATGGTACTAATAAATTAAGTAGTGGTACTAAGCAAATTAATGAGGGTCTTACTAAATTATATAGTGGTTCTAATGAATTATTATCTGGAACAACAAATCTAAGTGATGGTACTAATACTTTAAATGAAGGTATTATAAAGATTAATAGTGAGGGAATCTCTAAATTAACTGAATATGGTAATAAGGCTGTTACTTATAAGAATAAAGTAAAGACTTTAACTAACTTAAGTAAAAACTATAAAGGATTTGCAAGTGATAATTCAGATAGTACATTATTTATTTATAAGATTTCTAAATAGAAAAAATTTATTTCATAAAAAAAGTATTGAATGATTAATCAATACTTTTTTCTTGTTTAGTAAGCTTTTTATTTATGAACTTTAAAAATGTTGCAATACCTATATTTTTTGCCTTGTCTTTAGAATATATTATAGTTACATCTCTTTTTGTTAATGACTTTTCTAAACTTAATTCTTTCAATTTATTGCTTTCAAGTTCTTCTTTTAAAAGTTGTTTTGGCATAATACCAATACCAAAATCATTTTCTGTAAATATTTTAATTAATTGTGTACCACTAAGTTCCATCTCTGGTTTTATATTTATATCATTTGCTTTAAAAAAGTCATCTAGTTGTGCTCTTGAATTAGTACCTTTGGTAATTAAGAGTACAGGTAAATTTTCTAAATCTTTTAATTTTATATTCTTATTTAATAAATATTCATATTTTTTACCAACAAAAGCACCCTCTTCTAATTCACATATTTTAATTCTTTCATATTTACTAATAAGAGAAAGAGGAAAAGTTGATACTGCACAATCAATAACACTATTTTGAATATCTTTTTCTAAAAAACTTGGACTACTTGAATAAATTTTAATTTTAATATTTGGATATTTTTCATGAAACTCTTTGATATATGGTATTAGTATATTTTTAGCAATATTATTAGTTGTACCTATGCTTACTGTAAAATTATATTTTTCTTCTAATTCATTTATATCATCATCAATAGATTCAATTTGTTTCATTGCTATTTTTACTTTTTCAAATATTTTTTTACCAGCTTTTGAAAGAGTTATTCCATCATGATTTCTTACAAATAATGTTATATTTAGCTGCTCTTCAAGAGCTTTTATTGATCTAGAAATTGCTGGTTGACTAATCATTAATTCATTTGCAGCTCTTGTGAAACTTCCATTTAATGCTACATGATAAAATATTTTATATAGTTCTAAATTTATGTTCATACTAGTATACTCCTTTATTATTACTAATTATTATTTTATAACAATATTAAAATAGTTACAATAGACGATTTAATCATAATTTTTTTTTATGTTTCTTTAAGAATTATAAATAATAAGCATTTTATTTATAATTTAATTCATGATATTATCGATATGTTTTATGAAATGAGGGGGATAAATATGAAAAACATAAAATTAAAAAAAATATCTAGAAAGGCAAAAATCGCATTTTCTTTGTTAAGTATTGGAATTTTTGGTTTTTCTACTTATAGCACTGTATCTGCTAAAAATACAGCTAATAATAAAGTTTATTTAGTTAACATTGATGATTGTGATGAAAATGCTAAGATTTATGATGAAAACGGTAATTTTATAGACTTTAAGGTTGAGGATGGTCTACTAGCAATAGTAGATGATTATAGAACTAAACCAGAAAAAATGTATCAGACTGTTATTATTAATAATGAAGGACAAATGACAAATGGATATATGGATGGAAAATATTTGAATGATACTTTTTTAGATTCTACAGAGCATGTTAGTTTAAGTCAAAGTGATATATCAGAAGTTATTGCTAAAGATGGATTATGGCTTAGAAAAAGTAATGATATATCAAAAAAAGAAGATAGTTTTTCTTACTTAGAAAACGGTGAAAATGTAATTTTATCAGACATGTCTTTTTATTCGCAGAATAATCCATATAATTGGAAACAAGGGATTAGTGTTGATGCAGATAGTAAAAAAATGCAAGTTGGTTATGTGGCAAGTGATTATGTTATTGATAAAGATTTTGAAAATAAAGCCAAGAAAAAAGTTTTTGTCAATGTTACAGATGGAGAATGTCTAAAACTAAGAAATATACCTAATAATGATTCAAATGATTCAATTATTGGTGAAATTCCTAATAATACTGAAATAGAAATTCTAGAAGATAATAATATGATAAGAAATGGTAATATTGCATGGACATTTGCCAAATATACAAGTGATGGTGTAGTAAAATATGGATATGTCGCAGCTATTGTTTATAATGATGATGGAAGTATTAATTTATCATATATTAGTGAAAAGAATAATAGTGATGTTGATGAGGAAGAGGCAGATTTATTAAATGTTTCTGAAGAAAAAAACTATATTGATGAAACGGTATCATCTGATAAAACCTCAGATTTTGACACAGAAAATACAACTGATTCGAATGAATTTGATATTATAAAATTAACTGTTGATACTAAAAATGATGGTGGTATTGCATTGAAACTTAGAAGTACGCCAGGATTTGATTCAGAAATTATAGCCCAAATAGAAAACGGAACTGAAGTAAGTACAAGTAGTGTTTTATATAATACAGAAAGTGAAACAGATAATCATAGTTGGGTAAAAGTGACTGTACCTGATGGCAAAACAGGATATGTCGCAAAAGAATATTTAAGAAAGTTAGATAGTAGTTTAATTAGTATTACTTTTACTGATCAGGATAATGCGGAGAGACAGGCTACTGTAGAAGGCTATTTAGCAGTTGACTTTAATGCGAATTTTTCACCTGAATTGTTAGATGAAATTCTAACTTATGGACACCAAGTTACATCAACCGGATCATATCAACTTGATATGTATACAAAACCTGAGGCTGTTATTATAAAAATGGCCGGAACTGGATATGAAACATTTTCACAAACTGATACAGATATAGAAGATGTAAAAAAATTAGTAGCAGTTTGCGAAAAACATCAAGTTCCATATGGTCTATATTACTATTCTCAGGCATTAACTAAAGAAGAGGCCGATCAAGAATTTGATTGGATAAAGGAAAAATTAGATTTAATAGGTGAACTAGGTGATCTAAAATATAATTTGCTTCCATTTTATTTAGATTATGAAATCGGAGATCCTGAGTATAATAGTCGTGTTCGACAAAATTATGAAAGACTAAATTCAGATGAAGATAAGGATAAAAGTATAACTAGTGTCCTTGACTATGAACTTAGCAAGTTACGTGATGATCTAGGAACTGAAGTTTGCTTATATTCTGACCATAACACTTTAGGCGTTTGCTTTGACATTAATGAATTTACTGATGAAAACAAAGAAAACATATGGATGGTAGACGTTAGTCCAGCTCACTCCAAAGACACTTTAGATTTAAAAGATCATATTTCTGTGAGACAAGTATCTACTGACTCAATAATTAAGTATAATGGTGATAGTTATATGATAGATTATGATTTAATTAATAAAGAATACTTTGATAAAATAAAAGAAAAAGCAGAAAAAATAAAAAGAAGTGATGCTATAGCTAAATATGTTGATGATATGTCAGAAAATAAAAATGTAACTGAAAACTCCACTACATTAGTTAAAAAAATATAAATGTTAATAGTAATATTAAATTATAATACATATAAAAACCACTAGCCTAAATAAACTAGTGGTTATTTTATTATGCTTCTTCAATTGCACCTGTAGGGCAAGCATCGATTGCATCTTTAACATTTTGTTCTTCAGCTTCAGGAATTTCTTCAACCTTTACTTCTGATAAACCATCATCATTAATTTCAAAAACTTCTTCTGAATATGCACAGCAAGCACCACAACCAATACAATTATCTTGATTAACTATAACCTTCATGTCTATACCCTCCTTTCAAAAAGTATTATATCTAAAAATAATATTTCCGTAAAGTATTAAAACAATTAAAAAATATAAAACCAAACAATGTAAAGTAACCTGTATATCTAATTGCCTAAATATGTAAATTTAATATTAAATATCTTTTGTTTTGAATATTCATATGCTAAACTTATAATAAGAGGGTGAATAGTATGAGGCGTATGGATCGTTATAATGAAGAATCAAATAATAGACCTAATAGATACGAAAAAAACAAGGAACTATATCAAGATATTGCAACAAATCAAAAATATACAAACATAACAGATGTTACTAACGCAAATGCCTTTGAAATAAATAATTCAAACAGATCTTATACATCACGTGAATCATACCAACAAATGAAAAAATACCAAAACGTTGAACCTGTTCCAAGAGTAAAAAAAGAATTAGAAGATTTTAATCGCTTATTAAAAAATGATGAAAAAAAGGTATATGATATAAATAGTGTCTTAGAAGAAGCAAGAAAGAATAGACAAGAACAAGATAAATTAGAGTCTAAAAGAAAATTAAAAAATACAAGTTACAACATATTAGCTGATTTAAATAAAGAAGAATTAGAAAAGTACCGTGAAGAGAAAAAGAAAAAAATAATGACTCCTGAAGAAGAAGAGTTTACAGATTTAATAAATACAATTGCTTCTAAAACACTAGCTGGAGAAATCGATAAAGCAACAAGCATCAATCTACTAAGTGATTTAATGGCAACATCAGTTATGGATAAAGTAGAAGATAAATCATCTCTTGGTCTAGAAGAAGACTTAGAAAAAGAACAAGAACAAAAGCAAAAAGAACAAGAAGAAAGTCAAGAAGACATCGAAAACGAAAAAAAAGAAGAAGCAGAAGAAAAAACAGAAGACCTATCTTTATCGAAAGAAAAATTAGAAGAAATCGCTAAGAAAAAAGAAGAACTTGAAAAGAATACCCAAAAACTAACAGGAGCCGATAATGACTTCTATACAAGAAGTATGGACCTATCAGATGAAGACTTCGAAATGGATGATGAATTTAAAGATACAGGAATGCCATTAATATTAAAAATAATAATAGTAGTATTAATAATTGCACTTATAGCAGTAGCGGCATACTTCATATATCAGAGAATGTAAAAATAATTAACTAAAAAGTAAAAGCACTATTCAACTTTTTCTTTTTTTTTGGTATATTATATATGTATGAGAGTGGTGAAGTAAATGAATACAAACTTTGTAGTAAATGAGTATGCCCTAGTATGGTATCTATTATTTCAAGCATCTATTTCAGAAACAGTATATAAATTAAAGCAAAAACTATGGGATACTTTTAAAACAGAATATAATAAAACTTTTAATGATCGAGAATCAATAATAACCGAAAAAAAAGATTTTATCCCAAATGATGAAACAATATATAATGTTTTCTTTGAAAGCAAAGACTATCAAAAAATAAAAAAACAAGTAGAAAAATATCGCCTTGAACTAATGCGTATCTGGGATAAAAATAAAAAAATTACAGAGAAATTTTATTCAAAAATAATTAGAAAAAAAACAAATGCCTATACTTTTTATGTTGTCGCAAATGAACTAGAAATAATTGATATTCCAACAGATGATACCGCAATAATTGGAATTAGTATAGATAAAAAAGACCCACTTGAATATTTACTTAAATTAAATATGGCATTACTCAACAACAATACAAAAAAGTATGATAGTATTGATGAGAAAATAAAACAATCAATTATAGAATTAGCCGTTTTAAATGAATATGCCTCAGACTTATATGGTAGAAGTTGCTATTTAAGTGGAACACCAGAATTAATGGAATTAAAAAGATGGTTATATCCATACTGGCTAATGTATTTAGATGTACCAAAAGATGAATTATTATCTAGAATGATGCGTGACAAAATATCATTTGAAGTAGAAAGTTATGCCTACGAAAAAGAATTAAAGAAAATGAACATTGAAGAATTTATAGACTTTTGTATAAGAAATAAAAAATATATAATAAGAACAAAAAAAGAAAAAGAAATTAAAGAAGACGAAGAATTATTATAAAATTAGGTTAGGGGGATTAATATGGATAATAATATACAAATATTATTAAATAAAATAAATATTGATGAGGCATCTTATCAATATTTTAATGATGCAGAAATGAAAAAAATAAAAGTAAACTCCAAAAATAATAGTTGGAACATACTAATAGATAAAGACAACCTTCTACCAGTAGAAGTATTAGAAG
>CAVLBI010000023.1:0-435 GCA_963661295.1 bacterium
AATCTAGAAAAGAAAAAAGTTCATTAAAAAACGAACTTTAGTCTAAAAATTTACGACTTCACTTTATGGTCAGTCTTAATTAAACGATAATGAATTTATTAGGTTAGTATATTCTTTTAAGCAGTCATTATTTGGATCTATTTCTTGGGCTTCTCTTGTTTCGTCTTCCATTCTATATATTATTAAATAAATTTTTTTGTTTTTAATAATACTATAATAGTAAATGTCTTTTAAACTATTAGAATATTTATTTCTATTTTCTCTAATATGAATATATCCCCAATTATTACCGTTTATATTTTTTGTTTCTTCTTTTAAAATAGAGTCTCCTATATAAATCATTTCATTATTTTTTATGTAATCTAATCCATTTTTAGATTTTTCATACTCATCTTTTTTTTCATATTCTATTTCTACACTACATGACATTTTATC
>CAVLBI010000023.1:445-2722 GCA_963661295.1 bacterium
TTATATAAATTATATCTTTTTCTTTCTTCATCATTGTAATCGCTTGGTGTTAGTTTATTTATTTTATAATGAAGATTAGCAACTTGCTGTTTTTCTATTGATTGTTTTTCTTTTGACTTTTTATGTGTTGTTGTGTCAATTGTTCTTGCAATTACTAGAATAGTTAAAACTATTAATACTACTATTACTGCTGGAACTATAGGCTTATTTTTCATATTAACCTCTTACTGCTAATTTATCTAATGCTACTTTAGCAGCTTCTTGTTCAGCTTCTTTTTTTGATGTACCAATACCAGTTCCATATACTATGTCATCTATAATTACATCTACAGTAAATCTTTTATCGTGAGCTGGTCCTTCTTCATTAACTAACTTGTATTCTAGACACTTTTGTTCTGTTTGAACATATTCTTGAAGACTACTTTTATAATCGCTAAAGAATGTTGTGTTAGGATCTTCTATGTATGGGACAACTACTTTTAGTATTGTACTTCTAGCAGTTGAATATCCTAAATCAATATAGATTGCGCCCATTAAAGCTTCAAATATATCAGCAACTATTGCTTTTTTTGGAGCTCCTTCTTTTTGTTCACCATGACCTACTAATATATATTTTGGTAATCCCAGGGCTGTTGCATAACAAAAGTTAGCATTTTCACAAACGTAGCTTGCTCTTACTTTAGTCATTTCGCCTTCTGTTTCTTTATAGTGTGTATATAAATAATCGGCAACGACCAAATCAAGTACGGCATCGCCTAAAAATTCTAATCTTTCATAATCGTTTTTTACTTTATGTTCATTTACGTATGAACTATGCATAAAAGCATTTTTATATAAACTTAAGTCTTTTGGCTTAATATTTAATTTTTCAAATAATTCTTCCATTTTATCACCACAATCATTATAGCAAAAAAAATACAACTATTAAAGTTATATTTTTAGTGTTTATTTTTGTTACTAGCTTTTTTTGCAGCATCTGTCATTTGTCTAAATAAAGTGCTTTCTATATAGCCTAGCGCTTCTATTACTTTTTCATCACTACCAAGCTCGCGTTCATCAAAGATTGTTAACATTTCTATTCTTGATTGAGCCTCTTCTATTTGCTCTTCTGTAAAAGGAATATTTCCTTCTTTTATTTGTTTTAATGTTTCATTATACCTATCTTTATCTTTTGTATCTTGATATTCTTTTCTTGCTAGATATTTAAGTGCAACACTTAAATTATGATCTTGCATTTTTTGTTTTTTTTCATTATTATCTTTTTCATAATACTTTATTAAGTCTCTTGATGATAGTGACAACATATAGGCTATTTGAATGTCTAAGTCTTCACTATAACCTTCTTTATCATTCCCAGTATATGCTTTTAATCTATCTTCTTTCCATTGAAGAAATACTTCTTTATTTAATTTATAAGTTTTCTTTAATTGGTCGCATTTTAGTCTTAATAATTCTTTTTTATCTTCTTTAGTATTTTTTGCTAGTGTTTTAAACTCTTCTCTAAACTGAGCAATAGCTTCTTCTCCATAACTATATTCTTCATCATTTCTTAAACTTTCAAGTAGACTTTCTATATATTGTTCTATATCGTCTGTTTTGTTTTCTTCTTTTTTTACATCTTTATTTGCATATTTTTTATATAAAACATTTAGTGAAGCTACTATATAAATTTCCTCTTTACTTTCACTTCTTAACTTATTAGCAAGTGATGTTGCATTACTTATAAATTCATCTTCTACTTCTTTTGTTGATATTGCGAACAACCTATCTGCTAACTCGCTTATAGTTTTATTTACACTAATTTCATGGCCATATCTTGCTTTTAAATTTAATATAATTGTTTCTTTTCTTATTTCTTTTTCACTATCAAGCATATCAGTATTATTTAATGCCATTAATTGTTTTTCTGTTTGTTCAACATCTTGTTTATAGTAAGCAAGTCTTTTTGAAAAAATATTATCTTCAATATAGCTTAATATTTCATATGACGTCATATTTCTTTCTTTTCTGTTTTCTATTTCCTTTTTACAAGTGTTTTTAAATTCTTCTATTAATCTATCACTGTAACCACCATATTTTT
The DNA here is from genome assembly GCA_963661295.1 of bacterium. GTDB lineage: Bacteria > Bacillota_I > Bacilli_A > RF39 > UBA660 > UBA3789. The sequence goes on from CAVLBI010000023.1 coordinate 2,526, forward strand.
GACTTCTAAGTATATTAGCCATTTTTAATATTTCACTATCTAAGTCCATTGGATAACCTAATTGCTGTTCTTTTGTTTTAATAATTAATCTACTTGCAAGTTCCTTTATATCAATTTCTGTTTTTAATCTTGTTTTATATTCTCTTATTTCTTTTTCTATACTTATTAATAATTCTTTATAATTTTCTATATAATCA
>CAVLBI010000024.1:0-558 GCA_963661295.1 bacterium
ACTCCATTTGGATTTGAATTATATTTATAAAATTCTTTTACATATTCAATTGCTTCTTCTTTTCTTTCAATTGTTGGTATTTCTAAATAATATTTTTCCATAAATTCTCCTATTTATTCTCTATTTTAGATGTTTTTTTATTAGTACTTTTAGATTTTTTTGTACTTTTCTTAGTATTTTTATCTTTATCTTCTTTTACTTCTTTATTATTACTTTCAAAGATAATTGATTCATATATTAAATCTACTAAGTGATCACTTGGCTCTAATTTATATTTATCCATTATTCTATCAAAGACATCTAAACCATATTCTAGATTTAGATATTTATAAACAAGCTCCATTTCATTGTCTAATTCACTTAAATAGTCTCTCGTGTATGATTCTTCTAGTAATAATAATGGATATCCTTTTGCCCATTGTTTAAATTTTTCTATTATAAAGTATTTGTTGTTTACATAGGTAAATGACTTTTTATCATATTGAATCATATTTTTTAAGTCTTCATTTTCTATTAAGTTGTCTTCTACACGATAATCAAATCTATCTTCTAGTTTTA
>CAVLBI010000024.1:568-16005 GCA_963661295.1 bacterium
GCACTTATTTTGGCAATAAATCCTTTATCACTTTGACTATGTGTTGGGATTATTTCTACTATTATGTATTTTTTATTTTCTAGTTCCATGTACTTCATCTCCTTTCGTTATTATAACAAAAGTATTTCTAATAAGCAAAAACAAAGCAAAAACAAAGTAAATTGATTATTACACTCTACTTTGTTTTTTATAATTAATATATTATTTATACTGACTAAAATTTATTTTTCCATTTTCATCTATATGTAACATTACTGTTCCATTTGTTGTGTAGTATGTTTTTTGGTAATTCTTGTTGGCTTTTTTTATTCTTTTTACTCCGCTGTTTGATCTTTGTCGATTGTTTGTTACTACTGCATATTCTGCTTGGAGATTATTAAGTGCATCTTGATGGTTATTAAATGATGTATATCCATGATGAGCCGCTTTATATATGTCAATGTCTCCAATTTGCTTTGTGACAATACTTTCTCTATTATGTCCAAAGTAATTACCAATATCTCCAGCAAAGTATACTGTTCTATTATTTATAGTCGCAAGTGCCACTGTCCTATTACAATTTTCAAATCTAGTTTTACTTTTTCCTGTTAAACCAGCTGCTGATTGAAATTCTGTATTATATAATTTAAAATTAATATTTCCTAATTTAAAATTATTACATTCTGGTGTCCCGACAACACATATACTTGTACCTTTACTTCTTGCTTTATTAATAAGTCTTTTATAGGTTCCTAGATAATTAGTTGATTGTCCTGATGGATTTTTGATATATAATTTATTAACTTTCATTTTAGAGAATACTCCATTAAAGCCACCTATATGATCTATATGAGTGTGACTAATCATTACAAAGTCTAATTCCGTTGCCCCTAATTTTTTTAATTGGTTCACAATTTAGTCAGCTTTTCCAGAGTAGCTTGTATCAATAAGTCCAAATTTTCCTTGATCTTGAATGATAATTGCATCTGTACTTGCACCTACGTTTAAAAAGTATACTGCATTTGTTGATGATGATTCGTTTTGATTAGATGAAGTTGTATCATTGGAAGAGTTATTAGTTTCATTATTATTTGTTGTACTATCATATTTTGATGGATCACTACTAATTTGTTTTCTTTCGTTTTCTTCTATTACAAGATAAGATGGATTTTTAAACATATCACCATCAATCGATTGAATTTCTTCCTCTTCCAAACAATCAAAATTATCTGAATTAGAAACAAGCAGTGTAACTGTTACATTAACTAGAATCGGAACTATGAAAACCATTACTAAGGCGATAAATTTATTTTTTAATTCTTTTTTTAATTTCTTTTCTTCTGGATTAGTAATCATTTTTATTAATGCTACAATAACAAAAATAATTGCGATTATTGGGGCAATTAATTGTATTAATCCAATTATTCTTTTAAATATTAAAATATTGAAATATTAAACTTGAACTGCATTCCATACCCATACCTCTTTATATATACTTTTTATGACTCTTTTAAAATATTAACTTGGGTATATTATATCATATTATTAATAGAAGTTTATATTGTTATATTATAATACAAAAAGGAGGATATGTTTCCACATCTTCCTATTTTATAGTTAGTTTTATTTCATGAACTTTAGAGTCGTTTTCTAGTTTTATATAATTATTTAATTGGTTCTTTCCATCTAATTTTAATTCTTCTTTTTTAGATTTCTTTACTTCAATATTATATTTTGTATCTTTATACGTATATGTTGCGGTAAATCCGTCCCAAGCTATTGGTATTCTTGGGTCTAGTTTTAATTTATCGCCACGTCTTTGGATTCCTAGAATATTTTCTATTCCGACTCTATAGAACCATCCAGCAGATCCTGTATACCAAGACCAACCTCCACGTGCTGGGAAGGCAGGAGATGAATAAATATCTGCGGCTATTACATATGGTTCATCTCTATAAACTTCTACATTTTCTTTCTTTTTAGATCTGTTTATTGGATTAATCATTTGATAGTAACGATACGCTCTATCATGATATCCCGCTTTTATTAAAGCTATTAAGTACCAAGATACTGAGTGAGTGTATTGGCCTCCATTTTCTCTTATACCTTTTGGATAATTCATTATATATCCTGGAGTATTTAATGATTTTTGGAAAGCTGGTGTTAGTAATTTAACAATCTTTTTGTCATCATCTACTAATTGTTCTTCAACTGCAGTAATTACTTTTTCTCTTCTTTCTTTTGAAGCTACTCCACTAATTATTGAGAAGCTTTGAGAAATTAAATCAATCTTACATTCACTGTTTTCTTGACTTCCTAGTTTATCTCCATTATCAAAGTAAGCTCTTAAATAATACTCACCATCCCAGGCTTTTTTATTTAAGTTCTCTTTTAGTGTTTCATTGAACTTAGTATATTTTTCTGTATCAAAATTACTATCATACTTTTTCATTGTTTTTACAAACAAGTCTATAACATTATATAAGAATAATCCTAACCAAACACTTTCACCTTTTCCTTTGATACCTACTCTATTCATTCCATCATTCCAGTCTCCACCACCCATTAATGGTAGTTTGTGGCGACCTAGTGAATTCATTGATAGAGATAGTGACTTTAGACAGTGTTCTAATAAAGTATCTTGTTTTTCTGAATAGTTAAATGTAATTCCTTTTTCATGTTCATAGTCACTTAATTGTTCACCTACAACATATGGAACTTTTTCTTCTAATATGTCATAATCTCCAGTTATATCTATATATGTTGTAGTTGCGTATACTAACCATAAGAAATCATCTTTATATCTACTTCTTAGACCAAAATGATTCTTTTCATGCCACCAATGTAGTACATCTCCCTCTTCAAATTGATGAGAGGCATTAATTAAAATTTGTTTTCTTGTTTGTTCTGGATTTACAAGGGCTATATTCATTGAATCTTGTAGTTGATCTCTATACCCAAAAGCTCCACTTACTTGATAGAATCCAGCACGAGCTAAAATTCTTGATGATATTGTTTGATATAAGTACCAACCATTTGCGACATAATCAAAACTTGCATCTGGAGTATCTACTTGAATTGTACCAAGAGTTTTATTCCAGTAATCTTTTACATCTTTTAATTCTTTTTTACAGTTTTGAACATTAGTATATTTTTCTATAAGTTCCATGTTTTCTTTGTCACTGTAACTACATCCTAAAACGAATACTAAGGTCTTTTCTTCTTCTTTATCAAGTTCTAAATTAAATGAAATATTTTTAACAAGCATTTTATCACATGTTGCATCTTCTATCTTTTCTGATGATGACATAAATACATTTACGTCACTATAGTTAATACTATAAACATTTCGCATTTTTAGATAATTATCTTCACCCATAAATTCTGATAAGATGTGTCTTGTTGTTTTTTCTTCAAAATTACCAAATGTTGGATTTATCCAGAATTCGATGTTTGTATTTTTCTTTTTGTCAGTCTTATTTTTAAGTTTCATTAAATAGATTTTTACTGTATCTTCACAAGCAACAAACTCAGTTATTTCATGTTGATAGTCTTCTGTTTCACTCTCAAGTGTAGTGTAACCAAATCCATGAGTACATTTTTCTGGGTCAAATTGTTTTCCATCAAATTTAAATCCTTCACTCTTATCATTTAAAACCATTTCATTTGTCCAAGATGTAATTTTATATTCACCTGAATTATAGGCATATGTATAGCCACAACCATTATTCGTAACGATTGTTCCAAAGTTTTTATTAGCTATTATATTAGACCATGGAGTTGGTGTATCTTTATTATAAATTACATACTCTTTTCCTTTATTTTTAAAGCCACCATAACCATTATCAAATGTTAATTTTTCATGATGTTCATATTTTATATTTTCTTCTAATTTTGGTTTAACATACTCTACTGGAGTATTTTTTCTTTGAAGTTCTTCTACTGCTTCTTTTAGACCAATATGTTTTTCAATTACAAAGTGAATTCTTGGAACCATATTAAGTAGACTTCTATCTTCTCTTGTGATATTTGATGAATCAATTACTGTTACTGTTCCTGGTGTGTGATAGAAACTATTAAGTGTATACATTTTATATAGTTCTTCATCTATTTCTTCTTTTATTAGTTTTGCAGAGTTACCTGTTTCATTATTTATTATTATTAAATCTACAAATATAGATTTATTTTTATAATATTCAAATGCTTTTAGGATATCTGTTATGAAACTAATATCACTAATATCACTTATTTCTACTGAAATGATCGGTCTATCTCCACTTACTCCGAACTTCCAAAGCCCTGATTGACCTAGAGCGTTCCTTCTTAATAAGTCCATTCTCTCTTCATTAACAGATAGTTTTGTTGTTTGATATAAGTAGTTTAACATGATGTTGTAAGTACGCATGTTTTCTCCGCTTATATTCATGTTCTTTGTATCTATTACATTCATTAATGTAGATATTTTGAATTCTTTTTCTAGTGTTTTTTCATTATTATAATGTCTAATAATATCTTTTATTTGTTCTGGACTTCTACCAAATCCTACTACTAAGTACACTGTTGTGGAGTCGTTTGCTTTTACTACAACTCTATTTCTTAATGATAGAATTGGGTCTAGATTATCACCTGTATAGTTAGATAGTTTCTTATTTAGGCCAACTGATTCAGATAATTCTTTATTTCTTCCGATAAAGTTTTCTCTTTCTGTTTCATAAGTAAACTCGCCTTCTTTATCTTCAATTATCATTCTTGTTGCCATGTAACTGTTGATGTCTGAGTCGCCTCTATTTTTTCTCTTAGCGATTAATGTATTTGTTGCTTCATCATATTCAGTTGAAATAAACATATTATTAAATACTTTGTGTGAAACATCATCCATATTTTCTGAAAGAATTGGTTCTGTATAACTAGTAAGTTCTAATTCTTTATCATATTCAGTTTCATTTTTAAATGTAATTTTTCTAATTTCTGCATGATAATCTTTACATACAACTATTTCTGTTTTTGTAGATATTCCTGCATCTCTTCTTAAGAATTTTATTTTGTCTGATGCGAATACCACTTCATATTTATCTGGTTTATTATTCATTGGAGAGTATGTATTACTCCAAATATATTTTGTTTTTGTATCTTTTATAAATAAGAAGATACCATAATTTTGTTCTGTTACTTTTCTATATCTATTTAATTGAAGTGTTCTATATCTTGAGAAACTATCTCCTCTATCATTCATGATAAGTGAATATTTCTTATTTGATAGAACTGACATTTCTGGTAAGTATGAAATGTAGTCGAATGCTCTTATATCATTTTCAATTCGTTCTTTACTATAATTATATTTTTTATAGTCTGCCATTTTCATATCAATACTTGAACGAATTTGTACTTTTTCTTTTAGAAGAATTTCAAATGTTTTTATATTGATATCTTCATGGAATAGTTCTTGGATAATACCTTGTTTTAAGTAGTTTGTAATTCCTATTAAACTCATTCCTTGATGGTGAGCAAAGTAGGCTCTAACAATACCTTTATTTTCATAATCGTATGATTCATATAGACCATAGTCTGAATACATATCTAGGTTTTTAAATTTCTTGATATTTTCATAGACATCTTCTGGGAATAACTCCATTGCCATAAGTGATGAGTATGGAGATAGGACAATTCTACTATCTTTTTCTTCTTTTGCTTTTAGGTATGGAGTTGAGAAAGCTCTATACTTGTAATTTAGGCAATTGTCTAATTCGTTATAAGCTGACTCTGATACTCCCCAAGGTAATTTACTATTTACTGATTCAATATACTCTTTTTGACACATATGTGCAAAGTTATATGTTTCATCTAATAGTGTATTTGGATAATTTTTCATGAATAGGAATGGCATGAAATATTCAAATGCTGTTCCACTCCATGAAATTAGTCCTTTTTTACCTTTATATGTTGTAAGTGATTTATCAAGACACATCCAATGCTTACTTGGAGCATCATTTAGAGCGATTGCTACGAATGAAGTTAAGCGTGACTCACTTGCAAATTTATTATAGTTATAAATTGATAATTTTCCTTCATCTTCATCGTATCCAATACTGAAGACATCTCTTTTTGTATATAGTTTTTTGAAATTAGTATTTTTAATTAATTTTTCACATAGTTTTATTGTTTTCTCATCAGCGTTTTCTTTTCTTAAAAATTCTTTTGTAACAATTAAACATGATACTAAGTTTCCTGAATCTACTGTTGAGATAAAACTTGGATAAATTGCTTTTTTAGATTTTATATCATACCAGTTATATAAGTGACCATGCCATTTTTTTAGACTATCGATTGTCTCTAATATGTTTGTAAGTAAGCTTAGAGTTTTTTCTTTATCAATAAACTCTAGTTCATAAGCACTAATTACTGATGTTAGGGAAAAACCTATTCCAGTTGGTGATGTTCTACTATCTAGTTTCTTTTCTCTATTTTCTTGATAATTATCTGGTATTAAATAATTATTTTCACTAGTTAAGTTATCTTCAAAATATTTCCAAGTTCTTTCAGCTAGTTCTTTTATTTCATCTACTTTATCTTCTTTTAAAGCAATTTCATGATGATCTATATCTTTACTTACTAGATATAAAACAAATGGTGCGCTAATAAATATTAAAGATATTATGAAAGCTATATAATTTTTTGTAAGTAGTCCAATTACTATAAAGATGATTGCTGTTACAATATTAAATGTAAAGTTCTTTATATAATTTTTTAAGCTTCCATTTACTGTTTTTTCTACTTCTTCGGCAGTTATCCAGTTAAGTAAGTTTTTATGACTATAGAATAGTCTATATAGTGTTCTAAAAAATGCATCCATATATAGTTTTGAATAATATGGAATAGTTGCGAATACTATGTAAGATCTTAAGAAAATACTTTTTCCTCCATGATAGATGTTTTTATAGTATATTTCTTTTTGATCTTTATTTCTTTTATACATTTTACTCTTTAAGAAGAATAATATTGAGATTGCTATTTCTAAGACTACTAGTCCTAACCATAAATATGTGTTTTTTGATACAAAGGCAAGTATTAGAATTAGAAGTAACATTGGATTTAGGAACATTCTAAAGATATTATCGAATATTTTAAATTTTCCTAATAATGTGATTGGATTTTTTACTTGTTTATTTTCTTTGTTTGGAACTTTATTTAGTAACCAATTTATTATTTGAGTATCTCCTCTTGCCCATCTATGTTGTCTTGTTACATCGATTAGGAATTTTGATGGGAAGTCGTCTAAGAATTCTATGTCTGAAACATAACCACATCTTATATAATTACCTTCTAATAAGTCATGTGAAAGTATTAAATTATCTGGGAATGTTTGATCTAGAACTTGATTAAATACTTTTAAGTCATAGATTCCTTTTCCTACGAAACTTCCTTCTCCAAATGTATCTTGATATACGTTTGGAACAACTGATGAGTAAGCATCAAATCCTCCAACTCCTGCGAATACTTGGCTATATACACTTTTATTAGTTGCTTCTATGTCTACTCCTACTCTTGGTTGCATTATTCCATATCCATTAATTACTTTTGTTCCTTCTTTATTTAGAACTGGTGTGTTTAACGGATGAGCCATTGCTCCTACTAAGTTTAGTGCTGAATTTAATACTAATTTTGTATCAGTATCTAGTGTTATTACATATTTTATATGTAGTTTATTATCATGTAACATATTTACATTAAAATATTTTTCTTCATCAAGTTCTTCACCTAATAGTATTTTATTAAATTGAAGTAAAGCTCCTCTTTTTCTTTCATATCCTAAGTATTGATTTTCTTTTTCATTCCAAAGTCTTTTGCGATATATAAAGAAGAAAATATCTTTTTTATACTTATCATTTAACTTTTTAGCATACTCTTCTCCATACTCAGATACTTCTTTATCAAATGGTGCAATTTCTTCATTTAGTGCTTTTACGTCACCTAATAATGTAAAGTATAAGTTATCTGATTTGTTTATTAAGTAATATGACTCTAATGTATCAAACATTGTTTTTACTTTTTCTTTACTTGCGACTATTGTTGGTATTACGACCATTGTTCTAGACTCTTCTGGTATACCTTTTGAGTAGTCTAGTTTCGGTATAACATTTGTAGGTACAGTCTTAATTAATATCTCTTGTAATAATTGACTAATTAATTGACATATTGGGACAAATAGAATTATAAATCCTAATATTCTTGGTCTTATGAAATAGTTTGATGCGAAGAACGCAATTACTCCACTTATTAATACTAGTGCTAGGATATATAAGACTACTTTAAATGTACTTTTCTTTTCTTTAAATAATTTAAAGCCAATATGTTCGTCTGATTCAAATATCTTTTCAAGATAAGTATATTCATCTAAATGATTCTTTTTTGCTAGAGATAATAATTTATTTCTATAAAGAATTTTAGATGACTCAGTCAATTTTTTATAGATTGGATCAGTTAACAATTTTCTTTCTGTTTTTGAGACTTTTTCATATATGTCTTCTGTAGAAATTTCAAAGAATTCTTTTAAATCATTAAAGATATTTGCTATTAAGACATTATTATATATTTTATTTTGGAATTCTTCATTGATAATATCCTTTAAGCTTAATTGTTTTTCTTTTAAGTATTCGTTTAATGATTTAAATAATTTACTTGATTTATTTACTTTATATAGTTGATTATTTATTTCAAAAATATAGTGTGTATTATTTTGGGGATTGAAGTCTTCTGAAATAAATGAATCTAGTGTTAGATCATTTGATGATTCAATTATTTTAGAGACGTCTTCTTTGTCTACTATTTTTTTATATTCTTCTCTACATAAATCATTCAATCTTTCAATATAAATCATTATTAGGGTTGGAATTATCATTCCTAATTCTTTATATGTAAATACTCTATTGGTATCTTTTTGATATATTTTCAACTCATCTGTTAAATATTTAAAATTTATATCATAATTCTTTTTATTAGCTATTGCTTTTAAAAAGTAATAATTTTCATCTAATGTTTTTATATTTTTCTTAAGACCACTTTTTTGACTATAAATATTATTTTTATGTTCAGCTAAAATATAGTAATTATCAATTAGCCACTCATTTGTTATATCTACTTGTTCATGTTTTTTTGTTTTAGCAACTAAATAATTATAGTATTCTGTTATGTCTTCAAAATTGTTTTTAAATTTTTTTAATATATTTGCCATCTTCATACACTCCTATATGGATTATATCATAATTTGTAGAGATGTACTAGTTTATTAATTGCCATTTATACAATAAAAAAACTCGATTTCTCGAGTTAATTTCTTAATGGCGGAGTAGGAGAGATTTGAACTCTCGCGCCAGTTGCCCGACCTACACCCTTAGCAGGGGCGCCTCTTCAGCCTCTTGAGTACTACTCCATTTCCTCATTTTGCGTCCGCATATATATTATTACATGATAGATACAAAAAAGTCAACAGAAAATTACTACTCTTCTTCTGTTTTTGTAATTATTTTTAAATAATTTTCTAAATTAGTTGCCTGTTCTTCAAACATATTAATATATGTTGGAACTTTTTCTGATAAGATACTCCATTTTTCTTTATAGTTAGTTGCAGATGCTCCATCCCAGATACCCTGCCCTGTTGCGACATTGTCTGTAATTAAATTATTAATCCCTTGAAGATTTGATCTTACGTTATCAGATAATACTTTTATATTGTTAATTGTCTTCTCTATTTCTTGAAAATTAATTTTATTGTTTGGCATTTTTATCACCTTTCTTAGAAGAAACTGTCTTCTACTGATTCTTCCGAATTTTTTAATTCTTCTATTTTTAATTCTAATGTTTTTATAAATGACTCCATCATTGATGTCGCATCATTTAATTCTGGTAATTTAGAAATAAATTTTTCTTTATATAATGAATAAACATTGCTTTCATCTGTTTGCATGTTTGTTTCAAGTACATCTATTTCTTTTACTAATTTTTCTAAGGAATCTTTATAATTATTTTTATATTTTACTGCAGTATCTAAAATATTTTGCATTTCTTCTAATGAGTAAGCTAATGTATCAGTCACATGTAACACATCCTTTACAAGTTTGATTTTACTATGTTGATTTTATAATGTCAAATTAAGTTTTTAAAAACAAAAAAATCCCTTTCGGGATTTAAAGAGCAATTTTGGTGACGAGTACGGAATTCGAATCCGTGAATGCTGCCGTGAAAGGGCAGTGTGTTAAGCCACTTCACCAACTCGCCATATGGCGCCCCAACTAGGACTTGAACCTAGGACCCCTTGATTAACAGTCAAGTGCTCTAACCAACTGAGCTATTGAGGCATTTCTGGTGGACCTGATAGGACTTGAACCTATGACCCCACGCTTATCAAGCGTGTGCTCTAACCAACTGAGCTACAGGTCCATGTATTTAAGTTTACTATATTATCAGTTGTTTTGCAAGAAAAATTTTAATTTTTTTTACTAGGAACAAGTTCCTTTTCTCAACTGCATTTATAGAATACTATATTTAATATATTAAAGTCAAGCATTTTTTCAAAAAAATATTTATATATTTATTTATTTCTTGCTTTTTTATTAAAAGTATAATGAATTATAGCAAAAATTTAGATAAAATTTAAGAAAATTAAAAAAAAGTATTGTAAATATTATAATTTTGATATAAAATAAATTATGCGAATTGGAAATGGGCTGTTAGCTCAGTTGGTAGAGCAACTGACTCTTAATCAGTGGGTCTAGGGTTCGAATCCCTAACAGCCCACCATTTTGATTATTAATAACTACTTAGGTAGTTATTTTTTTGCATAAATTTTAAATACAATAAAAAAGTAAGGTTAGTAAGCTTAAATTTGTATAGATAATAAGCAATCTTACAATTCGATTAAACACAAATTATAAAATAAAAAAGACTATTAACAAATTTTACTTTGTCAACAGTCTTATAAAAGTTATCTTAACTTTCCTTTTACTCCTTTAGCACCTTTTACTCCACCATTAGATGCGAATCCTTGTAGAATATTTGATTCAAATGAATGCGTTTTACTTACTCTCTTCTTATAATCTTTTATTCCAATATTTATCATATCATCTAATACTTTTGTGAAGTTTATATCTTTTGCGTCCCATAAGTAGAATGCTAAACTTCCTGGGATTGAGTTAATTTCATTTAAATAAACTTTATTATCTTTTCTATCGATTAAGAAGTCAATTCTTGAGTTTCCAGAACTTCCTAATGCTTTAAATGCAGCTACTGCTACTCTTTCAACTTCTTTTCTTGTTTCATCATCTAATTCTGCAGGTAATTTTCTATTAGTAGATGCCATACCTTTAGATGTACCTTTTACTGGAGCAGACATTTTTCCTTTTATCTTACCTTTTCCATTACCAATATATTTATCAGTAAATGTTAGGAATTTATTTCCAGAAAGCACTTCTTCTATTTCACTTACTTTTTGATGTTCATAGTTACCCATTACAGCGATATTTACTTCTTTTAGGTCTTCTACTACTTCTTCTACTACTATCTTAGTATCATATTGAACTGCTTCATCTATCGCATCTTTTACATTTTGTTCTTTATCACAAACACTTATACCTACACTTGATCCTGTTGTTGCTGGTTTTACAATTACTGGATATTTTAATTTACTTATCTTTTTAATAATTGCATCTGGGTCTTGTCTATAATCAAAGTCATAGAACCATGTATAGTTTTTAATTGGTAAGTTTGCAGATGCCCATACATCTTTCATGAATGCTTTATCTTGACCAACTACTGCCGCATAAACATTTGGTCCAACATATGGAATACCTATTGTTTGTAGATATCCTTGTAATACTCCATCTTCTACGTTTGTACCATGTACTATTGGGAAGGCAATATCAATTTCTTTAACGATTGATTTAAACAAGCCTTTTTTCTTTTGTAATACATAGCTACCATTTTTATAGTATAGTACTACATTACTACTATATTTTTTTATTAAATTAAAATCTTGATATACTTCAATATCTCTTAACATTTCTCCTGTATACCACTCTCTATCTTTAGTTATATATATAGGTACTATTTCATATTTTTCTTCATCTATTTTATTCATTGCTTGAATTGCAGAAATAATACTTACTTCATGTTCAACTGTTTCTCCTCCAAAAATAACACCAACTTTAATTCTCATATAAAATCACTCTCCTAATTCTCATTATATGTATCTGGCAAATCATTTTCAAATAATGCATAAACTTCTTCATTCAAAGCTATGTTTCCTATAAAAGGATATGCATCTCTTACATCATTAAATACAATTATTTGGTCTTTGTCAAACCCACTTGTTAATAATCCTTCTTTTATTGGTTTTGTTTGTCTTTCGCCTACTAGTATTACTATATCAGCAACACGGGCTATTTGTTCTCCAAACTTTTTATTATATTCATATTCTTTTTCACCTAATTCAATCATTCCAGGTGTTACTACTATTTTTTTACCTGGCATCATTCCTAATATTTTACAAGCATTTTCTGCTCCTATAGGATTTGAATTATAGGCATCATCTATTTGATAGAAATTACCTAGTTTTTTTAATTCTAATCTGTGTTCTACTGGTTTAACATTTTTTACAGCTAGTATTAAATCATTCATTTCTATATCAAACTCTCTACCACAAGCAATTGATGCTAAAATATTATAAACATTGTGGTTACCTAATAGTTTAGTTTCAAAATGGTATTTATTTGAATCACCTTTAAAGACTACATCAAAGCTTGAACCTTTATTTGAATATTTAATATTAGTTGCTCGTACGTCAACATTTTCGTTATCTATTCCTATCCAGATTGTTTTTACTTTATTTTTTAATTTATAGTTTACTTGCTTTTCATCATCACCGTTTAGTACAGCAAATCCATCACTTGGAAGAGATTCAATAAGTTCAAATTTTCCTTTAATTATATTTTCTTCACTTCCAAAACTTTCTAAGTGAGCTGTTCCAATTCTTGTTAATATACCATATTTTGGTTTTATAAGTTTACAAAGACCAGCAATTTCTCCTCTTACGTAAGCACCCATTTCAGCAATAAAGATATCTGTAAATTTATCCATATAATTATTAACTGTCATGATTAAGCCATTATATGTATTTAAGTTTCTTGGTGTTGGTAGTGCATTATATTTTATGTTTAAGATGTCACTTAAAATATTTTTACTACTAGTTTTACCATAACTTCCGGTAATACCAATTATTTTTAAGTTAGGCATTTCAGATAGTTTCTTTTGAGCCATATTTTTAAAGTGTAGATAAACACATTTTTCTATAGGTGTATTTATAATCATTGCAATGAATACTACAAAAGCATTTAAGTATAGCAAAAAACTTTCTACTAAAAACATTTTCCAAACTAATTTTACATTATTTATATCTAAGAATAATATTATGAATGGAATTATGTAGATTACAGATGTTGTTACTATTAATCTTTTTATTCTTTGAGTTACTACTAGTTTCTTTTTATTTTGATCATTTACTATTCTTTTATTCCAATTATACCCAATTAATATTAGGAATAGTGACATTAATATAAGACATAAGGATGCAATGAAGTCTATATCAAATATTACATATATTCCTATTATTGAAATACATATTAATACTATTTCTATTGAAAGAAATTGTTTTTTATTTTTTATTACCCATTTTATATAACGATTATTTTCATTATATAGGTTTTGTTGAAGCATATGTAATGCTCTTTTTGATTTGTTTATCGTTGCATAAGCAAAAGTTAATATAAGAATTATGTATAAAAATATCATTATTTTCTCCTCCTAAAAAAAGTTATCAAGTATTGCGACTACTCTAGGTAGATTTTCTAAATATGCATAATGTGTTCCAGGTAGAACTATTAGTGCGGCATCTATCATTAACTTTTCTAGTTGTTTGGCATCGTTTAGTGGTGCTTCTGTATCTTGTTCTCCCCAAATAAGTAGAGTTGGTTCTTCAATTTCACGAGCGTATTTTGATAAGTCTTCATTTACAACATTTACAAGCGTTTGTCTCATTATTGGACTTGCGGCTTTGTAATCTCTTGAACCAATGAACTTTTTCATATATTCACCTATTCCATTTAATCCTGGAAGTTGTTTTAATTTTTTTAATATTTTAACGCCAATAGATAATTCTTCTTGAATTCTAATACATGGGCTTCCAAATAAGACTAACTTTTCAATTGGATTTCTTGCACAATATCTAATTGCTACTCTTCCTCCAAATGAATGACCTATTACGATTGGCTTTTTTACATTTACTTTTTTTAAGAATTCTTCAAGCATTAATTCATAATCTTCAATTGTCCAAGCACTTTTTGGTTCTTCACTTTCACCAAATCCTGGAAAATCAAGAATTGTAATCCTAAATCTATCTTGAAAATTATCTCCAATCGGACGCATCATTTCAATATTTTGTCCCCAACCATGAAGTAGTACAATATCTTGTCCTTCACCATATTGTATGTAATTTATATTTAAATTTTTAACATTTATTTTCACTCGCATCACTCCAGTTTTATTATAGCATAATTGATTTGTAATATGAATAAATTAGATTGTTATTAAAATGATGTGTTTTTTATTTTTTATATTTTGTTGTAAAATAATGTAAAAAAGGAAGCTAAAACTAGATGTTTTGTTTCCTTTTATTTTTCTTTTTCTATTGAATAAAATGTATAACTACCATCACTTGCTTGTTTAAATGTATATTTATAAGTGTTTATTTTTGATGAGTATTTTGATATAACTTCATTCTTATTTAAGACACCATTTCTTAGAGGAATCGTTGCTACTTGAGTTTTCTTATCATTTGATGTAAATATTGCGGCTTCCGTTATATCTGTTCCAGATGCATTATTTAAATATTCAACATAGAATACTTTTCTTTTTACTATAATACTATCTTCTGTTAGTGATGTTGATTGGTTTACTTCAATAAATGTAGGTGAATAGACTTCTCTTACTGTTGGAGCAATGTATGTGTATCTATCTGTTGCTGCATCATATAAAATATTAAAGTATTGACCGGCATTTAAATTATCGGCTTTATAAGCAAGATTTTTACCAAATATAGTTTCAAAATTATTTTTTACATCTCCACCTACTAATGATTGAGGAGTATTTGTTCCTACTAATTCATCATAGATTGCAGCATATAAAGCTGCTTTTTGATCAAATTTTGATGCAAATAATCTATCTTTATATATATAACCGAAGTATGTTGAGTTTTTATCATTAAAAGCCTTATCAAATTTTTCTAATGTATCCCCTACTAAGTAGAAAGAATTTAAATCAATATCTACATTATCAATTGTTGTTATTGTCTTTTCTTCTGTTTGTGTTTTATAGAACTTATCATAATATATAAAGCCACCTAATCCTAAAAT
>CAVLBI010000025.1:0-5504 GCA_963661295.1 bacterium
GAAATTTCTTTTTCAGTATTTGTAACTCTTCTCATTTCTCTTTCAAAGTCATATTCTGGTAGAAAATCTTCTTCTTTAGCTAGTCTTTTTAGTTCATCCATAATAGCTAATGCCTCCTTTTTGCCACATGCAATTCTTTCCATTTCTTCATAACTATTAGCAGATAAGAAAGATAACATAGCATCCAATTCATTAGCTTCATTATAGCATAATCCCTTATATTTAGATAGATAGACTTCATATATTTTCATATAATTTTTCTTATATTTTCCACTCTCATCAGAAATCATATAACAAATACTTCCAACTTCTTTATTATCCTTAAAATAACCATCGTTAAAGTTAATTTGAACAATTTGCTTTTCAAAGTAAGTATCTCCTTGTTTTAATGATTTACTAAGTAGACTAAAAACATATGAAAAAGATTTAATAGAATCAGTTGAATGATAATTTTTATACATCTCAATATTAATAGTCATTCCTAATCTTTCATCTTCATCATTAGGAACAAATACTAAATCAAGTCTATAATCTTTTAAATTATTACCAGAATTAATCTCGTTATCATATAAGTGATAATTAGTTAAATCAATAGTAGTAAGATACTTAATTAGTTTAATAAAAAATAATCTTGAATCATTACTTTTCCATAAATATTTAAAAGTCGTATCATATAAAGGTGAAATAAATCTAGTCATAAAACCTCCTTTCATATATATTATTAGAAAGGTAATTTTATTTTTACGAAAAAATTATAATAAACATCTCATTATCTTTTGCACTAGTAATTTTTTTAAATAATGTTATAATATGACTATAAACATTAAGTGATGGAAAGGATGTCGATGACCTATAAAAAAATGTGTAATCATAATGAATCCTGAAAGTGGAAAAAAGAAAAAAATCACATCTTATGAAGATTTTTACGACATTTTAAGAGAACACGGATATGATACTGAAATAATATTTACAAAAGCCAGAGGAGATGCTTGTAAAATAATTCAAGCGCTTCCAGATGATGTTTCCCTTGTTGTAAGTGGTGGAGGAGACGGAACATTAAATGAAATCGTAACCGGAAATATAAAACGTACAAAACCTCTAGTAATTGCACCTCTTCCAATGGGCAGTACAAATGATGTAGGAAATATGTACGGTTTAAATAAAAGTGTCTTTGATAATCTAAGAACATTACTTGATGGAAAATCTAAGAAGGTAGATGTCTGCTTTATTAATAATACACCATTTGTTTATGTTGCCTGTCTTGGGGACTATATAGATATGGCTTATAACACTCCGAGAAGTCTAAAAAAGAAATATGGAAAAATTGCCTATATAATGTATGGTATAAGACAATTAAGAAATAAAATAAATAGATATCACATAAAATATAAAATAGATAATAAAGAATATACTGGAGAATACTCATTTATATTTATTTCAAATTCATCACGAATAGCAGGACAACCAGATGTATATTATGATGTAAAATTAGATGATAAAAAGTTTGAGGTAGCTTTTGCCAATGTAAAAAATAAAAAAGAAATGTTGAGAATGCTAGTTCTAGTTCAAACACTCGATGTAAAAGATATTCCAGGAATAACTTATTATAGAACTGACAATCTAGAAATTGAATTCCAAGACCCCCCAAAAACATCTTGGTGTATAGATGGAGAAGAATATAAAAGTAATTCAATAAAATTTAATTTCAACGTAAATCAATGTATGAAAATGCAAGTACCTCAAGAAAATATAAAAAAGATATTTGAGAAGTAGTGAGGTGTAATATGTCTAAAAAAAATCAAAAAAATGAAATAAAAGAACCAAAAAGGAAAAAAAGAGCTTTTCCTAAAAAGAAGAAAAAAACATTAGCGATATACTTGATATTAAGACTTTTAGTAATTATTTGTATGGTTGCTCAAAGTATTCATGGTAACTGGAACAATGTATTACTATGTATATTAACATTAATATTATTCACAATTCCAGGTTTCATTTCTCATAAATTTGAAATAGAAATGCCAGATACTTTAGAAATAATAGTATACTTATTTATCTTTTCTGCAGAAATACTAGGAGAAATTCAAAATTTCTATGGAATAATTCCTTATTGGGACACAATTCTTCACACATTAAATGGCTTTTTATGTGCCGCTATCGGAATATCCCTAGTTGATATTTTAAATACTAATAGTGATAAATTTAATTTAACACCCGGCTTTTTAGCCTTAGTTGCTTTTTGTTTTTCAATGACAGTAGGAGTAATGTGGGAATTCGTAGAGTTTGGAATTGATCATTCTTTATCAAAAGATATGCAAAAAGATAGTATTGTAAATACAATATCATCAGTAAAAATAAATCCATCAGGAGAAAATATCCCAATTATCTTAAAAGACATTTCTAAAACAGAAATATATAGTAATAATGGTAATGAAGTGACTATTATAGAAAACGGTTATCTAGATATAGGTTTAATTGATACAATGAAAGATTTATTTGTAAACTTTATTGGCGCAACAGTCTTCTGTATCTTAGGATACCTATATATAAAAAATAGGGATGGTTATAAATTCCTAGAAGGATTTATCTCTAAAAAGAAAGTAAAAAAGGAGCTTTAATTTAATATGATTATGATTTAAAATTGGAAAAATGTGTAAAAATAAACAAAAAATGTTAGAATTTTGTGATAGAATAAAAAAGAGGTGATAACTTATGTGCAGATTACAAAGAAAAATTGATGAATTTCTGATTGAATGGAAGAACAATAAAGACAGGCTTCCACTAATTATAAGAGGAGCTAGGCAAATAGGAAAAACAGACGCAATTGAAAATTTTGCAAAAAATAATTATAAAAACTTTATTGAGATTAATTTTGCACTTGAACCAGAATATAAAACAATATTTGATAATGGATTCAATGTTGATAAAATAATAAGTAATATATCATTAATAAATAATAATTATAATTTTATTAAAGGAGAAACACTAATATTTTTTGATGAAATGCAAGATTGTATAAATTGCGCCACTTCATTAAAAGCATTTAATATAGACAAAAGATATGATGTCATATGTTCTGGATCAATGATGGGTATCAATTATAATGAAATAGAATCAAATAGTGTTGGAAATAAACAAGATTATATAATGCATTCAATGGATTTTGAAGAATTTTTGTGGGCTAAAGGATATAAAGAAAATCAAATAGAAGATTTATATAAGTGCATGAAAGAATGCAAACCATTAACAGAAACGGCATATGAAGTAATGGTGAACAATTTTAAGGATTATATGATACTTGGTGGAATGCCTGCCATTGTCGCAAAATATATTGAAAATAAAAATTTTTCTGGTATTTTAGAAATGCAAAAACAAATACTACTTGATTATGAGGAAGATATAGTTAAGTATGCAGACGGTCTTGATAAAGCAAGAATATTAAATGTCTATAGAAAAGTTGCTGCTTTTTTAGGAAAAGAAAATAAAAAATTTCAAATATCAAAGATTGCTGATGGAGCTAGAAATAGAGAATATAGAGGCATATCAGATTGGCTATCAGATGCCGGAATTATAAATGTATCATATTGTTTGGAAGATTGCTCATTACCACTTAAAGGAAATTATAAACCGGATAATTATAGATTATATTTTTCTGATACTGGTCTTTTAATTGCATCATTGGATGAAGAAGCACAAGATGATCTAAGAAAAAACCAAAACTTTAATACATATAAGGGGGCAATATTTGAAAACATTGTATCTGATATGTTAGTTAAAGAAGGGTATGATTTATATTTTTATAAGAATGAAAAAGGAACATTAGAAATGGATTTCTTTATAAGAGATAAAAATCATCTTATACCAGTAGAAGTAAAAGCAAATGATAATTCAACAGTTTCACTTAATAATTTAATTAATAGTGAAAATTATGAAGATATAAAATATGGAATAAAACTTTGTAATAAAAATATTGGTTTCAATGGTAAGTTTTATACATTTCCATATTTCTTAACGTTTTTATTAAAAAGATATTTAAAAGAAACTAAATAAAATCTAGAAATTTTTTTAATATAACATCTCTTCAAAAACAAATAAATTTATGCTATTATTATAAAGTAAGGAGCATAGAAGTATGAATAAAAAAGAAGTAAACAAAATTAAGAAAACAGATGATAAAAGACTAGTCATTAAAATGACTATGTGCCTTGTATATTTAATTATAATAACTATCTTATTTGTTTGTTCATACAGAATCTTTGAAGAAAAAAACAATATTGTTTCTTGGTCAGATGTTGAAACAGTAGAAGATTATACCTATATAAAAATATATAAAATGTCTGAAAAATTTGCATATTACCAAGATACCAATATAGGAATACACTTTGTAATAGAAAAAGAAGAAACCGGACTATGGCATACATATTTAATTGCCATAAATGAAAAAGACTATAATAAATATAAAGCAATTATTGACTATACATATGAAAGAACAACTGAAGTCCCAGAACCAATTACCGTTTATGGATATCCCGCAATTACAAGTAATGAATTAAAAACACTCGCAATAAAAAATATAAAAAACTTTGTCCCAGCAGAAAATGAAGTACAAATATCAGAAGATAACTATGATGCATATCTAACTAATAGCTATCTAGATACAACAAGAAGCAAAGAAAATCAATTTAATACAATTCTATTTATATCATTATTACTATTACTAGTAGTCGTTGTCCTATTAATCGCAACAATCTTTAATAAAGATAAAATAGTAGATAATATTGATGGAAAAATAGAAGAAGAAATAAAAAATACTAAGAAAGTATTTAAAAAGAGAATTAGACTTAAAAGAAAAAAATAAAGCTATTTACTAGTTTTATTTTTATTTGATAGAAAAAGTGTATATTTCTCTAATAAAATTTAATATTTATTCTTTACCGAGTATGATATAATAAAAGATGAAAAGTAGGTGCAAATATGAAATTTCAAGAAATAACAGAAAAAGAATATAGAGACTTTTGGGAAAATCATCCCTTAAAAACATTTTTATCTGCTCCAGAAATATCAAAGCTAAGAGAAAAATCTAATTGGACGACTTATTATGTTGGAGTAAAAGAAGATAAAAAGCTTATAGCCGCAACGATGCTTTTATCACATAAAAGACATTTTGGTAAATATGAGTTCTATTCACCAAGAGGCTATTTATTAGATTTTAAAAATAAGGAATTATTAGATTTCTTTACAAATGAATTAAAAAAATATATTAAAGATAAAAAAGGATATGTTTTAAGAATAGATCCATATGTAATTTATAAAGAAAGAGATATAGATGGAAATATAGTTGAAAATGGAATTGATAATAGTGATGTCGTTAATAATCTAGAAAGTTTAGGATTTAAAAAAGTAAAAACTGAAAATATGGAACAAGTAGGTTGGATGTTTTCTCTAAATTTAGATGGAAAAACAGAAGAACAAATTCTAAAAGAAATGAAACCAAATACTAGAAATAC
>CAVLBI010000025.1:5514-10925 GCA_963661295.1 bacterium
AGAAATACAATTAGAAAAGCAGAAAAGTTTGGAATTACAGTAAATGAAATATCATATGATGAACTTGATAGATTTCAAAATATTATGGTAGAAACTGGAGAAAGAAAAGGATTTGGTGTAAGAAAACTATCATACTTCCAAGAAATGTATAAACTTTTTCATGATAAGAATGAAGTAAAATATTTTATAACTGAATTAGACTTAAATGCCTATATAAAAAGATTAGAAGAAGAAAAACAAGAAAAAGAAGAAAAATTAAATAGTCTAAGTAACGCTAAGTATAATGATGGTCAAAAGAAAAACCTAACTAATGAAATCGCATCAATTGATAAAAGAATAATTGATTCAAATAAAATCAAAGAAGAAAGCGGAAAAGACGTAATAACATTATCTGGTTCAATGTTTATGTTAATCAAACCAGAAGTAATATATTTATCTAGTGGAAACTATGAAGAGTATATGAAATTTAACTCACAATATTTAATTCAATGGGAACTAATTAAATATGGAATAGAAAATGGCTTTAAAAAACATAATTTTTATGGAATACCTGCAAATATAAATGAACACCCTAAAGATTATGGAATATATGAATTTAAAAGAGGATTCAATGGAGTAGTAGAAGAATTAATTGGAGAATTTGCTCTTCCAATTACATGGCATTATAGCCTATTTGAATTAATCCATAAAATAAAGAAATAAGAGTAGTAAGGAGTAGTATTATGCATATAACATATAAAACACAAGGAACATGTTCAAAAGAAATAAATTTTGATATAGAAAATAACAAAGTCCATAATGTATCATTTACAGGTGGATGTAATGGAAACTTAAAAGGCATAAGTGCATTAGTAGAAAATAAAGATAAAGATGAAGTTATAAAAATATTAAAAGGAATAAAATGTAATTATAAAGATACATCTTGTCCAGATCAATTAGCTAAAGCTCTTGAAAGCATAAAAACAGAAGAATAAATATGAAGAAAAAAAGAGATTCAAATTATTTTTTAATTATAATTTTTTGTTTAATATTAGTACTATTATTAATTTCTGATAATACAATATTTGGCTCTAAAATAGACTGGCTTGCTCAACATATTGCATTCCCGGATTATTTTAGAAACTTGTTTTATCAAACACTAAATCCATTCCCAAGTTTTGCCTTTTCATTAGGTGCTGGACAAAATGTATATAATTTTTCATATTATGGTCTTTATAATCCATTAATAATAATTTCATATCTGTTTCCATTTATTAAAATGAGTACATACATATCAATATTAAATATGACTTTATTTATAGCCCTAGGTTGTTTATTATATTATTTCTTAAAAAGCAAAACAGAAAAAAATATAGCCCTAGTAATAACATTAATATTGATGTCTGCATCTCCAATTCTATTTCACTTTCATAGACACTTTATGTTTGTTGATTACCTACCATTTTTAATATTAGGTATGATAGGTACTGATAAATATATTGAAAGTAATAAAATGAGTTTAGTATCTATAAGTATATTTCTAATAATTTTAATTAGTTATTATTATAGTATAACTTGTATATTAGTATTATGTATCTATGCAGTATATAGATACTTAGAATATAATAAAAAGATAGATTTTAAAGAAATGTTTAAAAAAGGCTCAATATATCTAATCCCAATATTTACAGGCATAATGAGCGCTGGGATATTACTTCTCCCAACAATCTATACATTAATGAATGGAAGATCAGTATCAAAGACAGAACAAGTTTCACTTCTAGAAAAATTAACTCCAATATTTAATGGAGATGCCATACTATATGGAAACTACTCAATGGGATTAACCGCAATATCATTAATTGCTCTAGTATATGGAATATTCTCTAAGAAAAAAGAAAATAAATTCTTAAGTATAACTATATTAGTACTACTAAATATACCAATTTTTATTTATATATTAAATGGTAACTTATATTTTAGAAACAAAATATTAATACCACTAATACCTTTAATAGGTCTATTACTAATAGAATTTATAAATAAAATAATAAACAAAAAAATATCATTAAAACATTTGTCAATTATAGGAATATCCTTAGTATACTTATTCTTAATAAGTTCAAAAACAACACTAAACAATGTAACAGAAGCCTTACTATTAATGGTAGATACAATATTTTTAATAGTATCAATTCGTTTTTATAATAAAAACGAAATAAAAAAGAAAATGTTATTACTATTACTTTTAATGACTCCAATAATTACACTTCTCGCATCTAACTATGTAGATGATTATGTAAGTGAAGAATTAATGTCTGAAGTAGAAGATATAAAAACAAGTAATGCTATAAAAGATACACTTAAAGAAGAAAAAAACATAGTAAGATTTAATAACCTAGATAATACTGTATATAATTTTAATAGGGTATACAGTACAAATTATAATCAAAATTCAGTATATTCATCAGTATCAAATAAAGAGTATCAATCTTTTTATGAAAAAGTATTTAGAGAAGCTAAACCATACCGTAATAAGTTAATGTATTCACAAAATAATGATATCTTATTTCAAACATTTATGGGTGTAAAGTACATTTATTCAACAAAAGATGTTCCAATAGGATATGAAAAAATTTCAGATAATGTCTATAAAAATGATAATACAATACCTGTTTTATATGGAACATCAAATATCATAAGTGCAGATGACTTTAACAAATTAGAATACCCAAATAATATATCAGCTCTATTAAGTGGAGCAGTAGTAAAAGGAGAAACTACAAATACAGATACAAAATTTGCAATAGAAAAATTCACTCCAGATTATGAAATAGTTAAATCAAAGGGAGTAAAATTAATAGAAGAAGAAAATAAAAAGACAGTTATAAGTAATAATATTGGAAAATTAAAAATAAAACTAAACAATATAGATAAAGATGAAATACTTATAATTAATATTAAATTAAAGAATAGACAAGATTGTAAAGATGGTAAAAAAGATCAAAGAATAACCATTAATGATATAAGTAATGTCCTAACTTGTAATCAATCTCATTATAAAAATAATAATAAAACGTTCCATTATGTATTATCAGATGATAATAAAATAGATACTCTTAACGTCATATTAAATAAAGGTATATATAAAATAGAAGACATAACAACATACAAATTAAATTATAATTCAATAAAAAATATAAAGAAAAATCAAAGTGACTTTATACCAGATACAACTAATATAGGAGATACTATATCTGGAAAAATAAATATGACAGAAGATGGTTATTTCGTAACAAGTATCCCATATGACAAAGGCTTTAATATCACAGTAGATGGACAAAAACAAGAAATAACAAAAGTAAATAAAGCATTTGTTGGATTTAAACTAAATAAAGGAGAACACAAAATAGTAATTAACTACCAATCTCCTTATCAAAAAGAGGGAATAGTACTAAGTATAATTGGTTTAATCGGAATAGTTATTTTAATAAGAAGAGATATAAAATTAACAAGTAAAAATAATAATTAAGAAGAAAGTAAAATTTCTTCTTTTCTATTGACTTAACACATATAATATATTAATATGAACACATGAGCAATCGTTCATATGAAAGGAGAAGATATGAAACAACATAGTAAAGAGTTATTATTCGGATTAAGTGAATTCTACAAAATATTTGGAGATCAAACTCGTCTTAGAATTCTTGATTTATTATTAAACAAACCATTATGTGTAAATGAAATAAGTGAAAAGCTAGATGTTTCACAGTCAGCAATCTCACATCAATTAAAAATATTAAGACTATCAAACTTAGTAAAAACAGAAAAAAATGGTAAAAATGTATATTATTCTATTTCAGATGACCACATAAAAATAATTTTAAAATACGGATTAGAACATATTTCGGAGGTAATGTAGATGAAAAAATATTTAAATGAGGATTTAATAAAAATTATAATTAGTTTGATTTTGTTTATTGTATCTTTCTTTATTCAAAGCGAAACAGTAAAGTTAATTTTACTTATATTAAGTTATATTACAATTTCTTATGAAATGTATATTGAAGCTTTTCATGATTTTAGGGAAGGCGAAATATTTAATGAAGAATTTTTAATGATACTCGCAACTCTCGGAGCATTTTATATTCATTCTTATGAAGAAGCAGTAATGGTAATTTTGTTATTCCAAATAGGAGAATATCTAGAAGATTTAGCAGTAAATAAAAGTAAAACATCAATTACAAAGTTAATGGATTTGAGAGTCGATACAATTAATGTTGAAGGAAAAGGAAAAATACAAGTAGAAGATGCTAAGATAAATGATATTTTTATTGTAAAACCTGGAGAAAAAGTACCGCTAGATGGAATAATCGTTGAAGGTGAAACGTTCCTAGATACTTCATCATTAACAGGTGAATCAGTGCCAAGAAAAGTAAAAGTAAATGAACAAATATTAAGTGGATGTATAAATAAAGATTCATTAATAAAAGTAAAAGCTACAACTACTTCATCCACATCTACTGTACAAAAAATAATTGATTTAATAGAAAACTCAAATGAAAAAAAATCAGAAACAGAAACATTTATAAGAAAATTCGCAAAAATTTATACTCCAATCGTTGTAGTATCAGCGGCTTTGTTAGTTTTAATTCCAACATTACTAGGAGGTAATTTTAATGATTGGTTATATAGAGCATTAGTATTCTTAGTAACATCATGTCCTTGTGCCTTAGTAATATCAGTACCATTAGGATATTATTGTGGAATAGGTAAGTCATCAAAAGAAGGAATTTTAATAAAAGGATCAAAAGAATTAGAAAATCTTTTAAATGTAGATTACTTACTTCTAGATAAAACTGGAACAATAACAGAAGGAGTATTTGAAGTAACAGAAATTAATACTTCAATGAATGAAAAAGAATTTTTGAATATAGTTGCCTCTGCAGAAGAAAATTCAATTCATCCAATCGCAACAGCCATAAAAAATAAAAATAAAGAAAAATTACTTCCAACTAAAAATCATAAAGAAATAACAGGAAAAGGAATTTCTTGTACAATTAATGATAAAAATATACTAGTTGGAAATGATAAGTTATTAGAATCAAATAAAATTAAATTTGAAAAAGTACATACATCAGGCACAATAATATATCTAAGTATAGATAATGAATATAAAGGATATTTAATTGTGTCAGATAAGATAAAAGAATCAAGTAAAAATTTAAACACATTAAAATCAGTTATTAATAAAGACATTGTTATTTTATCTGGAGATAATAAAAATATTGTTGAAAGTATTTCTAAAGAATTAGAAATAGATACTTTTTATGGAGAACTATTACCAGAAGACAAAGTTAAATATGTAGAAAAATATAAAAGAAAAGGAAAAGTAATGTTTGTTGGAGATGGAATAAATGATGCTCCAGTAA
>CAVLBI010000026.1:0-6423 GCA_963661295.1 bacterium
GGAAGAAATGTATAAGAATATGCCTTTTGACTATAACAATTTTGAACTTTTATATCAAAATGAAGTTGTAAAAGAAATGGAAGATTCAGATATATGCATTTCTATTGGAGGGGATAACTATTGTTATGATTACAGTACGTGGCTATATGCTTTAGATAAAAAATCACATGATTTAGGAAAGAAAACGGTATTATGGGGAGCCTCTCTTTTTGAAAACATTACTGATTTAGATTTAATAAATAACTTAAATAATTTTGATGTTCTAGTAATAAGAGAATCATTAACTTATGAAGCAGTAAGAAAATATATTCCAGAAGAGAAAATAATTTTTACAAAAGATCCTGCATTTTCATTAAAGTCAAAAAAAGTTGAATTAAATTCTTGGTATAAGAAAAATAAAAATTATGTTGTCTTAAATTTTAGCCCTTTAACAATTAAAGATACATCAGAAGATTGTAAACAATATATAGCTGTAAAATCACTTATAGATTATATATTGAAAAATACAAATTATTCTATATGTTTATTACCACACGTAACTACAGATGATTGTAATGATTTGGATATTTTAGAAAAAATAAAAAACGAATATAAAAAAGAAGATAAAATATACTTAGAAAAAAATGATTATAATTGTAACGAATTAAAATATATTATCTCAAAATCAAAAATATTAGTTGCTGCACGTACTCATGCATCGATTGCTGCTTACTCAACATGTGTTCCAACTTTAGTAATTGGATATAGTGTAAAATCACGTGGAATTGCCAAAGATTTATTTAATGATATAGATAACTTTGTATTAAGTAGTTCTGAAATGAACTCAGAAAATTTAATTGAAAAATTTAAGTATATAGATGAAAATAAAACTGAAATAAAACAAGTATTAAGTAAACAAATGCCAGATATTATTGAAGAAACATCACATATATTTGATAAGGTTATTGAGAAAATAAATGAATTAGATAAAAAGAAAATATGTAGTAAAGAAAAATGTATTGGCTGTGGTTTATGTAAATTTAATTGCCCTAAAAGTGCAATCAAAATGAAAGAAGATAAAGATGGATTTTTATATCCGGATATAGATTTGAAAAAATGCATTGATTGTAACTTATGTAGAAAAAATTGTCCAATAAATACTGAATATAAACATGATAATTTTGTTAAAGAATATTATGCTGTAAAAAACAAAAATGAAAACGAAAGAATATCATCTACATCAGGAGGAGTATTTACTTTACTAGCAAAACAAATATTGAAAGAAAAAGGGATAGTATATGGGTGTGAAATGAAAGATAATAAAGTTTCACATATAAGGATAACTAAAGAACAAGAAATAGAAAAAATAAGAGGTTCTAAATATTTACAAAGTGATATTACAAATATCTTTAGTAGTATTAAAGAAGATTTAAATAATAAAAAGAAAGTTTTATTTTCAGGAACTCCATGTCAAATAGCAGCAATAAAATCATTAGTTAAAGAAAACGATAATTTAATAACAGTATCAGTAATTTGTCATGGTGTAATGAATGAGAAAATCTTTAATCACTATTTAGAAAGTTTAAAAGCAAAAAATAGTACTGTTAAAGATTGGAAATTCAGGGTTAAAGATAATGGATGGACAAAATCAAGTATTAGCTTTAAGAAAAATAATGTAAAGCAAGTAAGAAAATTTACTGAAGATACATTAATGTATTTATATTTAAAAGATATGCTTTCAAGAGAAAGTTGTTATAACTGTCAGTATAAAGGAGAAAAAAACATTGCGGATATTATTCTAGGAGATTATTGGGGAATAGAAGTTACAAATGAAGATTTTTATGATGAAAAAGGAGTATCTGCTGTTATTATTAATACAAATAAAGGTAAAAATATTTTTGAAAAAGTAAAAAAACAAATGGAATGTGAAAAAGGTATTTACGAAGACATAATTAAATACAATCCATCACTAGTAAAAAGTGTTAAAAAGCCGAAAGATAGATGTTTATTAAATTCATATATAAGTGATTCAAAATATGATGGATTAAAATATCTTGAAAAAGATAAAAAAATAGAAGAAAAAGAAAATGAAATAAAAAGAATAAGTTCATCTTATGAAAATTTACGATTAGAAAATATTGAATTAGCTTCAACCATTGATCAAATTAGAAACAGCAGAAGATGGAAAATTGTTGATAAACTAGGAAACTGTTTTAGAAAAGTAATTAATACAGTAAAGAGAGGTAAATAATATGGATTATAGTAAAATGCCAGGTCAAAAAATAGAATTAATTGGGGAATTAGAAAATAAGGAAAAACCATCAATAAGTATTATTACACCATTTTATAATGGAGGAAAAACCTTAATGGAAACAGCTAATGCAGTTTTTTCTCAAACATATCCTTATTTTGAATGGATAATAGTAGATGATGGGTCAAAAGATGATGAATCACTAAAAAAACTTGCAAAATTAGAAAAGATGGATAAAAGAATAAGAGTTTTCCATAAAGAAAATGGAGGACCATCAGTTGCTAGAGATTTTGGTATAGAAAAAAGTAGCAAAGATACAAAATACATTTTCTTCTTAGATTGTGATGATATTCCAGATCATACAATGTTAGAGTCTCTTTATTGGACACTTGAAACTCATGAAGATGCATCATTTGCATACACAACAATGGTTAACTTTGGAGATAGAGAGTTTATTTGGGAAAAGTATCTTACCGTAGAACAAGAAATTGTTGAAAATTTAATTTGTATAGCATCCCTAGTAAGAAAAGAAGACTTATTGGAAGTTGGATGTTTTGGAATAAAAGAAAAATCAATGTATGAAGACTGGAACCTATGGTTAAAGTTACTAGCTAAGGGTAAGAAACCAATTAGAGTAGATGCACCTATCTTTTGGTACAGAGTAAGCAATACTGGAGAATTTTCAAGAGCTCAAAAAAACAATGACAATGCAATGAAATATGTAAATGCAACAGGAAAAACAATTGAAGAAGATGTAGAAATTATTCAATTCCCAAGAGAAGGAAAGAAATATGATACTGTAAAACTTCATCCTAATATGGTTTTACCAGAATATAAGAAAAGTAAAAAGAAAAAAATATTATATATTTTCCCATGGATGGTAGTAGGAGGAGCTGACTTATTTAATTTAGATTTAGTAAAAAGAATAGATCATAATAAATATGAATCAATAGTATTAACAACACTTCCATCTGATAATCCACTAAGACAACAATTTGAAGAATACTCAGAAGAAGTTTGGGATATGTCAACATTCTTGGAAAGATCTGACTACATTAACTTTGTAGATTATATTATTAGTTCAAGAAAAGTAGATGCAGTTGTACTAAGTAATACAAGATATGGATATTATATGCTTCCATATTTAAAAGGAAAATATCCAACAATTCCATTTATTGATTATATCCATTCAATAGATTTAAAAGACCCACGTGAAGGATTTGGAAGATGTTCAAAAGATGTAGATAAATATCTTACAAAAACATATTGCTGTAACAATTTTACAAAGAATCAATTAATTGAAAGATATGGTAAGAAAAACGTTGAAACATTATACATAGGAACAGATGCAGATAAATTTAATCCTAAGAAATTTGAAAAAAATAAATTAAAAGAAAAATATGAAATACCAAGGGGAAAAAAAGTTGTATCATTTATCGCAAGATTATCTGAAGAAAAAAGACCAGAAATGTTTGTAGAAATTTGCAAAAGACTTCAAGAAAAGAGAAAAGATTTATATATGGTAATTGCTGGTGATGGATACTTAATGCCAAATGTTGAAAAAGTAGTAACAGATGACTTTAAATTATTAGGAATGGTAAAAGATACAGAAGAAATATATGCAATTAGTGATTTAACAATAAATTGTTCAACACTTGAAGGTCTTGCACTTACATCATATGAATCATTATCAATGGGAGTACCGGTAGTATCTACTGATGTTGGAGGTCAAACTGAATTAATAGATGAAAAAGTAGGTGGAATTGTTCATTGTAACTTAAATCCATCTAAAGAAGTTTATGATAATGAAATAAACGAATATGTAAAAGAAGCAGATAGAGTATTAAATAATCTAGATAAAATTAGTAAAAACTGCAGAAAGAAAATAGAAGAAGGATTTACTCTTAATTTAATGATAAAAAAATATCAAACTATCATTGAAGAAAGTATAAAAAAGGAAAAAAATACTAAAAAGCAAGATAATACATATACAGAGTATGATTTAGCCTTAGAAGCACTTCATAAACAGTATTATTTCTATTGTAAAAATTACCTAGAACCAAAATTTGATATTTATTACGATTATGTAGATGACACAACACCAGTAAAGGTTAAAGCAAAAGGTAAGAAGTTTAAAATAAAGCAAAGTATAAATAAATTTTTAGTTAGACATAATTCTAAACACGAAGGTACAATTATATTAGATTGGTTAAGGTCACTAAAGAGACTTTTTAAAGAATTATTTATAAGTATTAAATTCTTTATTAAATCAATTTTCGCAGGAATAATATTAATTTTAAAACTAATATTTGAATGAGGGGTAATATGATATATTTTAAAAATCCATATATAAAACATGGAAAAAATAAAAGTAAATTAATTTTTGAATTTAATATTGATAAAGAAAATAAAAAAGTGTGGTTCGAGGTTGACAATAAGTATCAAAAATATTTATGTGATGATAGAGTTGACGCTATTGTAATTGGAATGCTTTCATATGCTATGAGAAATAATCATGATATAAAGAGTGATTCCTATTTAACAGATGAAATTTACTATAAATTAACAAATTATTTAATACCAACTCTTTCTAAATATAGTAATGAACTACATAGTATCAATATTGATATTCCAAGAAAATCAGCAATAAAAAATGCAGGAGCAGTTGGTACTGGATGTTCATGTGGAATAGATTCGTTACATGCATTTTTAAATCATTATAAAGAAAGTTCAAAACAATATAAATTAACACATTTATGTATAAATAATGTAGGAGCCTTTAATGAAACATATAAAGAAGAAGGCATTGATAAAGTTAGAAAAGAAAGATATAAAAAATCAATTGAATTTGCAAAAGAAGTGAATCTTCCACTAATAATGACAAATTCGAATTTTTTAGAAGAAATTTCTCAAATACATTCTTATACACATACATATAGTTCCACATTTGCAATTTTATGTTTACAAAAGTTATGGAAAGTATATTATTATGGTTCATCAGGTTTTGACTTTTCAGCTTTTACAATAAAGAACACCGCAGAACTTGATTGTGCAGAGTATGAGTTATTATCTCTTGATTGTTTTAGTACAAACAATCTAAAAATATACTCAGAAGGAGCTGCTTATGATAGATTAGAAAAAACAAAACATATATATAAATCAAGTTTATTTAAAAAATATTTACACGTATGTACAAAAAAAGCATATAATTGTAGCACATGTGATAAATGTAGAAGGACTATAATGACATTGTATGCATTAAACTCAAATATGAAAGAATATAAAAAAATATTTAATATAGATTATTTTGAGACAAATAAAACGGAATATTTTCAGTGGTTGTGTGAAGATATATTATGGAATCAACATTCTATTAATCATTCAGTATATGAACTTTTGTTAAAAAAAGAAGAGTTCAAAAAATTTGCATACTCTTTTAATCAGAAACATGAAATAAAAAAGGTCGATTACCACCTTGAATACGAAAATATAATCAATTCAAAAGCATATAAATTAGGAAAAAAATTACTATATTTTCCAAGAAAAATAAAAAAAATAATTAATAGGAGGAAAAAACATGAAATATAATAAAATAATTAAGTATTCACTTATTATTGTTCTTTCTCTTTTTTCATACATAAATGTTTCAGCAAAAGAAGGATGGGTTAATGAAAGTGGAAACGCCTATTATTATGAAAATGGAAAACCAGTTTCTGGATTGAAAACAATATCTGGAAAAAAATATTTTTTTGGAATAACAACAAATAAATTATTACACGGATGGCAATATTATAATGGAAAATTTTATGCTGATGATGTAACAGGAGAATTAAAAGAAGGATGGCAACAAATAGATAATGAAAAATATTTTTTTAAAGATGGATTTGCTTTATCTGGATTTAATGAAATAGATGGAAATACATATTTTTTTGGAATAACAACAAACAAATTATTACATGGATGGCAAAATTATAATGGAAAATTTTATGCAGACGATGTAACTGGAGAATTAAAAGAAGGATGGCAACAAATAAATAATGAAAAATATTATTTTAAAGATAGTAGAGCATTGTTAGGGCTTAATGAAATAGATAGCAAAAAATATTTTTTTGGAATAACAACGAATAAATTATTGCATGGATGGCAATATTATAATGGAAAATTTTATGCTGATGATGTAACAGGAGAATTAA
>CAVLBI010000026.1:6523-7928 GCA_963661295.1 bacterium
AATAACAACAAACAAATTATTACATGGATGGCAAAATTATAATGGAAAATTTTATCTTGATGAAGAAGGAAAAATAGTAAATGGTTGGAATACAATTAATGGAGAAAGGTATTATGTTGAAAATAATTATGTTGTAAGTGGAGAAAAGATAATAGATGGTAATAAGTATTTTTTTGGAATAACATCAAATAAATTATTACATGGATGGCAATCAATGAACAACAATTATTGGTATCAAGATGAAAATGGTGCCTTCTTAAAAGGAAATCAAACAGTAGATGGAAGAAATTATTTTTTTGATGATTCAACAGGATATTTATCTGGTTTTAAATATATTAATGACAAGTTATATTATTATAATCCTGATGGAACACAAGCAAAAGGTGTTCAATATATGGCTAACAAATTTTGGAAGTTTAATGAACTTACTGGTGAATTTGAAAAGTTCGTAAGACAAATTAGAGTAATAGATATTTCATCACACAACGGAAATATTGACTGGGAAGCTGTAAAAAAATCAAATTCAGTTGATGCAGTAATATTAAGATTAGGATATGGAGTAGGGTACATAGATAGTTCATTTATTAGAAATAAAAATGAATTAGAAAGATTAGGAATACCTTATTCAGTATATTTATTCAGTTATGCAGAAAACGCAAATGAGGCATTAATGGAATCAAACTTCTTAATTAATACAATTAGAAGTTATAATATACATATTGCATCAAATGTATTAGGAATTTATTATGACTTAGAAGATTGGAAAATAAATTCAACAGGTGAAAATAGTTATGGAATAACTAAAGATACTTATGGTCAAATCATAACAACATTTATTGATAATACAGAAAAGAATCTTTGTATAAAAACAAGAGTTTATGCATCAAAAAATTATATTGAAACAAGATTCCCAGATTATGCTAAAAACTATGCAACATGGATAGCACAATGGGGTGATAATATTACTTATCAAGGACCATATGAAGGATGGCAATACACATCGGATGGTTCGATACCTGGAATTAATGGTCGAGTAGATATGAGCATTTTTTACTATTAAAAGGAGATGTACATGATGAAAAGAAAATATGAATTAGATAATTTAAAAGGAATTCTTATATTTTTAGTCGTATTTGGACATCTATTACTATCTTTTACACACGCTACATCAAATTTAGCTTCAAGAATAGTGGCATATATTTATTTTTTTCATATGCCACTATTTTTAATTATATCTGGATTTTTAACTCATAAGAAATTGTACAAAAAAGACATAGTATATTTGTTAGTTGTATTTTTAAGTATGAATATATCGTATAGCTTATATGATTATTATGTAAATGGTGTACTAGAGTTATTTATATTTAAATATTCAAGCTGGTACATAATATTACTATTAGTATAT
>CAVLBI010000027.1:0-16393 GCA_963661295.1 bacterium
GTATTAAGGCTACACAAATATATACTCATGTTACGACTGATAGATTAAAAGAAGTTTATTTTAGGAGTTTTCCAAGAGCTAAAAAGGACGATTAAGTCTTTTTTTATTTATTATACTTTAAATTTTATTTATATTTAGATATAATAATATTAGTTCGTTGTAAGGAAGGGATTTCTATGATAGATGAATTTACTTCTTTAGAAGAATTATATAAAAGAGTTGAACCGGCTCTTAATTCTAAAGTTAGGGAACTTAAGAAATTAGGATATTCTATTTCTAAAGAGGATTTATGGAAGTGTTTTGTTTATAATAAATGGAAGTATGGTAAGGGATTAATGCTTTCTGATATTGTTGATGATATTTTAAATACTTCAATAGATTGTATTGAGTCATATTATAGAAAATTTATAAATAACGAAGAAATTATTTAGAGGTGATTTTGATGAAAAAGAAGAAAAATGGAAAGAAAAGGGTTATTATAACTTCGATTATTCTTACTTTACTTGTAGCTTTGATTTGCTTTTTATTTATACCTCTTTTTAGTAACTTAAAGTTTGGGTTAGATTTACAGGGTGGTTTTGAAGTACTTTATAAAGCTGAGTCAATTGATGGTTCTAAAATGACTAATGAAAAGTTAACTGCTACTTATAAGACTCTTAGTAAGAGAATTGATAGTTTAGGAGTTAGTGAACCTGAAATTACTATTGAAGGTAATGATAAGATTCGTGTAAAGCTTGCTGGTGTTAAGAACCCAGATGAAGCTCGTAGTCAGTTAGCAACTGTTGCTACTTTATCATTTAGAGATACTAATGATAATTTACTTATGAGTAGTGATGTTTTAACTGCTGGTGGTGCTAAAGTTAGTCAAGATTCTAGTGGTAATCCAGCAGTACTTCTTAGTGTTAAGGATAAAGATAAATTTTATAATGTAACTAAAAAGATTAGTGAACAAACTAATAATTCTATTGTTATTTGGTTAGATTATAATGAGTTATCTGATAGTTACGCTAACGAGAGTAGTAAGTGTGGAACAAGTGAGTCTAATTGTTTGAGTGCTGCTACAGTTTCTCAAGGATTTGCTAGTGATGTTATTATTCAAGGTAGCTTTACTCAAGATGAAGTTGAAAATTTAGTTGATTTAATTAATAGTGGTAGTTTACCTGCTAAATTAAGTGAGGTTTCTTCACAAACAGTTGGAGCATCATTTGGTAGTGATACACTTAATACTACATTAACTGCTGGTATTATTGCATTTATTGCTATTGTTGTTTTACTTGTATTAATTTATCATTTTGCTGGATTTATATCAGCAGTATCAATGTTAATATATACATTCTTAGTTTTTGCAATATTCTGGTTAGTTGGTGGAGTTTTAACTTTACCTGGAATTGCGGCATTATTATTAGGTGTTGGTATGGCAGTTGATTCTAATGTTATTACATTTGCAAGAATTAAAGATGAATTACGTAAAGGTAAAAGTTTACCTGCAGCATTTAAAGCCGGTTCTAAGTCAAGTTTTAGTGCAATAATTGATTCTAACTTAACTACTTTGATTGTTGCGATTATTATGTTTATTTTTGGAGAATCTAGTATTAAAGGATTTGCCACTATGTTAATTATTACAGTACTTGTTACTATGGTAACTATGGTATTCTTAACTAGATCTTTATTAAAGATATTTGTAAATACTGATTTCTTTAATGATAAAACTAAGTTATTTATTAATGTTAAGAAAGAAGATATTCCTGATGTTTCTAAGAATGAAGAAGCTAAACCTAATATGTTTAGTAATGTTAATTTCTTTAGACATAAGAAGTTATATGTATCTATTTCAGTAGCTATTATTTTAATAGGATTTGTATTTATTGGATTAAAAGGATTTAATTTAAGTATTGATTATAGATCTGGTACTGATATTACTATTGTTAGTGATAAAAATATTACTAAAAAGGCTCTTAAGTCTGATTTAGAAAAATTAGGATTAAAGAGTAGTTCTATTACTATATCTTCAGATGAAGTAGATGTTAGAATAGATGATGCACTTGATGGTGATAAAGTAAAAGATACTACTAATTATTTTGAAGATAAATATGAGGCTAAAGTAAATATAGGTGTTGTATCTAACCTTGTTCAAAAGGAACTTATTAAGAATGCAGTACTTGCTATATTAATTGCATTAGTTGGTATAATTGTTTATATTTCAATTAGATTTAAATTTAGTTATGCAGTAGGTGGAGTTGTTGCATTAGTTCATGATGTTTGTATTATGTTTGCATTATTTGCTTTAACAAGATTTGAAGTAAGTTCAATGTTTATTGCAGCAGTACTTGCTATTATTGGTTATTCAATTAATGATTCTATTATACTTTTTGATAGAATTCGTGAGAATTTAAATAATTATAATAGTAAAAAGCTTACAGCTTCTAAATTAGAAGAGATAACAAATTTAAGTGTACAAGAAACATTTACTAGAACAATATATACTAGTATTACTACATTATTACCAGTAGTTGTATTATTAATTCTTGGATCAAGTGGTATATTTACATTTAATATGGCTATGTTATTTGGTTTAATTGCTGGTACTTATTCATCTATTTTTATAGCTGCTGTTGTATTTATGATGATTGAAAAGAAAAATATTGGTAAGAAAGAAAAACCAAAGAAAGTATATAAAGATGATTATGAAGAATTAGCTGTAAAGGGAGTTAATTGTTAATTGAGGGGAGATGAGTCCTTTGTCAAAAACTAAGAATTTAGATGATATTAGAATTGAGGATATACTTGATAAAGTTAAAGAGTATATTGAGGACGAAAATCAAATTAGTGTGATTGAAAATGCATATTTGTTTGCAAAAGAAAAGCATGAAGGTCAATTTAGAAAGAGTGGGGAGGCTTACATTTATCATCCGATGAATGTAGCCTTAATTCTTACTACAATTTATGCTGATTATGAAACTATTGCGGCAGGATTTATGCATGATGTATTGGAAGACTGTGATTGTACTACTGAAGAGATGGAAGAAAAGTTTGGTAGTGATATTACTAGATTAGTACAAGGTGTTACTAAACTTTCTAAAATTCATTTTTCTACTGAGAATGAATATTTAATTGATTATTATAAAAAAATTATTGTTGGTATGAGTGAAGATGTTCGTGTTATTATTGTAAAACTTGCTGATAGACTTCATAATATGCGTACATTATGGGCAATACCTGAGGATAGACAAAAAATAAAAGCAAAAGAAGCATTAGAAATACTTGCTCCTATTGCAGATCATTTAGGTATACATAAAATTAAGAGTGAACTTGAAGATTTATCTTTAAGATATTTAAAACCAGATGTTTTTTATGATATTGCAGAACATTTAAATAAAACTAAAATTGAACGTGATAAGTATGTTATGGATATGGAACATGAGGTTACTGATTTATTGAATGAACATCATATTCCTCATGAAATAAAAGGTAGAGCTAAGTGTATTTATAGTATTTATAATAAATTAAATAAAGGTAAGAAATTTAGTGATATATATGATTTACTTGCACTTAGAATTATTGTTAATACTGAACAAGAATGTTATTTAGCACTAGGTTTAATTCATTCTAAG
Source organism: bacterium (assembly GCA_963661295.1). Lineage (GTDB taxonomy): Bacteria > Bacillota_I > Bacilli_A > RF39 > UBA660 > UBA3789. Next base: position 3,612 of record CAVLBI010000027.1, read on the forward strand.
TTTAGACCTTTACCTAAGAGATTTAAAGATTATATTGCAATGCCTAAACCTAATATGTATCAATCACTTCATACTACTGTATTTGGAATAGGTGGCGATTTATTTGAAATACAGATTCGTACTCATGAGATGGATGAAGTTGCAGAAAATGGTATTGCGGCACACTGGTCTTATAAAGAAAATGGTGGTAGTAATAGTGCTGCAAATCTTCAAAATACTACAGAACAAAAGTTACAATTTTTTAAATCAATTATTGATCTTAGAAATGAAAATTTAAATAGTGAAGAATTTGTTAATAGTGTTAGAGATGAAGTATTAAATAATAATATATATTGTTATACCCCTAAGGGAGATGTTATTGAACTACCAAGGGGAGCAACTCCAATTGACTTTGCATATAGAATACATACTAAGGTTGGAGAAACTACTGTTGGAGCCATTGTTAATAATAATATTGTTCCACTTAATTATGAATTACAAGATAATGATATAGTTAAGATTAATACTAATAAGAATTCTACTCCTTCTAAGGAATGGATTAATTTTGTTAAGTCTACTCAAGTTAGAAATAAAATTAGATCTTTCTTTACTAAGAATGAAAGAGAAGTTTATATTGAGAGAGGTAAGTATTCTTTAGAAAAAGAATTACGTAAGAGAAAGTTATCTATTAGTGAGTTTATAAGTGATGCGAATGTTAAGAAGATTTGCGAAGCTGAGAAACTTGAAAATTTAGAAGATATTTATTTTAGTATTGGTAATGGTAAATGTACTGTTAATGGAGTAATTAATGTTATTGATAAACCTATTGATAATGTGGCTGCTCCTAAAGTTATTAAGGTTACTAGTAAAAATAAAGATGCTGATATAATTGTTAGTGGTATTGATAAAGTTAAGGTTAATTTAGCTAATTGTTGTAATCCTGTATATGGTGATGAGATTGTTGGATATATTACTAAGGGTAGTGGTATTTCGGTTCATAGAATGAATTGTCATAACTTATCTATGCTTGAAGATAGAACTGTTGATGTTAAGTGGAATACTAATGTTAATAAGAGATATTTAACTAGTTTAGTAGTTTATTCAAATGACAGTGAAAATCATATGCTTGATTTAGTACAAATTTCTTCTATGATGAATGTTAGTGTTGATGGAATTAAAACTATGAATAAGGGTGCAAAATCTGTTTATGAAATTAATTGTTATGTAACTGGTTTAGAGCAATTAAATAAACTTATTATGAATATTACTAAGAATGATTATATTGAGAAAGTTGAGAGATTAATGCGATGAGAGTTTTAGTTCAAAGAAGTGGTAAGGCAAGCGTTTCAGTAGATGATAAAGTTGTAGGTAAAATAGATAGCGGTTTAGTACTATTTGTTGGATTTACTGAAGGTGATGATATTTCTAATATTAATTATTTAGTAAATAAAGTATTAAACTTAAGAATTTTTCCTGATGAAGATGGAGTAATGAATAAAAGTATTTTGGATTATGGTGGAAGTATTTTATCTGTTTCCCAATTTACTTTATATGCAGATACTAAGAAGGGTAATAGACCTAGTTATATTAATGCTTTAAAAGGGGAATATTCTTCTTTATTATATAATAAGTTTAATGAGGTCTTAAGTGAAAAGATTCATGTTGAGACTGGAATATTTGGAGCTGATATGGTAGTTGATATTACTAATATTGGTCCAACAACAATAATGTTAGAGAGATGATTTTATGCATAATAATAAATTAAATTATAGAATTATTAATATAACTGCTTTGATGTTACTTTTATATATAACACTATCTAATATTGGACTTTGGTGGGGAATACTTGTTAAGTGTGTAAGTGTTCTTGCTCCTTTTATTGTTGCGTTTGCATTTGCATATGCTTTTACTCCTCTTGTTAGGTGGTTAAATAAAAAAGGTATTAGTAAAGGATTTTCAGTTGTAATTGTTGTTGTAGGAATTGTTCTTATGGTTGGAGGAATACTTGCAATAACACTTCCACTTATTTATGAGCAATTATCTTTACTTGTTAAAATGATAATAGAAGTAATTAATAATTTTGATACTAAGTTTGATATTAATTTAGGTAGTTTCGAAATTAAAATTACAGATTATTTAAATTCAATGTTACAAAGTGTAGGAACAAGTGCTTCATCAACAACAATTGACTTTGTGAATGGATCGTTTAGTTTTATTGGTAAGTTTATTGTTGGCTTTGTTGGATTTATTTATTTCTTAGCTGATATGGATAAAATAAGAAGTTATTTAAAAGAACTTTTAACTTCAATTAATAAGAGAATTTTTGAATATTTTAAACTTATGGATACTGAAATTACTAATTATTTAAAAGGCCTTGAGATATTTATGGTTATTCAGTTATTTGAATATAGTTTATTATTTTTTATTGTTGGACATCCAAACTGGTTAATTCTTGGAATACTTGCGTGTGTAACAACGGTTATTCCATATTTTGGAGGATTAATTACAAATATTATTGCGATAATTTTAGCAAGCGTTGTATCTGTTCCTTTAATGATTGCGACTACAGTAATTTGTCTTATTTTCCCACAACTTGATGGATATTTAATTTCACCTAAAGTTTATGGTAAGACTAATAATGTTAATCCACTTATAACAATAATGGCAGTTTCTGTTGGAGGTACTCTTGCAGGTATGACTGGGATTATTGTTGCATTACCAGTTTATTTACTAATCAGGACAACATATAAATTTTTCAGAAGAGATTTAAAAAAGGGTATGGTTATTGTGAAGGAAACTATTTAGTAGTTTCTTTTTCTTGTATTTAGAGGTGTTTTATGAAGTTTGGTAGTGAAAAAGAAATAATAGAAGAATTAGAATTTTGCTTTAATTGTTTGAAGGAAGAAAAGACGCGTGATGTAAGATTCGCTTTGTATAATTATATTCAAAATCTATTAGGTGTTTTAAGAGATATTGGTAGTAATTATATGATGCGAAAGAGTGATGTTTTTAGAGATATTAAAATGTATCAAAAATTTGAAAAACAAGACAAGTTATATAAAAAGATTTTTAATGATAGTTTTTGTTTTTATAAAGATTTTCATGTGGATTATTTAAATGATATTTTGGTAAGAACGGAACCTTTATTTTATAGATATATTGATAATAGTGTGTATTCTTTAGAAAATGATGAATTTAGTGAAGAAGAATTTTTGGAAATTTTTCATGATTTTTGTTATAAATTAGGTATTGAGTATTTATTTAATTATATGACTGATGGAAAGATTCTTAATTTTGATAGAAGAATTTCAGATGGAAATTATTTAGGTTTAATGATTCATAATCCATTTAATGGAAAGTCTCATATTTTAGTTGATAATTTTTCCTATAATGTTGATAGTATGTTTACTTTAGCTCATGAAATGGGACATGTATATGATGTTGCAAGTTTTAATTCTAAATTAACTGTTTCAAAATATAATGATTATATGTATAAGTCATTAAATGTAGAAGTACTTTCTAAATTGTTTGAAAAATTACTTTTAGATTATTTGATTGAGAATAATATAAAGAAAAATGTTGCGATTGATAAATTAATTGATAGCTTTATAGTTGAACATGATTATTTATTTTCACTTTATGTTTTATCTTTACTTGATGATAGATATATTGATTCTGATAGATATTTAGATATTTCTAAAGAAAGATTTTTTGATTTAGTTAGTAAATATTTTGAAAATAAAAAGGAAGTTTATGAAACAATTAAAAATAATGATTTCTTATTAGTTGATGATGCAGTTTATGCATATGGCGGAATTATTTCTTTATTTTTAGAGGAACATGTTAGAGATTGTAGTCTTAGTAACTCTTCTTTATTTAACAAATTTATGGAAGAGAGATTTTTAGAGTTTAGTGATGATTTTATAGAATCAAATGGTTTTTCACCTAGTAAGTATCAAGAATTATATGAAAAAAGGCTTAAATTAATAAAAAAATAATTGTATTAGAAATATTTTTGTTTTATAATATAGATAACTTCTTTGGAAAGAGTAGTTTTATTGATATTTATAGAGATAGTATGGTTGGTGGAAATACTAATTTAGATAAAATGAAGACATCCAGTTTATTGGAAGCGCTTACTGCGATAAAAGTATTATGAGAAAAAAATAAGGTGGCACCACGAAGAGAATTCGTCCTTAGGGGTGTCATCTTTTTGTTTAGGAGGATGAAAGATGATACAAAGACAAAAAGGTTGTAATGATATTACTGGACGTAATGCGAAAGTATGGAAGTACGTTGAATCTGTAATTGATGCTTTAATGGAAAAGTATAATTATAATTACATTCGTACACCTATTATAGAGGCGACTGAATTATTTCATAGAGGTATAGGTGATACTACTGATATCGTTACTAAGGAAAGTTATGATTTTCAAGACAAGGGTGGTAGAAATATTACTTTGAGACCTGAGGGTACTGCAGGGGTTGTTAGAAGCTATATTGAAAATAAGATGTATGGAGATCCTAATCAACCAGTAAAGGTTTATTATAATGGAACAATGTATAGATATGAAAGACCACAATCTGGTAGGGATAGAGAACTTACTCAATTTGGTATGGAAATTCTTGGTAGTGATGACCCGCTTTGTGATGCTGAAATTATTAGTGCAGCAGTAAACTTATATAAAATGTTAGGATTAAAAGAGATTAAAGTTAATTTAAATAGTTTGGGTGATAATGATAGTAGAGCAAATTATCGTGAAGCATTAATAGAATATTTTAAACCACATATCAATGATTTTTGTGAAGATTGTCAAGAAAGATTAATGAAGAATCCTTTAAGAATACTTGATTGTAAAGTAGATGCTGATAGTGAAATATTAAAGAATGCTCCAACTACGCTTGATTTTTTAAATGAAGAAAGTCGTGATAGATTTGAGAAGGTTCAAGAATATTTAGATATTATGCAAATAAAATATGAGATTAATCCTAGAATTGTTCGTGGACTTGACTACTATAATCATACTGTTTTTGAGATTGAGGCTAAAGTTGATGGTTTTGGTTCTAATAATGTTTTAGGTGGTGGAGGAAGATACAATGGACTTGTTAATCAATTAGATGGTCCAGAAACTCCATGTGTTGGTTTTGCAAGTGGAATAGGTAGACTTGTAATGGCTCTAGAACTTGAAAATGTTAAAATGCCAATAGTTGAGGATATTGATTTATTCTTAATGTATGTTAATGAAGATGAGAAGAAATATGCTGCATATCTTGCTCAAGAATTAAGACTTGCAGGATTTATTGTTGATACAGAATATACTGGTCGTAGTTTAAAAGGACAATTTAAACAAGCAGATAGATTAGGTGCAAAATATACTTGTGTTTTAAATAGTGAAGATTTAGATAATAATGAAGTTAAGATTAAGAATAATAAGACTAAAGAAGAAGAAATTATTAGTTTAGATGTTTTGATTTATTATTTAGATGAGAAATTAAATACAATGGAAGATGTTGATGGAGATTATAATTTAGATGATGATCACTCTTGTTGCCATGAAGGTGGTCATGAATGCTGTGGTCATTGTCATCATGAGGAGGAAGAATAATGAAAAGTATACCAATTAAAGAGTTAAGTAAACATTATGATGAAGAAGTTACTATTAGTGGTTTCGTTGATGAAATTAGAAATCTAAAATGGGTACAATTTATAGTACTTAGAGATGCTACTTCAAAAGTACAAATTACTATTGAAAAGAGTGAAGAAGCAAATAAAGAGATGGTAGAGTTAGTTGATGAGTTAACAGTTGAGTCTACTTTAAAAGTTACTGGTACTATTATGGAAAGTCCTAAAGTTAAATTAAATGGAATGGAATTAATTCCTAAGAGTATTGAAGTTACTAGTAGAAATGAAGGAGAACTACCATTTAATTATAAGGATTTAAGTACTGTTAACTTAGATACAAGATTAGATTATAGATATATTGATCTTAGAAGTGATAAGAATATTTTAATGTTTAAAGTTCAAACTGCATTAGTTAGATATATGAGAGAATACTTATATGGTAAAGATTTTACTGAGATTCATACTCCTAAGATGATTGGAGCTGCTAGTGAATCTGGGTCTGAAGTGTTTGAAGTAAAATACTTTGATAGAAAAGCATATCTTGCACAGAGTCCACAATTTTATAAACAAATGGCATTAGCTTCAGGATTTGGTAGTGTATTTGAAGTTGCTCCTTGTTTTAGAGCAGAAAACTCTAATACTTCACGTCATGCGACAGAGTTTACTTCATTCGATGTAGAGTTTGCTTATATTGATGACTTTAATGATGTTATGAATTTAGAATCGGAAATGTTAAAGTATGCATTAGAGAAGACTAATGAATTATATGGAGAACAAGTAAAAGAGTTATTTGATGCAGAGATTGTTGTACCTAAAGTACCATTCCCTAAGATGAGACTTGCTGATATTTATAAGGAATTAGAAGAAAGATATGACTTTAAAGTAGATGATAGTGAAAAGAATGACTTAACTACTGAAGCTGAGAGATTAACTTATAAACTTGCTAAAGAAAAATTTGATTCAGAGTTCTTATTTGTTACAGATTTCCCAGCAGAGAAGAGAGCTTTCTATCATATGAGAGATGAAAATGGAGTATTACAAGGATATGATTTGATTTGGAGAGGTGTTGAAATAACAACAGGTGCTCAAAGAGAACATAGATATGAAGAAATAGTTAAGAATGCTAAAGAAAAAGGTTTAGGAGAAGATGTTAAATTCTATTTAGATTTCTTTAAACACGGATGTCCTCCACATGGTGGATTTGCAATTGGTGTTGATAGACTTACAATGCTATTACTTGGAATTCCTAGTGTAAAAGAATCACAATTCTTATTCCGTGGACCAAATAGATTAAATCCTTAATTTAGTAAGTAAATATTAGAGAATATAATATATTGAAGTGTATATATTACCATGATATAATGAATCCATAAGTAAGGATGTGGAGAAAAATAAAACTAATACAATTATTCTTATATTAGTTTTTTTGCAAAAAAAGTGACTGCCTATGCAGTCTCTCAAATGATTGAGTATTTAGGGTAAAACCTTTATTTTAACTTTCTATGTCATCTTAAATGGTATTAAGATAATATGATAATACCATATTGTAGGAGGTAAGTCAATGGCAGCAAAAAAAGAATATAATATTGGTTTGGATATTGGAACAACTTCGGTTGGTTGGAGTGTTGTTGAAGCTAATAATCAAAAAGTAATGCGCAAAGGTAACAAAGCACTTTGGGGAGTTAGGCTATTTGAAGAGGCAACAACTGCAGAATCAAGAAGAATGCAAAGAAGTACTAGAAGAAGATATGATAGAAGACGAGAAAGAATAAAATTACTTCAAGATGAGTTTAGTGAAGAAATAAATAAGGTGGATGAAAATTTCTTTCAAAAGTTAAAAGAGTCAAAATATGTTGAGAGTGATAAAGAAAATAAAAAGATAATTTTAACAAAAGAGGAAAAGAAAGAATTAAGAGATTATCAAAATAAATATAAAACTATATATCATTTAAGAGATGAATTAATAAATAATCCTGAAAAGAAAGATATAAGACTTGTATATCTTGCAATTCATCATATTATAAAATATAGAGGTAACTTTTTATATCAAAGTTCAAATTTTAATATAGATAATTTAGATATAAAAGATAAGTTAAATGAGTTATTTTCTGTACTTTCAAGTAATATTCAGGAATTAGAAATACCAGAGGACTATTCTGAATTAATTGACTTTGAGAAACTTGAAGCAGACTTTTTAAAAGATACTAAAAATGATGTTAAAGCGTCATTGGTAGATGATTTATCAGAGTTAACGAATAAGACTTTTGCGACAGAATTAGGTAAATTAATGGTTGGTAATAAAGGTAATATTAATAAAATGTTAATGATAGAAAGTGATAACAAAGTTGAAATTAGTTTTAGTGGTACTGACTATGATGATAAGTATGAAGAATATGATGAAGCTTTAGGAGAAAATATAGAAATATTAGATATTTTAAAACAAATATATGATTGTATTTTCTTGAAAAAGATATTTAAAGGTAATAAAAATACGAGTATATCAAGCTTGATGGTAAAATACTATGATCAACATAAAAAGGATTTGAATTTCTTAAAAGAATTATTTAGGAATAATCGTGAATTATACAATAAAATATTTAGAACCAAAAAAGATTTATGTTTATATGACAAGTATGTTACTAATAAGATAGATTATGATGAGTTCAATAAAGAAATTGGTAAGTTATTAGAGTCATTATTTGGTCATGAAGAAGTACTTATTGAACAAAATTTGTTAGATGAATATAACGTAGTAGTAAAAGAAAGAATGGCAAATGGTGATTTTCTACCTAGAATAACAACTACAGATAATGGTAAATATCCATATCAATTAAATAAGGCTGAATTAATAAAAATAATAGAAAATCAAGGAAAATATTATTCATTTTTATTAGATAAAGTAGGAGATAATAAAACATATAAGATTGTTAAATTATTAGAGTTTAGAATTCCATATTATGTTGGACCATTAGTTTCTGAAAAAAGAAGTAAGAATGCTTGGTTAGAAAGAAAGATTAATAATGTTAAGATAACTCCATATAATTTTGATGATGTAGTTGATAAAGAAAAGACAGCAGAAAAGTTTATTAAGAGAATGATTTCTCATTGTACATATTTATTAGAAGAGTATGCTCTTGCGAATAACTCTATATTATATTCTAAGTTTAAAGTTATGAATGAACTTAAGCAAATAAGAGTAGATGATGGAACAAAAGAAAATAGTGGAAAGTTAAGTTTGAAATTTCAACAACGATTATTAGAAGACTTTTTCATGAAGACATCTGGAACAATTACTGAAAAGAAATTTAAAAATTATTTAAAATTTTCAGGTGAATATAGTGGCTATGATGATTTAAAAATAACTGGATATTCTGCAGATGGTAAGTTTGCTAATAATATGCAATCTTATGTAGATTTCTTTGGAGAAAATGGAATATTTGCTGGTACTGATTATGATGAAGAGAATGCAGAAGAAATAATTGAATGGATTACAATATTTGAAGATAAAGATATTTTAGAGAAAAAAGTTAGAGATAATTATAGTGAGTTAAGTGAAAATCAAATAAAGAAAGTTTTAGCAAAGAAATATTCTGGCTGGGGAAGTTTATCTAAAAAACTTTTAAAGACTAAATATTATAAAGATAAAGAAACAGAATTATATAAATCAATATTAGATTTAATGTATGAAACTGAAGATAATTTTATGCAAATAATAAATGATGATAAATATAATTTCCAAGAAATGATTCGAGAGTTCAACAACAGTGAAGAAAATAAGAAATTGAATTATTCTATGGTTGAAGAATTAGCAACATCTCCTGCGACAAAGAGAGGTATATATCAAGCTTTAAAGGTTGTAGAAGAGTTAGTTGATTATATTGGATATGAACCAAAAAATATTTCAATTGAAATGGCAAGAAGTGATGAAGAAAAAGTAAGAAAAGATTCAAGAAAAGACTATATTAATAATTTATATAAAGGATGTAAAGATTCTATAGAAAATTATAAAAAATTAAAACATGAGTTAGATAGTCATGAAATAACTAGTCAAAGATTATTTTTATACTTTATTCAAGAAGGTAAATGTTTATATTCTGGTACACCATTAAATATCGAAGATATAGAAAATCAGTCTTTATATGAAATTGATCATATAATTCCTAGATCATTAATAAAAGATGATTCAATCGATAATAAGGCATTAGTTTTAAGAAAGTGTAATCAAGAGAAAAAAGCTAGTTATGTTTTACCTCGTCAATTTAGAACTGAAACTCAAAAGATATGGTGGAAACGTTTAAAGGATAATCATTTAATGTCAGCAAAGAAATTTTATAATCTGACTAGAGATAAATATAAAGATGAAGATATTAATGGATTTATTAATAGACAATTAGTAGAAACAAGACAAATTACAAAACACGTTGCTAATATTTTAAAGAATTTACATAAAGATACTAATATAATTTATTTAAAAGCTGACTTATCACATCATTATCGTGAGAAGTATGATTTATTTAAATTTAGAGATATAAATGATTATCATCATGCTCATGATGCTTATCTTGCAGCTGTATTAGGTGAATATAAAGAAAAATTTATGAAAAGAAAAATAAATTTTGATATGGTTAAAGAACTAAATAATAAGATTGTTGAAATGGATGAAGGAAAAAGAAAGAATCTTAGATTTGGATATGTAATTAATAGTTTGGATGAAAATTTAAATGATATAGTTTTAAAAATTTCAGAAAACTTAGTAGATAATGAGACTGGAGAAGTATTATTTGATGCACATGAATTTAATAAGAGAGTAGAAGATACTTTATATAGAAATGACATTTTGATTAGTAAAAAGGTTGAATTTAGAAGAGGAGAACTTTATAATCAAACAAAGAATAAAAAAGGCGGTGCTGGTGTTCCATTAAAAGCATCAATGCCAACAGAATTGTATGGTGCATATACAAGTTTAAATCCTGCGTATGCTGTGCTTATAAAAATAAATAAAAATGGGAAAGAAAGTCAAAAATTAGTTGGATTCCCAATATATTTAATAAATAAATCTAAAGATACTATTAACAATTATTATGAGAAATTATTAAAATTGTCTGATGATGATTCATTTATTTTAGGTGAAAAGCATATTCCATTTTATTCAATAATAAATTGGGATAATCAGATATGTTCATTAGTTGGTGCTTCTGATAAAGTAGAAGTTTGTAATGCAATAGAGTTTAATTTTGATAAAAGTTTTATGAAGATTCATAAATATGCATTAAAGAAACTTTATGATAAGAAATATACTAAAGAAGTTGGTAATTATGAACAAGATTTAGATGCGATAATTACATATATTGTAGATAAAATAGAAAACAAGTATATGCTGTATAATAACTTAATTAATGAATTGAAAGAAATTGTTGATTATAAAAATTATGAAAATTTTGACGTAGAAACAAAAGAAAATATTATAAAACAGCTATTTAGTCTATTAAAATTTAATAGTACAAATGCTAATTTTAAATTTTTAAGTCAAAAGTATTCAAGTGCTTTTGGAAAAAAATGCAGAAGAACAATTGAACATGCAATAATTATTTCAAAATCAGTAACAGGAATAAGAGAGTCAAGATATGAGTTTTAGAACAGTTGTTATTACAAAACAATCTAAGATAAGTTATAAAAATAGATTTCTAGTAGTAAAACAGGAAAATGATGAGAAGTATATTCATTTATCAGAAATAGATACAATAATAGTAGACTCTATATCAGTATCTATTTCTGCATATCTTTTAAAAGAACTTGCAGATAATAAAATAAATATAATATTTTGTGATGAAAAACATAATCCATTTGGTGAAGTTGTTCCATATTACTCAAAACATAATACCAGTAAAATGATTAAAGAACAAATTAAATGGAAAGTATCTGACAAAGATAAAATATGGTCAGAGATAGTAAAAAATAAAATTATGAATCAAGCTTTGTTACTTAAGAAAACTAAATCATCAAAATATAAACTGATTTTAAGTTATATTGATGAAGTTGTTGATGGAGATAAAACAAATAGAGAAGGTCATGCGGCTAAAGTTTATTTTAATGCATTGTTTGGAAATGATTTTGTTAGGAATTCAGATGATTCAATAAATGCGGCACTAAATTATGGATATGCAATTTTACTATCTACAATTAATAAAGAAATTATTAATAATGGATATTTAACACAACTTGGTATTCATCATAAAAATGAATTTAATGAGTTTAATTTAACATGCGATTTAATGGAACCATTTAGAATAGTAATTGATAATTTTGTTTATTATAATCAAGATAGAAAACTGGATACAGAATATAAACTTGATATTGTAAATATTTTGAATGGAACATTTAAGTATCAAGGTAAAAATTACACATTGAAAGATATTATAAAAATGTTTGTTAAGAATACTTTAGAGTCAATAAATAATTCAGAAAACTATAAGGAATTTGTATATTATGAGGGATAGAGTTATGAGAACAATTGTATTTTTTGATCTTCCAAATGTGTATTCTAAAGATAAAAGAGCATATCTAATGTTCAGAAAGTTTTTGATTAATGAAGGGTTTATAATGATGCAAGAATCAGTATACTCAAAAATCGTTTTAAATTCTCAACAATCAAATGCTTTAGTTGAAAGAATAAGAAAAAAGGCTCCAAAAAAAGGTATAATACAAGTAATGAGTATAACAGAAAAACAATACTCCCAAATAGAATTTATTACAGGAAGTAGCAATAGTAAAATAATAAATAGTGAAGAAAGATTAATAGTATTATGAAAATAAAAATAGACTTTATTGATTCAATAATAGATTTTGATAATTCAAATGTATATTCATTTGAGATACATAATAAAAAGTATTTATATAGAATTTCATCATTATTTTATAGTATTAGTAATGGTGATTTACCAGAAGAGGTTGAATGCTTTGATAAAGATAACAATGAAATAAAGATAAGTAATAAAATAAGATTCTTTTCTGAATATTTTGATTTTGGATTTGATTCTAAAAAATATTCAACAGATATCACTAAATATATTTTATCTAATATAGAACAATATGATAGTGAGAATATTTTAAGAACATTTTCTAAATTATGTAAGTTAATTGATAAAGAGTTGCAAAAAACAGATTTATCAATATCAATTTC
>CAVLBI010000028.1:0-2584 GCA_963661295.1 bacterium
AATATGGAAAGTTTATTGGATGTTCAGGTTATCCTAAATGCAAATATATAAAAAAATAAATATTAAATTTTATAATTAAAATAGCATTTGATGATGAATTATATATATAGTGGAAGATTTTGATATACTATATTTATTGATATAATTAAATCAGGAGGTAAAGAATTATGAAAACATTACAAATAAGAAATTCAACAGCAGAGTTTTTAATATTTACGAAACAAAATAAAGAAAAAACTATCGAAGTAATAGTTGACGAAGAATCAGTTTGGCTTAGTCAAAAATTGATGGCTGAACTTTTTGGAACAACAAGAAATAACATTACTATGCATCTTTCTAATGTTTTTGAAAAAGAATTAAGTGAGAATTCAGTATGTAAGGAATTCTTACATACTGCTGGAGATGGAAAAAATTATAAAACAAAATATTATAATTTAGATGTTATTATTGCTGTTGGATTTAAAGTTAATAGCAAAAGAGCGATAGATTTTAGATTATGGGCAATTAATATTTTAAAACAATATTCTGTAAAAGGATATGTATTAGATAAAGAACGACTTAAAAATGGAACTTTTTTAAATGAAAATTATTTTGATGAATTACTACAAGAAATAAGAGAGATAAGAATTAGTGAAAGAAATTTTTATCAAAAGATTACCGATATATACACAACAAGTTTAGATTATAATGTAGCTTCACCAATTACAAAAGATTTTTTTAAAACAGTTCAAAATAAAATGCATTATGCTGTTCATGGAAATACAGCGGCTGAAATTATAGTTAATCGTGCAAATCATAAAAAAGCAAATATGGGATTAACCAATTGGAAAAATTCACCTAATGGCAAAATAATTGCATCTGATGTTATAGTTGCTAAAAATTATTTAACTAATGAAGAATTAAAATCTTTAGAAAGAATTGTTACAATGTATTTAGATTATGCAGAAGATCAAGCTGAAAGGCATATTCCTATGACAATGGAAGATTGGAAAAGTAAGCTGGATGTATTTTTACAATTTAATGAAAGAGATGTACTTGATAATCCTGGTAAAGTATCCCATAAGGTGGCAGAAAGTTTTGCACTTTCTGAATTCGAAAAGTATAGAATTATTCAAGATAAATTATTTGAATCTGACTTTGATAAATTTATGATTGAAATGGAGAATGAGAATATTAATTGTTAAAAATATTCTATTCTTAGAAGTAATTCTCAGTTGGAAATGGTCATGTAGGTATTACATAATGAAGTAAACACATGTTTGTCCTATACATACCCGTATAATTAATCATCATGTTTATAAACATACTTATCGTCCACAGTATACATGTTCTGAAGAGAATGTTTGTAGTAATGTTCAATGTGGTTCTTGTTGTCAATTTAAGTAATTGTAAATATTTGTGTAAATATTAATGTCTAATTGTGTCATGTTACTTGTCTTTTAAATAGGAGTGTTTTATTCTTATAGTAGGGAGTGTGATACGAATGATATATCCATCTATAGATAAACTTTTAAACATCGTAGACTCTAAATATGAATTAGTTCATATTGCTGCTAGAAGAAGTAAACAAATTTCGAAGGAAGGATATTTACAAAAGCCTGAATCCGAGTACAAGAGTAAAAGGAATATAGGAAGGGCCCTTGAAGAAGTCTGTGATGGACTTATAGAGGTAAAGAAAAGAGGAGAATAATCTTCTCTTTTTCTATTATTATTTATGCTATAATGTTTTTAGGTGATAGTCATGAAAATAATAAAGTATAAAAAAGGTTCTAAGGGACTTTATAAGGTTGAACTTGAAGATGGGAGAGTATTATCTTTGTATGAAGATGTTATTTTAAAATTCGATTTACTTTTAAAGAAAGAAATATTAGATAATGAATTAGATAATATAAATAAGTATAATTTAGAATGTGATGTTTACTATGTTGCGCTTAATAATATAAAAAGTCGATTTAAAAGTGAGTTTGAACTTAGAAGTTTGTTAAAAAAGAAAGAGTATCCTGATGAGTATATTGATTTAGCTATTAATAAATTATTAAAACAGGGTTATTTGAATGATAGATTATTTGCTAGAAGTTATATTAATAATCAGATGATTACGACTAGTAAAGGACCACTTAGGATTCAACGTGATTTATTAGACAAAAAGATTGACTATAATGTGATTAATGAAGAACTTAATATTTTTAGTGAAGAAGAACAGATGACGAAAATAAAGAAGATTATTTCAAAAAAACTTCAATCTAATCGTAGTAGAGGGGGATATGTTTTAAAGCAAAAGGTAGTTAATGATGTTAAAATTCTCGGTTATGATAGTTTAGTTATAAGTCGTGTGATTTCTGAATTTGATTTTTCTAATAACGATGAAGATATTGCGAAGAAGGAATATAATAAATTGTATAAACGTTTAAGTCATAAATATTCAGGTGATGAATTAGAAAGAAAAATAAGAGAAAAATTATATCATAAGGGTTTAAAAGTAGAATAAAAAAGACTTCAATTGAAGTCTTTTTTTTGTAAAAATGAAAACCACCGGATAGTCCGGTGGTTCTTTTATGCTTTAGCGTTGAGTCTTTAATAATGA
>CAVLBI010000029.1:0-3068 GCA_963661295.1 bacterium
TCTATGTATTGAAACAGCACAATTAAGTTTTGTTTCTATTGGCTTTGCGACAAATTTAAATATTTGGTCTTTATAATGCTTATAAAAGTTATATTCTTCTAAATTTTTACATTCTTTTCCATCAAAAGCAAATTCAAAAACTAAACTTTTAGATGGAATTAAATTCATATCTGTTGCATTGCCAAAGTATGTATAATCACCATCTTCAAATAAAACTTTTTTGTATGTTTTAAGTAAGAAATCCCTAGTAATCCCACTTTTAAGTCTATTTAATTCATCAAAACTGAGTCTTTCAATATGTATATTATTTCTCAGATATATATAATCACTACCTAAATCAGAATATCTACGGTAAAAATTAAATTCTTTGTCATTTACGACAGGTAAATTGGTATTAATTTTGTTTATCCAATTGTCAAAAATACAAAAGTCAACTTCTTCTTGTAATATTTTTTCAAAAGCTTGTTTATAATCTATCTGTAAATTTAAGAATTCATCTTGATTTATATTGAATAAAGCAATATCTTCATCTTTTATTGAATCTGGTATAAATTTATATTTCATATATTACTCCCCTCCTATGATATCAAATTTGATACTACGCATGTTTGCATATCCATTATACTTTTTTAAACTATCTGGTAAAAATTGGTATTTTTTGCTCCATGAGCTGACAAAAATATTATTATTATCATCAAAATCAGTTATAATCATACCATGTCCTCCAATTTTTTCTTTTTTATTCCCTTTAATTATAGCATTTTTTAGTGCTCCATCAATAATTTCATTCTCTAAATTATTTGTTGAAATTTGTTCCATATCAAAATTTGATGCTTCTAATATGTGATACCTTCCTTGATTATTTAATATTTGAGATACTAAACTCTCTGTATTTTTAAATTCACTTTCTGTTGTATTTATGCTAAAGCCCTTTTCTTTAAAAAAGTCTCCAAATATACTCTTGAATGAATTTTGGCTTACACCATGGCTTGTCTTTAGCAGTTCTTTAATATCATCTCCATATGTGTCTGAAACGCTTTTTAAATAGGCCTCAAAAGCAATAGATTCATAATTACAGATTCCATCATTAAATAAATCATATCCAAAACATTCACTAAATTTATCATATAATTTATTTTCATCAATATATGATGCAAATGCATTTGCAACTGCCATATACTCACATCCACCCTCTGCATAATTTTCAGCAATAGATACTTCTTGTTCATCTGATACATTTGGAAAATATTTTTTTATTATTGATACTAATCTATCTGCTTTTTTTTGATCAACATCACTTAATTTTTCACCTTCATTTCTACTATTAATCAACTCGAAAACATCGCCTTGATTTCCGCCATAAATATTAGATTTAAAAATCTTTTGATTTTTACCATAGTTTATATATTTTTTTAGACTAGGTATTTCATCAATTTTTTCTATTGAAATATTGTCAAAATCAGATATACCACGTGAAACTATTTCTTGATTAATTCTTAGCCCTGGAAGTAAAATTTCATCATTGCCAGAAGTATAAAATGACGTAGTGTTCTCTGCAGCTTGTACATTTACTTTATACAAGCCACTTATAACCGATGGTTGATCAAAATTCCCTAGATTTTTAATGTCTTTAATTAAAACACTTTGCATACTTTCTATCTCATTTTCAGAAAAGTGATGACTTAAATTAAGAGAATATTCAGAAGTTTGATTTACAACTTTAGTTACTTCTTTTCCATCAATTTCTAACACAATCCTGTTAACCCCTTTTTCTACATTAGCAATATTAAGTGCAGATCTGATTTCATTTGGTTCAATACTAAGTAGCTTAAAATTACCTTTATATATATCTACTATCTTGTTGGATAATTTTAAATCTAATTTATTACTGATTTCCTCACAATATAATAGTTCATCATATAAAATATCATCAAGAGAATATTTTATATTAAAATAGGAATAATTGCTATTTTTTAGCTTTAGATATGCCATATCACTATATTTTGAATCAATATCTAATACATAATCGTCTAAAAATGAAGTAGGTATTTGTGAAATAACTTTTTTATTTACAACGTTTTTAAGTTTATCTTTTAAATCTTTCATTTTATCATATATTATTGGTGAATCACTTCTACTAAGAGGCGCAATTCCAAGAATTTTTTTGTAATATTTTTGATCTGATAATAATTTAGTTTCGTCTAGATACTTGTTTATAAATTCATTAGCAAATTTTTCTGATTTTTCAGTTGAATAATTTTGATTAATACTTTTTATAAAACTATTCCCCAAATATTTTGGATTATTAATAAATTCAATAATCTCTGAATCTGTTAAATTTAAAAATTTATTTACTATAGAATCAGTTGCTAAAATGGGATTACCTTCAAAATCATTATATCTTCCTATTAAATTACAAAAATCATCAACAGACATTTCCTTTATGACAGTACTTATACTCTCTGAATTCATTAAGTCATTTAATTCCTGATAGGTATAATTTTCAAATGCAGATTTTAAATTAAATCCTTTTATATTAAGCTTAACTAATGTTTCTAAATACGATGTACCATTTAGCATATATGCAAGCTCTTTATCTTTTGCAATTTCATAAGTCACAAAGGTATCTATCAAATTTAAATTTTCAGAAGTATCTAATGAAAGCATTGATGAAATTGCATATTTCTTATAATCTATGGCACTAGAAAATCCATATGGTAATTGATCAGAATCTAAATTATTTAATCTGTTTAGATAAACTCTAAAAGAAGGTCCATCTTTTGAAACTATTTGAAGTTGATCTCTAAAAGATGTTTTTTCTAAATCAATATCATCTATTATAGATTTAATACTTGGTGTTTCTTTAAACTCCGTTGACTTCATTTGTGATGATTGAATATCATCCTGAAATGTTAAATTAGTATCATTATCTATTTTATAATCTGAGTTTTTTAATGTTTTGGTTGATGGAGTACTTATAATATTTCCTGATTTGTATGCAGATAAATATTCTCTTCCTGAATCTTCTAATACATTTAATCCAAGAGCAGTTAAATATCTTGTTCCTA
>CAVLBI010000030.1:0-6157 GCA_963661295.1 bacterium
GTTGGTAATAATGAATTTGATATTTTATCAGTATTAATACTAACTTTTGTCATTTTATTACTCCTTCTATTAAATTGTATTTTGAGAAATATTTTCTATTGATTCAGCGTAGCTTGTTATTTCTGAACCTAATTTTTTCATGGTATTTCCCAGGTTTAATGATGTTGTTTTATCTTTTTGTACTGCATTTACAAAAACTTTTGCTGAACCTTTTTCTGAATCACTTTGCCAGATTCCAGATTCAGGAAGATTATTTATTTTTTCATATAACTCCACAATTAAATTAGTATAGTCTGTTGAAATTTTTTTTAATTCCTCTCCTGCTAATTTCAATTTAGTTGTTTCCATACTCAATTGTGCCATATTTTATGCCTCACTTTCTAATGCTTCTTGTTCTAAAGCATCATTTATTCTATAATTTAAATTCTCTATTTTTGAATTTATATCTGGAAGTATATTATTAACGATATTATTATAAATACTTCTTTCCTGTTCTAATAAATGTGAAAGATAATTTGTTCCTCCATTAACATCATTAACATTATAACAACTCCCCTGAATATTTATCATTTCATTTAATATATTAATAGCACCTGCTAATTCATTTGCTGTTTGTACAACTTGATTATAACAATTTCTGTAACTATTTTTTTGGCTTTTTAAAATATCTGATTGTAACATATATACCTCCTACATTAATATAATTTTGCTTCCATTTCTAATATCAGTATTAGCAATTAAATCATTCATTCTATACTTTTCTCCTGTGTCACCACTATACAATATATTTTGTCCAGTAACTTTAAAATATCCATCAGATAATTCTGAAACCATTTTAGAAAGAAGAGCTATTACATTTCCTACCTTTCTATTTATTGGTATGAACACGTCATAGCTTTCTTCTAATACTGGAACTAATAATTCAACTAAAACTTTATTATTCATCTTTTTTACCAACTCCATCAACTACATATTTTATAATCATGTGGTTACCTTGATAAATTGGGTAGCCAATACAAGGAAATGAAATTTTCTTATCTTCCATGCTTAAGGACATTACTCCTAAGGCAACTTGAACACTAATATCTTCTCCTAACCAAATACCAAATGTATTATTTATATTATCCCTAAACCAATCTTCAACTTGAATTGTTTTATAATTTTCTGAATCATCAAAGAATAAGAACGTATTGTTTTTACACTTAGATACGTATGCAAATAATGTTTCAAAATCTTTGCTATATTTTGCCACACGCTTTTTAAACTCTTTTACTCCTAAAATAATATAAACTGATTGTTCTTTTAGATTCTTATCATTTTGAACATTTTTATACATTGATATAAATGAGTTCTCAAAATCATCATTTACGACATTTATGCCTTCATAATTACCGCGATAAATACTTAATGCATCAATTATATTAATTTTAACATTTTTTAACATTAACATTTGTTTAATTAGAGCATAAACAAAATATATATGATTTTTTATTGACTTTGCAGCAATTAAATTTATTTTTTGTTCCATGAAGTCATAAACATAAACTTCTAAACTATTTTTTTCTATACCAATAGGCATACACTCTAATCCTTTTAATTCAAATGCGACGTCTTCTACATACGCTATATCTGGTAGAACTGGTATTTTCTTTGCTTTCAAATTAGGATATTTTGCTTTAATCTCATCTGCATATTGTCTAATAAATTGTGTTTTTTCTTCCCTATTGCATATATCAGCTGTTTGAAATTCATATATTTTTTCTCCGGCAAAAGATACTATTCCTCTACCATAATTGTCTACTGGTATTAATGTCTTAGGTGAACCTAGTAAATCTCTGTAATCATAAGTATTAGGCATTTTTAAGCAGATTTTATTCATAAAGTTTTGAGCAACTCTCATTCTAACAGCATTTTGTTGAGTTGTTGTAAGAATAAAGCAAATACCATATTTCGCTCCATCTCTAAAGAGTGTATTAAACACGTCTGACATTCTTGGATAATTTTCTAAGAAGTTTTCATAATTATTTAAAACAACTAAAATGAATTTATCTATTTTACCACTAATTTTATTGTATTCAACAAAATTACCACCATAATCTGCATATTCTTTTTTTCTTGTTAGCAATTCTTTATTTAATAGTTTTAAGAGATTATCTAGTTTTTGGTTTTCTTCTGTTACAAATGCTCCTCCAACATGTTGTAATTTTTCTAATATTTTTAAGGTTTCAGCTCCAAAATCTCCAATATAAATATTTAAATCATTAGGTGACATTCTGCTTGTTAAATAATAAATCATTGTTGTAACTAGATTTTCTTTTCCAGATCCTGCACTTCCATAAATTAGTACATTTCCATCATTAAGTAAATCTAAGGCTGCTACTCCTTGCTCCTGCAATGCTGGGGCATCATATTCTCCAATAACTAAATGTGTAAGTGGATTATATTGATTTTTATCATCATTATATTTATCTATTAGCTCAGATATAAGTATATTTTTCTTTAATGAAGGTAGCCATAATTTCTTTGATTCATAGCCATCTTCTTGAGCTATTTTATTTAATAATTTTACTATGTTTGTTAACTGGTCTCCCAAATCAACACTTTGTTCATTTGTTTTAGAAACTGAATCATATGATTTTTTAATTACATTTCCATTGTTATCTACAAATGAAATTGAATCATCAATTTTCTTTATAATTCTATCTGTTGGAACATATTTTTCTCCTGTCCATGCAGATTGTCCTATATCAAAGTATTCATCATAACCTACTTGTAAGTAGAAACGTCCGGTTTCTTTAATGCTAGCTGCTTCTGGGCGTTTAAGCATTTCCATACTATCAGCTCGTGTTTGAACCTTTAGACAAACTTTAAATTTTGAGTTAGACCAAATCTGATCATTTACAACACCACTTGGTTTCTGTGTTGCTAGTATTAAATGCACTCCTAAAGAACGTCCAATACGTGCTGTTGAAATTAATTGATCCATAAATTCTGGCTGTTGTGCTTTTAATTCTGCAAACTCATCTGAGACGATAAATAAATGTGACACTGGTTCATCTATTAATCCTTCTCTATATAATCTTTGATATTTATAAATATCCATCGTACTTTCACCAGTTTGCTCTTTTACTTTATTAAACTGTCTTTGTCTTCTTTTTAATTCACTTTCTATTGATACTAAGGTACGATTCATTTCTGCAGTATCTAAGTTAGTAATGGTACCCGCTAAATGTGGTATTGCAATATTAAATTCTCTATTTTCAAAGGCTCCCGCTAAACCACCTCCTTTATAGTCAATTAAAACAAATTGAACTTCTTTAGGGTCATAATTTAGTGTCATTGATAGTATATAAGTTATAATAAATTCTGATTTTCCCGAACCAGTTGAACCTGCAATTAATCCATGAGGACCATCTGATTTTTCATGCAAATCTAGTACAAATAATTCTCCACTTGTATGAACACCTATTGGTGATGCAAGCGTTGTCATCGGATCACTTGTTTTCCATCTATTGCGAATGTTTAATTGTTCTATTTTTCCAACATTATACATTTGTAAGAAAGATAATGATGTTGGCAATTGGCTTTCAGCATCATTTCCTTGAATAGGAATATTTCCTACTATTCTACCAAATTGCCTCATATTTATTCCATTTATATATTCTGCTTTAAATTTTATTGTATCTTCTTCGCTTAATCTATCATTAAACATACCACTTTCACTATCGTTTATTACAATAAATTTTTTGCATTCATTTGGAATACTTTTCATATCTTTATCAATTAATAATAATGAAAAGCCATAATTATATTGACTATCGATTAAATCTTGAAAAAACTTAAATTTTCTTACTGCCTTGAAGTTATCAGTTATAATTAAGTAATATGAATCATATAACTCGTATTCTTCAAATTTATCTTTTTTTAATTCATCAACTTGTTTTTGTCTTTCATCTTTTTTACTCTTTCTATCTTGGAATTCTGTATCTAGAAACTGACTTAACACCTTAGACTCATTTTGATTAGTTGCAAAGAATCTAATTTGATTATCATCTGAAATATTGTGTTTTGTATATTTCAAATAATTCCATTTATAACTGTTACTATTATCTGTAAATATAACTATTTTTAAATCAAGAGGACTATGTAATGCTAAAAGTTGAATCATTAAGTTATTTATAAACTCAAGAGGATATGTATTTTGTAATAAAATAGATGTTACAATTTGTCTTTTTAAGTTAATAGTTATTGGAACATCATGCAATTTATCATATTTTTTTCCAATTTCACAAACCCTTTTATATAGTTCATCATCATCTAGTGAAAACTTTTCTTCTGCAGCTTGAATTTCTAGTTCGGATGGTCTGTCGCCTACTCCTAATCTTAACTCAATAAAATCATTATCTTTTATTGTTCTATTCCATAAATCACTATTTTTATTTTTTATTGATTGAATACAGCCATTGACATCAATATTATTATCTCTAATAATCTGTTCTTGTTTTTTTATTTTTGCTTGAATTAATTGTTCTTTTTCTTCTAAATATTCAGAGTACTTTTCTTGACGTTTCTTTTCTCTTTTCTTTGCATAGTTTTTCTGCCATTTGCTTATAAGTAGTGGCATTAATAAAGAACCGATTAACATTGTTACAACCATTATAATTTGTGGTAACATTTCCATTATATCTTTTTGACCGGTTGAGAGACCATCATATAAGTTAAAAGCATTTAATGACATCATACCAAGCATTGTAAAGCTTGAGCCAATACTTAAAAAGAATGGCATTTCTGAATCTGAATCCTGCTTACCAGGAGGCGGATCGATGTTTATTTCTTCTTTTTCTAAAACACTTCTAATTCTTGGTGTGTGTGAAAAATAATCATTTTCGCTGTATAAACTTACATTACTTTCAAGTTCTGAAACCGATTGATAATCACTATTGCTTATTTTTCCGGTATCTTGAATATTTAATAATCCATTTACTCTAAAAAATTGTGTTGACATTGGAACGATTACAACCTTGTTCATCCAGATAAGCCTTAATCCATTTGAAAATATAATATCGCCTGCATAAAGCAAAGTTTTTTCTCTTACTCTTCTATTATTTATATACAAAAAAAGTCTTTCATCTTGTACACATGGTTGGATAAACCAATACCCATTTTCTTTTGTAATTATTGCATGATTATCAAACATCATATTTTGTTGATATGATATTGAATTACTTTGTAATTTTCCAATAGTTACTTGTTGTTTGTTAGTAACGTTAAAAGAAAAATTGTTTTCCTCAATTGAAGGAAGACAAAATAAAGTCAGTAAGTCACTTGAGCCACTAACTGATATTGGTACACACATATAATCTTTAAGGATAATATCATCAACTAACATATTGTTTTGCCCTACTATATTTACGTTTCCATTACTGCGCATAACCCATTCTTGATTTACTGCATCTATATTTAATGAATTTTCTATAAAACCACTATTTGATTTAAATGAAAATAACATAGAGCCATCTACTTTTGCTGGTAAATTAAATTTTAAAAGATTATTTTTATCTTGAATATATATTCTCATAGATATTTACTCCTATCTTATTCTAAGAAAATTATAGCATAAAAAAAAAAAGTTTGAAACTCTTTTCATAAAATTGTATTAAAGTAGTACTTTTACTATTTCAACAAAAAAAGCAATCAACTGATTGCTTTATGTCTAAATGGTGTCCTGGAGGCGACTCGAACGCCTGACCGATCGCTTAGAAGGCGATTGCTCTATCCAGCTGAGCTACCAAGACATTTCCAACTGACATCTACGATTATACAATAAAAGCACTTGTATTTCAAGTACTTTTTTCAAATTTGTTATATATCGTTAATTTTTTATCAATTGTAAAAGTAATTTGAATAATTAAACGAATTTAATTATTCAAATACTCTTAGTAGAAATTTAGTCATTCTATCATTAATGATATTTTAAATATGATAACTTTTTTACTATTTATATTTTATCTTATAAAAAAATTAACTATGTATAAACTATTATTCATATGTATAATTATTCAAAAATTATATAAATGGAATTTTTAATTTTGATTAACTTTTTCTATTAATTGGTTTAATTTTACTTTAAATTCTTTTTCTTCATTATCTTCAAGTC
>CAVLBI010000031.1:0-3445 GCA_963661295.1 bacterium
AATCTAGAAAAGAAAAAAGTTCATTAAAAAACGAACTTTAGTCTAAAAATTTACGAGATGATAGATGCATACATAATCATAGCCGAAAAACAATACACCTGTTCCTCACTAAATATAGAAACAGAAACTTGATATTTTATATCAATAACTTCCATCGTATCATCAATAAACTCATTAATATCATCCTCTAAGTCCTTTTCGTCTTCTTCATCAAATATTTTAACTTTCATTTAATCACCAATTAAATTATAAATTTATAAAACAAAGAAAAAAGAAGAACTATGTCTTCTTACTTCACAACTATATTAACAATTTTACCTTTGATAACAATAATCTTTACAATTTCCTTACCTTCAATATGTTTATTAACATTTTCATTGTCCAAAGCTTTTTCCTTAATAGAATTTTCATCATCTTCAATATTTATTTCAATAGTTCCACGAACTTTACCATTTACTTGAACAGCAATTTCTTTTGTATCTTCAACTATCTTTTCTTCATCATACTCTGGCCAAGTACCTTCACATATTGGACTATAACCAAGTTTTTCATTTAATTCTTCAGTTATATGAGGAGCAAATGGATTAAGTAAAGTAATAAGTAATCTATAATCTTCTTTAGTAATACTTTCAAGATTATCATAAGCATTCGCTAAAATCATTAAACTAGAAATTGCAGTATTATAACCCATATGAGTTAAATCATACTCAATCTTCTTAATAGTTTTATTTTGTTGTACCTCTAAAGATTCAGTAAATCCTTCTTTATCATTAACTTTATCCATAATTCTAATAATCTTATCTAAGAATCTCTTACATCCCCTAAGTGAATCAGTACTCCATGCAGCATCCATTTGATAATCTCCCATGAACATTTCATATACACGAAGTACATCAGCTCCATATTCATTAACGATATCATCAGGATTAATAACATTTCCTTTAGATTTACTCATCTTTTGACCATCTGGGCCTAAAATCATACCATGAGATACTCTTGTCCAAATCATTTCTTTATGTGGAACAAGTCCTTGTTTATATAACATTTGGACCCAGAATCTTGCATATAATAAATGTCTTGCAGTATGCTCCATTCCTCCGTTATACCAGTCTACTCTATTCCAATATTTCATATTTTTCATAGAAGCAAATTCATGTTTATTATGTGGATCCATAAATCTTAAGAAATACCAAGAAGATCCAGCCCATTGAGGCATTGTATCAGTCTCACGTTTAGCAGGTCCACCACAACAAGGACAAGTAGTATTTACCCAATCAGTAATCTTAGCAAGAGGAGACTCACCAGTATCAGTTGGTTCATACTCTGCAACATCAGGTAAAACTAAAGGTAAATCTTCTTCTTTCATAGGTTGCCATCCACATTTCTCACAATAAATCATTGGAATTGGCTCACCCCAGAATCTCTGTCT
Organism: bacterium; assembly: GCA_963661295.1. Classification (GTDB taxonomy): domain Bacteria; phylum Bacillota_I; class Bacilli_A; order RF39; family UBA660; genus UBA3789. Next base: position 1,430 of record CAVLBI010000031.1, read on the forward strand.
AGAAAAAATCCAATCTCTCATTTTATAATTATTAACACGTCTCGCAATTCCTTTATCCTCAAGATATTCAGTAATTTGTTTTTTAGCTTCTTCTACAGTTAATCCATTAAATTGTTCACTATTAATTAACTTACAACCTTTTCCAAGATAATCGCCCTTTTCAAAAGCATGCTCTGAAACATCTGCTCCATCAATAACTTGAATCATAGGAATATCATGAACCTTCGCATATTCAAAATCTCTTTGATCATGACTAGGTACAGCCATAACAGCTCCAGTTCCATAATCTCCTAAAACAAAATCTCCTAAGAAAATTGGAACTTCTTTTCCATTAACTGGATTAATTGCCTTAATTCCTTTTACAAGGACTCCACTCTTACCTTTGTTAAGTTCAGTTCTATCCATATTAGACTTCTTAGCAGTCTCTTTAATATATTCTTCTACTTCTTCTTTATTTTCAACTCTTGGCATTAATTCTTTAATTAATTTTCCGTCTGGAGCAATTACAAAGAAAGTAATTCCATATACAGTTTCAATACATGTAGTAAATATTGAGAATTTTCCTCCACCTACAATATCTACATCCATCTCTACTCCAGTAGATTTACCAATCCAATTAACTTGTCCTAATTTAACTCTATCTGCAAAATTAGTATCATCAAGTCCTTTTAATAAATCCTCAGAATAATCAGACATTCTAAGCATCCATTGAGATTTATCTCTTTGTTCCACTTGAGTGCCACATCGCTCACAAACACCACCTGCAGCATCCTCATTACTTAAAACACTTTTACACTTAGGACACCAATTAACAGGAATCTCAGCTTTATATGCCATACCCATTTTATAAAATTGTAAAAATTGCCATTGTGTCCATTTATAATATTCAGGATCAGTTGTTGAAAACTGTCTATCCCAATCAAAAGAAAAACCAATAGATTTCATTTGATTAGTAAATGTTTTTATATTTTGTTTGACAACTTCCTTAGGATGTTGATGAGTCTTTATCGCATATTGCTCAGCAGGAGCACCAAAAGCATCAAATCCCATTGGATATAAAACATTATACCCTTGCATTCTCATCATTCTAGCAATAGCATCTTGTGCAGTATAACTCCTAACATGGCCAACATGAAGACCCGCACCAGATGGATAAGGGAACTCAACCAATATGTAATAAGGTTGTTTACTCTCATCCTCACTAACCTTAAAAGTCTTATTCTTTTCCCAATAATCTTGCCATTTTTTTTCAATTTTACTAAATTCACTCATTCTTAATCATTCCTTTCTTCTTATAAAACAAATATACTAAGTGATAACTTAACATAATAACAATAAATGAAATTCCAAAACATCCAAGTATCATTAATATAAAATTAGAAATAAGGCCTACAATACTTACCATTAAAGCTATATCAAAACTAGAAGTAATAGCACATATCTGTAATAACTGATTATAACTAATCTTCTCCATATCTAATTTATATCTAGCAGTTAGATACTTAATTTCCAGAACTTCCTTATCTTTGTCTTTTTTTCTTTTACTTTTGTGTCTTTTCTTAGCAGGTCTAATAATAAATATTTCATATAATATTAAAACAGTTACAAAACACATAAAAAATAATAACAGTTCCTCCATATTTACCTCCAAAAAAAAATATTATAAACATAAGGACGATTCTCTCGCGGTACCACCTTAATTTATAATATTTAAATTATACTCTCTTATTGATAACGGAATTACCCACTCGCTCCAAAGACAAGTTCATAAACATTACATATCTACTTCCACCAACCATAGACTCTCTATAAAGTAATAACTTATTACTACTTCTTCATCAACACAAATATAACTCAATTATAGCATAAAATAAGAAAAATACTAGATTTTTCTCATTTTTTTATCTAAAAAAATTAATAAACAAAGTACTTCCAATTCATATATACTTCTTAATTTACTAAAATTCATTCATATAGTTAAGTAAATTTAAAAATAAATCAATATGTTCCTTAGAT
>CAVLBI010000031.1:3455-8985 GCA_963661295.1 bacterium
CCTTAGATAATCCTTTTTTCTTTAATTTACGTACTTCAATTCTTTTCTTAGCAAATGGAAGATCTCCGAATAAAATATTATCTATTTCTTCTTTTAGATATGTATCAATCATTAGATCAAGCAAAATACTTTCTATATCATCTTTGATAAGTCTAACTGCATCAATCTCAATATCTTTTCCCTTACAGTTAATTGTTAATTGCCCAATAGTAGGTACATCTCTAACTTCAACAACGAAGTCATTACCATCAACATAACTATAATTTTGAAGTTTATTCGCATTAAAATAAACTGTAACGCTATCAGCTTGCTTAGTATTTCTAAATACCATCTTATAATTACGCTTCTCAGGAGCAATACCACTCTTACCATCAATAGATCTAATAATAACAGTATAGTTATTTCTTAAATAGTTATAATCAATAGAAGTCTTTAAATAATATCCCTCTTTATACATTGAAGTAATTCCATCATCTTCAAATAATGTATAAGTATTAGAAACTCCCGGAAATATTTGTATTTCTAAATCTGTAGGTAAACCAATATTATTATAATCAGACTTATTAGAGAAAGGAATTATAGACCCAGCATGTGCAAAAACTGGATAATCATCCTCTTTAAAGAAAGAAACATACTTTTTGTTACCAGGAAATTTCTTACCAGTAACTAAATCATACCAGACACCATCTGGAACAAAGAATCTATGAACAGTACGATTCATTACTCTATCCTTTTTCTCAAGAATTGGACAAACTAGTAATTGAGAACCAAAATAATATTGATTTTTATATAAATCATCATCATAAACCCACATATAATTATAATAGAATGGTTGAATTAATGGAGTACCTGCCCTTGTATAATTATAAGCCTCTGTATAAATATAAGGAATCAATCTATGACGAAGTCTCAAATAATTTGCTGCTATATTCTCTGTCTTAGCATCCCATACCCAAGGTTCCTTCTTATAGTATTTTCCACGAGCTCCATGAAATCTTAAAATTGGTCCAAAAGTATTAAGTTGAAGATATCTTAAATACAATTCACCATCTTCAATACCACCGTGATTTCCACCAACATCATGACTCCACCAACTAACACCAATATTAGCCGCATTCAAATACATAAAAGGAATTTCTTTTAACTTATCCCAGCTTATCTCACTAGAACCACCATATAAAACAGGATATCTATGTGGAGCATTTAAACCAGATCTCGCTAAAATCATAGGTCTTTTATTATTATTTTTTCCAGAATCTAAATACATATAATGGTTTAATGCCCATAATCTATTTACATTCATATCACCTGTAGAATCATTCCAAAAGAAATCAACACCTAAATTCTCAAGTGGATGTAAGAATACTTTAAATAATAAATCTAAATACTTTGGATTTAACGGATCAAATTGAATAACACTATTAGGCGTTGCCTTTAAAAATTCTATTGCTTGCTTATAATATTGCTCAATAGGATAAATACCATTAGTAGGATTTACAACAAGTCCAACTCTGACACCACGACTATGAAACTCATCAATCATACTCTTAGGATTTTTAAATAACTTAGTATTAAAAGTATAACCAGTCTTTAAATTTTTCTGATCTCCCCATTCTCTTAAATGCCAATCATGATCAAATACAACTACAGAAAAAGGAATCATTTTTCTCTCAAAATTTCTTATAAGTTCATGCGCAGACTCATCATTATAATCAGTATTTCTACTCCACCAGTTACCTAATGCATATCTAGGTATCAAAGCTGGAGCACCCGTCATTTTAAAATAATCAAATAAGGCTTGTTTAAAATCATTATCATACATAAAAACATATATATCCGTATGATTAGCCGGAGGATCAGCAAGAGTTCCATCTGGCATAATAATCTTACTCATACTATCATCAATAGATGAAAATCCATCAAGAGAATATAATCCTCTCTTTAAATTATCAGGAATAGATACATCAACACCTACCATATTTCCCTTCATATTACGAGCCTCAGGATGCCCAAAATACCAATCTTTACGTCTATCTCTGTCTTTACTCAATAAAGTGATTTTTAAATTTTTCATCTTATCAACTTTAGAGCCAACAAAAGGTTGTCCCTTTATATAACTAAGAGCAAAATATTTAGTAGTAACTTCAACTATATTTGCATCTTGTCTAATAAAGAAATCAGGAATACCAACCCTTCTCTTTTTAATTAACTGAGTAGGAGCATCAACAAATTGACCATTAGGAGAATACTCTAAACGAATAACACGCTCAGTAATTACAGAAATCCTATAATTAGCCCCCAAAACAATTGCCTTTTTATCACTCTTAGCCTTAAGAGAATCTACTTCAAATTGTTTTCCAAGTGGATACATACCAACACCTTCTTATTTTTATATTTACATAATACCATAAAAAACAAATTTATAAAAGAAAGAGGGTAATTAAAATACCTAATTAATTAACCCACTAATTCCTTGAACAACAGATGAACTAACATCATTTTCAGTATTAGTTTCATCTTTTTCTTCAGCATTATCATCATTAAACTTAACACTAGAAGTTATCTTAATAATAACTTTATAAACATCATCTATTTTACTAGAATTATGAACATTGATAACTCCCATAGCGACTAATTTAGAATCATATTTAGTTAAATATAAATATTTAACATCAGAATCTCCTGACAAAGTATAAATTAATAACTCACTAGCACTAATTCTTTTCTTTTCAGAATTTCCAACCTCATACCCTAACTTTGTAAGTTCATCAGCATAAGCTTCTAAATTATCAGAATAATTATCATAGTTTCCATCTTTCAAAGTGAAAGAAAAACTATACTTCTCATCATCTGATATAAAAATACTCTTATTCTGAATTTGATAGTCTAAGCCTGCCGGAACAGTAACCTTATAATTATCTACAGAAACAACCTTTTCTGTCTTCCGAACAGGTGTATCAGGAGTAACATTTTTACTATTATTCTTACTGATAACGCCATACAAAAGTAATACTAATGAAAAGAATAAAACTCCACCTAAAATTATATAAGTTAAGTTAGCCTTAAAATCAAATTTTTTTCTAGTCTTCTTTTTCCTTTTTTCATCAAAATCATCAGTACTAAACTTAAACTCTTCAGTATTACTATCAGTCAATACTGTATCAGTGTCTTCTTGATTATCTAAAACTGTATCAGAGTTATCGTCACTCTCTTCTTCCAAATAATATCCACAATTAAAACAGAACTTAGTTCCAGGTTTTAAATCAGTACCACAATTAGGACATTGCATAATATCACCTCTATTTATCTAAAAACATTACATAATATTCTTCTAAAGTAATGTTATTTTCATAAATATATTTAGCAATCTTTTTACCAACATATCTATAGTGCCAAGGTTCACTTCTAAACTGAGTTATATCTTCATACCTCTTACTAAATCTTAAAATAAATCCATATTTATATGCATTAGACTTCATCCATTCATACTCTGAACTATCGGCAAATACCTTTTTAGAAGTACTACCAATATCAAAAGCAAGACCAGTCTGATGTTCTGAAAATCCAGGCTTTGCTACATACTTAGTTACATAATCATCACCATATAGATTTTTATATGTATCAGCAATCTCTTCTTGATCTTCATAACTTCTATAAGCAGAATTAATAACTAACCCAAGACCTTCCTTATCAGCAGCTTTTGCCATAGATATAAAAGCATTAACCGCAACAGAATTACCATAATATACATCGCCATTAGTATACTTAGTATCAATTTTAACTAAACTCTTAGGCTTAAAGCTCTTCTTAAGACATCTATGCTTATTAATCAACATATCATATGAAAAATCATTAACAGTAAATGCATCAGTATAAACATCCTTATCCAAATTAAGATTTACATATAAAACAACATAATCTTCATCTTCACCAGTCTCATCAGAATATTTAACATATCTATCATAATTATCTAATTTAGCATAACTAACACTAAAAAACTCATCAAGATACTTTATCCTCTCTCTTTTAGTAAACCTAGTAACCTCCGAATCATCACCATGACTAAGTATCATATTAATATCACTATTACTATATCCAATTTCAATAAGTTTATTAATATTCTTAATTAAATGTTTCTGATTCACATAATCAATATTACTATATCTGCTTAAATTCTTTTCATCATAATCATTACTCTCAAAAGCAGCATTTAAAGTCTTGTTTTCACCTTTACTAAGAACATAATCTTTCTTTAAGGAAAACAAAATATTTTTACTAGCTTCTTTACTATAACCAAGATTAGTAAGACTAGATATTTGTTTAGAATAAAATATATAAATTCCTAATAAAATACAAAGAATAATCCCAATCACTTTAATTACACTTATATATTTATCTTTTAATTTAATTTTTCTAACCTTTCTCAAGGGCACCACCTTAATCATATAATAACATACTTAATTGCAAAAGACCATATTTTATGTTATAATCTTGATGTTTTTAAAAGGTATTATATACACAATTTCGTAAACTAAAAAATATAAGTTAATTTAAATAAAATTTAAAAATTAAAGGAGTAAAAATGAATAATTTTAAATATACAAATTCAAATAAAAGATATCACACTCTAGACTATTATTATAAAAATAGATTTCATGAAAAGGTATTCAAAGTAAGTTTAAATGCTGGTTTTTCATGTCCAAATATAGATGGAAAAGTAGGATATGGAGGATGTATTTATTGTTCTAAATCAGGTAGCGGAGAATTTGCTGGTAATAAAGAAGATTCTCTAGAAAAACAATTTAAAGAAATAAAAGAAATGATGTTAAAAAAATGGCCTAAAGCAAAATATATAGGTTACTTCCAAGCAAGAACAAACACATATGCTCCTGTTAATGAATTAAAAAAAATGTATGAAACAATATTAAAGCAAGACAATGTAATTGGTCTAAATATCGCAACAAGACCAGATTCTATAACAGATGAATGCCTAGATTATTTAGAAGAATTAAATAAAAAAACATATTTAACAATAGAACTTGGATTACAAACAACAAAGGAATCAACTTCAAAATTAATAAATAGATGTCACACTCTAGAATGTTTTGAAGATATGGTACATAAATTAAGAAAAAGAAATATAGATGTAGTTGTTCATATAATAAATGGCCTTCCATATGAAACAAAAGAAGATATGTTAAATACTGTAAAATATCTAAATAAATTAGACATTCAAGGAATTAAAATTCATATGCTAAGTATTACAAAAAATACACCTATAGAAAAAATGTATAAAGAAGAAAAATTTCATTTATTATCAAAAGAAGAATATATTGATATAGTAGTAAGTCAATTAGAACTATTAAGAGAAGAAATAGTAATTCATAGAATAACAGGAGATCCTAAATTAGATGACTTAATAGAGCCATCTTGGTTAACAAAAAAATTCTGTGTACTAAATGATATTGATAAAGAAATGGTAAGAAGAGACACATATCAAGGAGTAAAAGCTCATGAATAAATATATTGT
>CAVLBI010000032.1:0-2388 GCA_963661295.1 bacterium
TCACTAACCCATAATCTAACATCATATGACTTACTCTTACCACTCTTTAGTGTACCAGTAACAACAATAATATCACCATTACTATTAGTATTTAATAAAGAAGCATCGCTACCATCAATGCTATATTTAATATTTCCTAAATCTAATAACTTATTTCCACACTTACATAAACCATTTTCTTTATCAGTTCTAATAAGTTCTACTTTATAATTTACATCATTACAAGTATTATTATTAATACTAACAATATAAGGAGCATCACTCTTTCCAATATTATCATTCTTAATATAAGTATTATTTAAAGTAACAGACATACTAGAAGCAGATAAAACATTTTTATAAAGAGATTGATCAGTATTTGTTAATAAATTATTATCAACTCTAAAATTAAAATATCCAATAATAGCAAAAATAATCATAAAAATACAAACAAGAATAATAGTATATTTTCTTTCATTAGCCTTAATACCTCTAATAGTATGTCCTAAATCTTGATTACTATTTTTATTAATATCATTAATTTTAAGTTTCTTATTCATCTTCTTCTGTTTAATAATCTTACTCATATCCAACACCTTACTATACGAATAGTATATCAAATAACTAATTCAATTAAAAGAAAAAAATATTACTTTTTATAAATTAAAAAACACAATAAAAAAAGAAAATATAACTAAAAAAATAGTACTTATTCTTCTTCATCTCCATCTTCTTCTATTCCAATAATTTCTTCTAAATCATCACATAATTCAAAGCCATATTTATAAATATCATCTGTATCAGTAATATTATTATCCACAATGTATTCATACATTTTTTTCATATCTTCTTCAGTATCAAGTAAACCCATGATTCCTGAAATATCATTATTTTCGTAATCAAAAGTATATTCCTTTAATTTCTTTCTTAATTTTTCCTCTATCTCACTCATCTTTAAAAAGTCTCCCTTCAATAATACTATAATCATTATATCTAAAAAGTTAAATAAAAGAAACTGACGGTATATCAGAAACAAGTCTAAATAATCCTATCAGTTCCATCAATACTAATATACAACAAAATAAAAAAATAGCAATTATTATTAGTATTGCTATCATTCTTTGTAACCATTTCTTTTTTTCTTGCTTCTTCTAGCATGGCATTAAACCTTTTTTCTCTTTTTCTAAATTCTTCTGTTTCAACATTTTTTTCATTTTTCTTAATTGTTCTCTTTCATCTTCTGGTACAACTCTGGCACCAGCATTTTGACTTATTCTTGCCAAAAACTTATGATGTTCAGATAGTTTCTCATATCTTTCACATTTTTCTTTCTCGCTTAATTTTAAAAATTCTTTAAATGATAATTGACTCATTATTACAACTCTTCAAAACATAGAATAATAAAATTATCTTTTTATATTTTCAATTAAGACACTATAATTATAAAAGTTTTAATACCATTTAAGATGACATAGAACTAAAACATTCATTTAAATTCCCAAGTGGAGTTCCACGTTTTAATACCATTTAAGATGACATAGAACTAAAACTATACTGGGGCATTAAACATAAACTGGTTTGTTTTAATACCATTTAAGATGACATAGAACTAAAACCTAGGTATTAGATTTTCTGTTATATTCTGTGTTTTAATACCATTTAAGATGACATAGAACTAAAACATAATTTCCTGTTCCTGGTAAAGTTCTATCGTTTTAATACCATTTAAGATGACATAGAACTAAAACTCTTAACCAAAATAGTTCACTATCTTCTCCGTTTTAATACCATTTAAGATGACATAGAACTAAAACTAACTAGATATGATATAATTAATACATCAGGTTTTAATACCATTTAAGATGACATAGAACTAAAACTTTATACTTGCTTTTAATTCTCTTTGAATAGTTTTAATACCATTTAAGATGACATAGAACTAAAACTTCAATAGTTGAATAAGTCCCAATATTTAGGTTTTAATACCATTTAAGATGACATAGAACTAAAACAATAAGTCTGTTTCTTTGTAATTTTTTCGTGTTTTAATACCATTTAAGATGACATAGAACTAAAACCTCAAATAGGTTTAATTCTACTACTACATTAATAGAGATTTGTAGCTCTTAAATGATAAATTCTATTTCATCTATACCTATTATATCATATTTTCATCTAAACTTTGATCAATTACTATAACTTTTTCATAGTCACTAAAATAATCATATTTAGAAGATTCTATCATTATTACTTTTACTGAATTATATGTTGTATATTTATAAAACTCAAAAACTTCTTCTTTTGTTAAAAATTGTTTCAAATTCATAAAACATAATATTTTATTAGAATTCAATGCAACTTCCAAATCAATTATTAAAAGTAAATTATCTAATAACTCATCTTTTTGAT
>CAVLBI010000033.1:0-8378 GCA_963661295.1 bacterium
GTTGTAATACCAGGCTATATCGATGGAATACCGGTTAAAAAAATTGGCCCTTTTAGTTTTTGTGAAACTTATGTTGATAAAATTGAGATTTTGGAAGGAGTTGTTGAAATTGCTCATAATGCTTTTGATAAATGTGAATATTTAGAAGAGTTGAAATTGCCTAGCAGTATCAAAAAATTTGAACCTTCATCCACATTTACAGCTAAAATTAATATAAGTAATGATTGTCAGTTTATTCCTGATTCATTAGTTGAGCATCCTAAAGTTAATTTTTTGCAAAAAGATAAACTATTAAAGACATTGTCTTCCTCAGGAAATGTGAATGGAGTTGTGTGGTACAATAAATATAATGATGATTTCGGTTGTGAACATGTTAGATGGGCAAAATTAATAGGTGATGAATTTGATAAAACAAAAGAATATACTATATCTTTAGATGAAGAACAAAAGTACTTTGACGATAATAAAATTGATTTTGAAGTGGACGATTTAGATAGATTTAATAGATTAATTTATTTATTATATCCAACTTTAAATGATATTCCTAATCCTGTTCCTGATTTTAAGAGTTTATTTGTTAATTTTAAAGAATGGACTAATTTAGGATTAGATATTCAAATTATTTATGATAATCCTGATATGGTTTTTAAAAGTTTTTCTGAAACATTGGATAATATTTATAATAATTATAGTTTATTAAGTTCTCAAAATAATATTACTTCTACTACGATGCTTCAAAAGATTTATTTTGGTTTTTATTTTGATAGTAAAGAAGATTTATTTAGAAAATTACAACAATCAATAAAAGAAAATTATAAAATTGAGCCAACTACTGTAATAAAATTGATGGATGATTCGGAAGATGATTTAGTTAAACAGAAGTTAAAAGATTCTCTAATTTATGCTAGCCATATAATTCCGTTGAATGTTGATAATATTGATAATAAGAATATGGTTGAACTAAGAGAAATTATAGCACATGATGTTTTTGAAAATATATCAAAATCAAATAATGATGTTTATAAAGATTTATATGGTATTTATCCTGACCAATATTCATTATTAGGACTAGATAGTGATATATTTGATGGTGCTCATTATCATATAAGAAAAGATTTAGAAAGGATTAACTCTAATTTTTATAATATAAATTCAAAAATAAATTTGTCACCTACAGAAATTTCTGGATTTTTAAAAACTCTAAGTACAATAAAAAAATGGGATAAATTGTCTATTGATAAGAAAAAGAGATCTATACTTTTAAAAAATGAAGTAATTGGAAGAGTACTATATGCAACTATGAGGACTGCTCTAGAAAGTGATGAAAGCTTTATTCAAGTGATTAATGAATATGAGAGTGAAAAGCTTACAATAGAAAATAATTCTGAATTATCGAAAAAAGGAAAGAATAAACAAACAAACAAATTAAATAAAAATCTTGGTAAGAAAATTTCAAGTATTGTTTCTCAAATGGATTTTTATAATCTTGATTTGAATGAATGTAAAAATTTATTTATGAAATATTTATTTTATACTGATTTTAATAATGAAATAAGGGATGTTTTAGATAAGTTAATTGATGCAAAAGTTATAAAGAAAATGATTCAATTAAATCCATATACATTCGATATGTTAAGAAATGGTGAACAAATTAAAGATGTTTTTTATACTGAAGCTTTTGATAATGATTATTTCTTTAGGGAACAAGAAGATCTTAATGTTCTCAAGAGGATAATTGAAAGTCAACTAAAGTCAAAGCAAGAAAAGAAAGAAAAGCTAGAAAAGCCAATGGAACAAACCCCTTTTTCTGTAGTTGCTCAATATATGTTAAATGATATTGAAAATAATCCAAAGTCAGAAAAATTTGATAAGATATTTGAGGTTAATATTAGAAGAATGTTAGATGAATTTTTTTATGGCAGTGATAAAAATGAAATGGTTTTATTTAATATTTTTAGAGGGATTGATGCTTTTTTGGGAAAGAAACTTAGTATAGAGGCTCAAGGAATTGGTAATAGAAATGTTAAAATGTTGTCTAATGAAATATTTGATGAAAATGTTAGAAAATTATCTAATGAAATATTTGATTTAACATGTCGGGATAAGTATAACAATTATGATAGATTATGTTATTCATTATTTAATTTAAATAGACTTGCTCATGGTATTAGTGATATATCAATGAAAAAAATAGAACTTGATTTTAATAGATATAAAAGCAATTCTTCAGATTCTGGTAGATTAAGGAAAATATTAGAATCTTATGAAAGACTTTCGAGATTTGGGTTTATGCCTAAAGATGTAAATTCTCTTCTTGAAAAGAATAGTCGTGGAGAATTAAGAAATAATATAAAAAAGATACTTGATGATAATTATCCTAAAGCTCAAAAAGCTTTAGAGCTTAATAATTTATTATATGAATCTGATAAAAAAATAGAGGATAAAGATGTTGATGATATAGTTAAAGATTTTAAGAAAATAATTGACGTTGATGATAGTATTAGAAATCAAATTGAATCGGATGCTGAAGAGCAGAGAATGTACTATGATGCGAAAAAAGTTGTTGGTGAAAATTTTGTAAGGATGCTTAGTGAGTTTGCAAGTAAGTCATTAGGTAATCAGAGAGAGTTTTTTAAAAGATATGGTTTTGTTGTTGAATGTCAATATGATGAATCGGATAAAGGAGACGATTTACTGGTTGTTTATAATCCAAAATTTGGAAATACATTTTCTGTACATATGAAAGATATGGATGATGAGACTAGAAATATATTTGATTTATATAAAAAAGTTGATCAAACAAGGACTTTATGTTGTACTAAAGTTAAAGGTGGTTTAGTTGAGTTTGAACAAGTGTTAATTAAAGATGGTGATGAATTGATTGAACTTTGTCCTAGTAAATTTGTAGATAGTGAAGATTATTCTAATAATGAAATTGATGAAAATTTACTTAATGCAAGTGTTCAATTCCATAACTTTTTAGAATATGACTGCGAAGTATATAAAGAAAGAATTGATAATGCTAATGGAAATCAAGAAGAGTTAAAAAGAATTATTTCAGAAATATTTGATAGGGTTCCTATAAAGAACTTTGATGAAGTTAATATAAAGAAAGAGAATGGAGATGGCACATATTCTTCTACTAATATACTTTCTTTAATAAGTGATAAAATTGGTATTAGGCTTGATACAGCAATTAATACTGTAAACGATATTATGAGTCGAGAAGAAAATGAAGAAATTGTAAAATTTGATGATAAATACACAGGTTTGGTTGTTCATTGTTTAGAACAGTCTAATTATCAAAAGAATGAACTTGGTGATATGATGTCTGAGTATGTTACACCTGATACTGATGATGTTTCTCAGAATAAACACATTTAATTTAGAATTATTAAATAATAGGAAATGCTTGATGAAGAATAGGGATGGCTCTATTCTTTTTATCTTTAATTTTTTTTTATTTTATGTTATACTTTATGCACTATGAATGGGGGAGTTATCTTGTTAACAATATCTAGAAAATTAGAAAATTTATTATTATCTGGTGTTGTTGTTTTTACGATTATTCCATTAAGTGGATGTGTAAAAAATAATAGTGAAGAATCAAAAACTTATTCTTCTGGAACTCATCAAATTATTGAGGTTGATAGGTCAATAGAATTGTTATGGGGAAAAGATGGATTGTATGGATTAAGTGCTCCGGATGGATATAAAATTGTTGATTATGATTATGATAAAATTGCTGGATTTCAATTTGAGGATTATCTTTTTGTAAATGATGAAGAAATAGTAACAAGTGATCCTGATAAGATTGGTAAGCCAACTAACGAGAATAAGGATGAAGAAAGTGCTAACATTTATAAACCAGGAGAACATGTAATTACAAGTATTAATAGAAGTTTTAATCCTTTTTTAGGTAAAGAAAACACAAAGTTTCATTTAAGTGCTCCAGCTGGATATAAAGTACTTGATTATGATTATGACTATAGTTCTATAGGTAATAATAAAAGTTCAGTAAGTTTTGATTTTGAAAATATAACTTATGTGAATACCTGTGATGTTTATGCTGATGATATTAATAAGTTCGGTAGTCCAGTTAATGATTTATCAAATGATAGAAGTATTGGGGACAATAGGTGTGAAGCATATCAAGATATGGTTGTTGTTATAAATAGAGATATTGACTTATTATTTGGAAAAAATGGAATGAGACAATTAGAAAATGTACCTGGATATAAAATTGTTGATTATGATTATGATAAGTCTGGGGCTTTATCTTTCGAAACGATTGTTTATCAAAATACTGTTCCTGTTTCAATTGATAGGGATGATGAGTTTGGGACTTTATTAGAAGATGTTACGGCTGATACTCATGATGATTCTGTGTATAGAAGTGGAGAACATGTATTAGTGGATATTAACAGAGAAATTTCTTTATTATTTGGATATAATGGTAGCAAAGAGGCTACTGCTCCTGATGGGTATACTCTTTTGGATTATGATTATGATAAGAATTCATCTTTTGAATTTGAGACATATGTATATGTTAATAATAGTGATGTAGAAGTTCAAAATGGAGATGAGTTTGGTAAAGTTATTGTTAAAAGATAATTCTTGAAAAAAGTTATATTATCTTTTATAATTAAGTAGTTTGTGAGGGATTTTTATGAAAATAAAATATAATTTATTACATAAGGAAAAAGATACTAAGGCTCGTCTTGGTACTATTGAGACAAATTATGGTGTTGTTGAAACTCCTATGTTTATGCCGGTTGGTACTCGTGGTACTATTAAAGGTGTTAGTACTGATGAAGTTAAAGAATGTGGAAGTGGAGTAATTTTAGCTAATACATATCACTTATGGTTAAGACCTGGAGAAGATATAGTTAATTATTGTGGTGGACTTCATAAGTTTATGAATTATGATGGACCAATATTGACTGATAGTGGTGGTTTTCAAGTTTTTAGTTTAGCTAAGAATAAAGAAAAAGATATTACAGAAGAAGGAGTTCATTTTAAGAGTCATATTGATGGATCAAAATTATTTTTAACTCCTGAAAAGTCAATTGAAATTCAAAATAAGTTGGATAGTGATATTGCGATGAGTTTTGATGAATGTCCACCATACCCTGTTAGCTATGAGTATATGAAAAAAAGTGTAGAACGTACACTTAGATGGGCAAAGAGAGGAAAGGATGTTCATAATAATCCTAATCAATCTTTGTTTGGAATAGTTCAAGGTGGAGAATTCACTGATCTTCGTGAGTATTCTTGCAAGGAAACTGTTAAAATGGATTTTGACGGTTATAGTATTGGAGGTACTTCTGTTGGAGAAGACAAGCCTACAATGTATAAAATGATTGATGATGGAATTAGATATTTACCAGAAGATAAACCTAGATATTTAATGGGAGTAGGAGATCCTATTGATATACTTGAAGGTGTTGAACGAGGAATTGATATGTTTGATTGTGTTCTTCCTACAAGAATTGCAAGACATGGTCAAGCATTTACAAGATATGGTAAGATTAATTTTAATAATGCTAAGTATAAAAAAGATTTAGGCCCAATAGATGAAGCCTGCGACTGCTATGCATGTAAAAATTATTCAAGAGCTTATATAAGACATTTGATAAGTGTTGATGAAATGTTAGGTGGAAGATTAATTTCTATTCATAATATAAGATTTTTAATCAGATTAACAGAAGAAATAAGAGAAGCAATTAAAGAAGATAGATTTTTAGATTACAAAAAAGCATTTATAGAAAAATATACTATAAATAAAAAATAGGACTATTATTTTTAGAAGAAGTTGTACTGACTTCTTCTTTTATTTCTGACTGAGCTTCTTCTTCGTTCTTGGCAATTACTTCGGTTGTGTCACTACTGTTGATTACATTTGCTACTTTGAATAGTGTTTTTGCATTACTTACTATTGGTTTTACTTGATAGTAAATTGGAATTGCTTGGTTTACTACATCTAAAGTTTTCTTTGTCCCTTCTAGTAGTTCACTCCATTTGATTGTGTCTTTTAAACTTAATAATTTCGATATTAAACTTGGGTTTGTAAATTGATTTGGATACATAAGTTAGTCACCTCTATATTAATATATGTAAACTTAGTGAAATGTTTAATTTACTATTTTAAATAAAAAAATATTGTGCTAAAATTAGATATGATAAGAATACTAAAGGAAGGTTGATTATATGGGTATGTTTAAGGGTAAGAAGAAAACTAAGAATGAAACCGTTACTGATAGTAATAATTTAGTTGATATTAATACAAATAATCAGGCTGATTTAAATCAATCTTCAGATGCTAATGCAGTTTCTAATGGAACTGGTGAACAGCAATTAAGTGCTAATCAACTTTATAATACAATGCCAGGTCAAATGGGTGAGGCGCAGCCTGAGGTTGTGCTTCCAGAAGAAGCATCTGTTCTTTCTGATGCTAGAGCTAAAGTTACTCATCCATTGAAAGATTATCGTTATACTATAATTAATGGTGTTGGAAAGAAAGAGTCAGGTACTTTTGAAGCAGAAAGTGAAAATGATGTTCGTAACTTTTTATTAGGGCAAGATTATCAAGTTCTTGAAATAAAAGAAAGAAGTAAATTTGATATTGATATCGGTAGTAATAAAATTGGAGCAAGTGATTTAGCTTTTTCACTTACTCAGTTATCTACATATATAAAGGCAGGTATTCCACTTGCTGATTCAGTAAAAATTCTTGCAAAACAAACTAGAAAAGCAGGTTTAAAAAAGAGCTTTAACCAATTAGTTTATCAGTTATTAAAGGGTGAAAGTTTAAGTGATGCAATGCTTATGCAAGAGAAGGTATATCCCAAACTTTTAGTTAATATGGTTAAGACTGCTGAAATGACAGGTGACTTACCATCTATTTTGGATGATATGGCTGAATACTATACATCAATGGATCAGACTAGAAAACAAATGAAGTCGGCTATGACGTATCCAGTTGTTGTATTAACAATCGCCTTTGCTGTTTTAATATTCATGCTTACTTATTTAGTACCACAGTTTTCTTCTATGTTTGCAGATAATGGAGCAGAAATGCCAGCTTTAACGCTTGCAATAGTTGGAGTATCTAACTTCTTAAAAGAAAAATGGTATATGATAATAATAGTAATTGCGGTTGTAGTATTTATATTTTATGAATGTTTTACAAAGATACAGAAGTTTAGGGAAATTGTTCAAATACTTTTAATGCATTTACCAGTCATTAAAAATATCATTATATATAATGAAATAGCAAACTTTACAAAGACATTTGCATCTTTATTAAACCATGGGGTATTTATTACTGACAGTATGGAAATTCTTAGTAAAATTACCAATAATGAGGTTTATAAAAGAATTATTAGTAAGTGTTTAGAAAATTTGGGAAAAGGTGATTCTGTTTCTTCTGCATTTAAGGGAGAATGGGCTATTCCTGTTGTTGCATATGAAATGATTGTTACTGGTGAGTCTACTGGACAATTAGGTAATATGATGGAGAAGGTTGCTGGACACTTTCAAATGTTACATAAAAATGTTATTGATCAGATGAAGAGTTTAGTTGAACCATTACTTATTTGTTTCTTAGCAGTTGTTGTTGGTATTATTTTGATAGCAATTATTCAACCAATGTTTAGTATTTATAGTCAAGTTCAATAAAGGAGGTAATTATATGGATATTTTTTACTTAATTATCTTTTTTATTTTAGGAACTTTATTTGGATCATTTTTTACTGTTATTGGTTTTAGACTTCCTAAAGGAGAAGATTTTATTAAGAGTAGGAGTCATTGTGATAGTTGTGGACATGAATTAAGTTTATTAGATATGGTTCCTATGTTTTCTTATTTATTTTTAAGAGGAAAATGTAGATATTGTGGTGAAAAAATCGGACCTTTATCTTCATATATGGAATTATTCTGTGGTATCTTGTTTGCTTTGAGTTATTATGTATTTGGATTCAGTTATGAATTATTAATTGCTCTTGGAATAGTAGCTTTACTTATAATTATTAGTGTATCTGATATTAGTTATTATATTATTCCGGATGAGTTACTTATTTTCTTTTCTGGATACTTTATAATTATTAATTGTTTAAGTCATGGAATCTTATATTCATTATTTAGTATTTTATCTGGATTATGTTTATTTGGAGTAATGTATTTAATAATGCTTTTTGGGAATTTCTTATTTAAAAAAGATAGTTTAGGTGGAGGAGATATTAAGTTGATGTTTGTATTTGGATTAGTTATTAATCCATTACTTGGACTATTCGTTATATTTTTAGCTAGTTTTTTAGCATTACCAATTTCATTATTAATACTTTGGAAAAGAAAAGTTAATTTAGTTCCTTTTGGAC
>CAVLBI010000034.1:0-3324 GCA_963661295.1 bacterium
AATATAAGTGTGTTAACTTAGTATAACTAATTATTTTTTATATTTGATGCAGTAAGTGACACAAATAATATCTGAAGATACATATTTGCCTCTTCTTGATTTAACTTATTCATTGAATCTAGAGATTTAATCGTATCTTGTAAAGCTTTAAATACTTTTTGATTACTATTTTTTTGTTGTTCAGCATATCTATTTACTTCTCTAACAAATGTAGCATAATCATATATTTCATTAATTTTCAAAGTAGTCACTCCTTTCATAAATTTATTAAATATTATTATAAACCATAAAAGTAGTAAAAAAAGTAAACACATAATCATTTTAAAAATAGATACTCTATAAAATTTAGACATTAATTTAATTCTATTAAATAAGTCTATTGGTAAAAATAATTTAAATATTCTCAAACTATTCCTCCTTTCTTAATAGGATGGATGTCCTATTATTTTTACTATTTTTAATTAGAGCAGGATAAGAAGATAGCACCATAAACAAAAAAACTCCTTATAATATAAGAAATTATTATGGTACTATTCTTATTTCATCTTACGAAATTCATCCTACTTTGTAGGTTCATATAAAGGATGGTTAATAAATATCTCCTTTATTTCTCTTAATTTAAGTTCTTAATAGTTCATCCCATTATTATAAATAATATCAAAATTAATAGGATGATAGCACATAATGACCCTCCATAAAATGAAAAAAAGAAGGCCTAAGTTTTCTTTGCATAATTACTTCATTTTATTATACCCTACAACTTAACTTTGATAAGTCAATGAATATACGATACTTTTTTGTGCATTATTTTTCTTGTTTTTTTTACTTTTTTCTTTTTGATGCTTTTTGATGCTTTTCAATGCTTTTTTGTGCCAGTCAATATTATCCTATATAAACATACTTTGCATAAGTCCTTTTTTCAACTCTTGTAATTTTAATAATTTGTTTTCTTCAAGTAAAATTTTTCTATCACAACTTACAAATAATTTTGAGATATTTTTTTGTATATCATAATTTGGACAATAAATTTTTATTTTATTAACTTTTTCAGCATTTAAATTAGACTGTGTTCCTGTTGAGACAAGTCTATCATAATAATTAATTTGTTGTAAGTAATATAAATAATAATAAATAAACTCTACATCAATATCATCTTTGAAAATCATACTATACATAGCTTGACTTGTAGCTAGTTCAATTTTATTAATACATGGCAAGCCATATGATGCGTACATTGATAATATAATACTATTTTTAGGCACAAGCCATGTTGATGAATTTTTCAAACCATCTTCAGAAATACACTTTTCTGTGTGTTTAATGTATTTATTTTGACTACTAATATCTGAAATACTTAAAAAAGGAATTGTTCCATCGTAATATTTTTGCACTGTAGATTTTGGAGTCCCTCCAGCTTTTCCTTTTTTTATTATTTCTTCAAGTTTTATATTTTTTACTTTATTCGAAAACTTTAAAATTAATAATCCTTTTTTAAATAAAGAAGATACTAAAAAGCTTATACAAACATATTTTGCATAAGCCCTTTTTTTAGTTCAATCAGTTTATTCAATTTATTGTTTTCAAAATTAATTTTTTTGTTAATCTTATCTATTATATTTGTTATGTTGTTTACAACTGAATCCTCTGGAACTTTATTGTAAATTTTAAAAACTCCTTTTCAGATAATTCTTTTTGACCAGTTCCATTAGCTAAAAATTCTCGTTCTTTCATATATCTCTTTTGGGATAGGTATAGATAAATATATTTTAAGTTATATCCTTTTTTTACTTTAAAACTCATTATTGCGTTAGAACAGATACAACCTGAAAATTCTTTTGTAACTATAGCTATACTCCCATTAAAGTAATTTTGTTTCCCAATAATTATTTCATTCTCTTCTCTAACATAGAATGGTCTTTTATCAGACATTTCTCTTTTTGACTCATTAAATTCTAATCCATTTAGATTCAATTTGATTGTTATTTTTTTAAAATTGTTTGTATTTTTGACTGGTTCTTTATTACCTTCAATTAAAATATCATTTAATTTTAATTTTTTCCAATGAATACTACTACTTGAATTAAGCAAACTATTTTCTGTGTATAATTTAAATAAAGAAGATACTAAAAAACTATACAAACATGTTTTGCATAAGTCCTTTTTTTAGCTCCTGTAGTTTATATAGTTTTTTTACTTCTAATTCAATTTTATTGTTGAACATCCTAAAAATATTAGAATACTTATTTTGCTTTTCTATAATTGGAAGCCTTATTTCTATTTCACATAAGTTAGAAAAATTCAAAGTATTTCTTACACCACCTTCAAATTTAGATATGGTTTCTTTTCTGAAATATTTAGAGTCAAACCATTCTAACAAATATTGATTATTTTGCGATGTAGTAAAACATTCATACAATGGACTAACAACACTTATTTTATCATTTGTTTTTAATGCTAACGATCCGACATTTAATCTTGAAGGATTATATCCAAATACACCTTTTTCAATAATGTAATAATTATTTAAATTCTTACTAGCGACATTTCTATCTTCAAATTGATCAGATTGAGAAATAAATCCATATTTATTACTAATACTTTCTACATATTTTACTGAATTATTTTTATTTTTCTTATTCCATTTCACTAATATATCTTTTAATTTGAACACTTCATCATAATCATTAAATATTTGATTCTTTGTGTATAATTTAAATAACTTAAGGTCTTCAATTTTCTTGAATTGAAGCTCTATTTTTTTGTCTAATAATGATAGAAATTTTGCTACCTTAAGTTGTTCTTCTTTTCTAGGAATATCAAAATTTAGTTTAGATAAAGAACTTAAATAGACTCCCCCTTGTGCTGAAGAATTGGTCATATTATTTAATTGATTAATTATTATAGTTGATTCTATATACTGTCTAATATAATTGGAATTATTGTTGTCATCAATTCTAATTGTTGCAACACTTCTTTGAAATGCAACTTTTTCATTTTTATATAAAGCTGTTCTTCCAATACTTCCTACAATGGTTAATAATATGTCATCTTTTTTTAATAAATAGTTTTTATATATTTTATTATAATCATCAACAGAAATTTTTCTACAATCTTCAGGAATATTTATTTTGTTATTATTTATATCTTTAGCACTTAGTAATGGAATTCCATTTTCAGAATTTTCGTGTGTTCCATGTGTTCCATCTTTTATTAAAGTTGAAATATCAGATAAATTTCTATATTTATATTCATCATTAAATTCTTTGAATCTTAATTTAGGAACATTCATTTAATCACCACTTTTCAAGTCCTTAAGTTTAATAA
>CAVLBI010000035.1:0-3936 GCA_963661295.1 bacterium
ATAATGTTGATATCAATATTATAAAGAAATATACTAATCTAACAGAAGAAGAATTGACTGCACTAGAAGAAGAGTAAAACCTCTTCTTTTTTTTTGAAAAAAATCTCATTTTATGATATATTCATAATAGAAAGGAGTCTCAAAAAGAGATAATAAAGTTATGAAAAAATTTATAGTAATATTTTTAACAATCATTTTATCACTTGCAGTAGGTATAGGAGGAACATATTATTATATGAGTTCTAACTATGAAAAAAATTTAAAGAGTCAAAGGACTAAAGAATCATCAAATAAAAAAACATCAAGTATAAAAAATCTTGATATATATAGTGATGTTGTTCAAAATAATCTTACAAGATATTTTACGAGTTATAACTGTCAAGATCATTCAGAACAATATTTAAACAGTAAAAAAGTACTAGCAAATGACATTCCTAACTTAACAGCTTATCAAATGGTTGACATGAGTAATTATCAGAATAAAAATAACATAAGTGAGGCAGACTGGAATAAAGAAATTGAAAAAATATTTGGAAAAGATTACAAATATGATCCAACAAGTTTTGATGCTAAAGATTTATGTACTTCACACATTTATAATTCAGAAACTAAACAATATGATTATAGAGAAACAGCTTGTGGTTGCGCAACTGGTCCTAATACTTTTGCCAAAATATATGCTACTAAGGCAGAGTTAATTAATGATGAGTTAACAGTTTACATAAAAGTTTTATTTCCTGGAAAAGGAGTCCAAACAACAGGAGAATACCCAAAGTACTATAGTGATCAAGCAAGAACTAAAGAAATTGAACTAGACTTTATAACTGATATCAACGGAAAAGAAAATAGTGAACCGATGTATTCAGTAGCTAATGTTCAAAAAGGTGGCAGTTACAAAATAACAATGAAAAAATATGATAACAATAACTATTATTTTGTATCAAGTGAACCAATAAACTAGAAAGTAGAGTAAAATCTACTTTTTCTATTAAATTGTAGGATACCCAACAAATATATGTATAATTCATTTAATATATACAAATAATATATATAATTGTTATTGAGGTGAAAAAATGAAACAAATAATAAATAAATTTACAAATTCAGTAATCATAGTGTCTATTGCATCCATTATATTAGGACTATTATTTATAATATATCCAGATATATCAATAAAAACAATAGGTCTTATAATCGCAATCTATATGATAGTACATGGTATCATATTATGTATATTTAATTTTCAAACCAAAGAAATATTTTATCCAGTAGATAGCTTATTTATAGGATTAATTTCAATAATATTAGGAGTAATAATAATATTAAAACCAACAAACCTAACAACACTTCTAACAATAATATTAGGAGTATATATCTTATCTAATAGTATTACAAATATAAGAATAGCCATAGATTTAAAAGAAGAAGATATTCCATGGATTATAATGTTATTAATTGGTATATTAGATTTAATTGCTGGTATAATAATCATTATTAATCCATTTGAAGCATCAATATCCTTAACTATATTTATAGGAATAATGTTAATAGTACATGCAATATGTAATATAATAGATATTACAACATTAAAACTAAATATTAAAAAAATAAAAAAATACTTATAAAAAAACACTTCAAATGAAGTGCTTTTTTTATCCAACAACTTGTAAATTATAAGTCTTACAAGTACTTAAATATTGTTCATCATAACTACTAGCATTACAAATAACACCAGCTTTAGCATTACCGTTAGAACACTTATCAACTCTAGTATAAGTAAACTTTAGCTTCGGATTTGCTTTATTTACCATTGAAACTGTTCTATCATATGTATCCCCAATTTGTAAAAATGCTTGTATGTTTTCGCAACTAGGTGATGGACTAGGAGTGGGCGTATTATTACTATTGTTATTAGAATCATTGTTACTATTTGAATTATTATTTGAACTATTATTTTTATTAGTGTTACTACTAGTATTCTTTTGTTCTTCTTTTTTACCATTACTTAAAGTAACTGTAATAGTAACATTACTAGAAATACTAGAACCAGCACTTAAGCTTTGACCAATAACAATATCTTTATCTTTTGAACTATTTTTATAAATGAAATTATATTTTAAATCCAAAGCCTCAAGTTTCTTAATAGCTTCTTTCTTAGTTAACCCTTTTAAATCAGGTACTTCAATTTTTTTACCATCACTAATCTTAACTATAATAGTATCATCATTTTTAATAATGTCACCCTTATTATAAGAATAACTAATTACATCACCCTGTTTAACACTATCACTAAATTCATGTTTTTCTTCATATTTAATTCCATACTTATCTGCCCATTCTCTAAAGTCATCAAAACTATCAAATTTAGGCATCTTTAAACTACCTCGAGATAAAGTAACTTCAACTGTATCACCTTGTTTTAAAATATCACCTTTATTCTTATCAGTCTTAATTATATTACCACGCTTAATGCTATCATCATATTTATCAGTAAATTTAAGTTTTAATTTATTTTTTATTGCCCATTCAGTAATATCAGAAGTGCTCATTTTACTTAAATCTGGTACTTTAATTTTAGGACCTTTACTAATATATACTACAATCTCTTTATCATTAATTTTTACAGATTCACCAGCTTTAATACTTTGTCTTGTACCAAAACCTTTTTTAATCTTACTAGAAAATTCATCTTCAAATTTATAATTTAATTGATGCTGTTTCATATAAAATTCAATCTCAAATTTACTTTTATTAGTTAAATCACTTAAATTAACTTCATCATAACCAAGCTCTTCACCATAAGAAAATGTAAGTTTTATCTCATCATCTCTACTTAAATTACCACTAGTACTTTGTTCAATAACGGTGTCAACACTCTGATCTGATGAAACAAATTCAACAGAAACATTACTTAAATAATTTTCATTAACAAAGTTAATTACTCGATCAGCACTCCAAGTAAGCATACTAGGAACAACAACTTCTTTATAAGGATTTGGTCCTTCACTAACAGAAACTGTAATTTCTGAAACATTCTTTAAAGACTTTCCTTCAGCAATATCTTGACTAATAACTTTATACTCAGAAACCATATCACTATATTCATAATCTTGATTAACAGTAATATTATTTTTATTTGCCCATTTAATAACATCAGTTAAACTTTTTCCAGTAAAATCAACCATAGATGAACCAGGAGTATTAAATAGACCTAAATTATTATTAATGCCTAGTAATAAATAAATACAAAGTAATAATCCTCCAGAAAATACAAGAAACTTATTCTTTTTCTTATAACAAATTCCTACAATAGTAAAACATATAGTAACTAAAGTAATAAGTAAAGCATTGATTATAAGAAGAACAGAAGTATCATTATTTAATAAGGTAGAAATAAAATATATAATTCCAATAAATAAAACTAAAACTAAAAATAAATGTATAAAAACATGTTTATTAGGTTTAACTTTAACCTTACGCTTAACATCATTAGACTTACTAACTTTCTTACCAAGATCTTCATCAATTAAATCATTAATCTCATTAGTATCAATACTTGAAGTTTTAAAAGTATTATCTAACTTCTTAGTACTAAAAGACATTTCATCGTTTCTCTTAGAAGAATGTAAAGTGTTATTTTCAGTATTATCTAATTTGTAAGAATTACTATCTATTTTTTCATCATTATTTAACTTATCCTCGTGTGGTGCATTATTATATTTATTATTTTTATGATAATTGCCATTATAATTTTTTTTCTTTTTGCTCTTACTCATATGACACCTCCATTATCATACATAATTATATAATAATTAAAGAATAAATACTACTAATCACTAACTAATTAATGTCTATATTTACACTAAAAAGTAAATTTTTTTCTAATAATAAAATAGGAGGAAAATTTATGCAGAAACAGTTTTATACATGTCGATA
>CAVLBI010000036.1:0-15665 GCA_963661295.1 bacterium
TAAGCACATAATTTCAAAATTTTAAAAAAATAGAAATTTCGTGTCTTTTCAGTATGCATTAATATAACACAAAAATTTGTTGTTGACAAATCTTAGAATGTCTTAAAAAAACTACAAACCAAGTTAACTATTCTTCTATACTAAGTAAGTAGTCTTTAAATATTTCTTATAAATTGTTAATAAAATCCATATAAATATTATATAAATCTAAAAGACTCTTCTTGTTCACATACTCTTTAGGATTATGTGGATAATATCCAACCGGATTCATAATAACTGTAGGAATATTTTTTAAGTAAAAGTATATCGCATCAGAAGTAGACTCACATCCAACTTTTTTTATCTTTTTATTTAATACCTTCTGAGAAGATTCTATATACTTCTTTACAAAATCATTATCAAGATCAGTTTTAAACACATCACCATCTAATAATACTTCATAACTAACATCATGTTTTTTTATTATATTTAAAATATCAGAAACAGAATCATTACTAACACGACGAATATCAAAATAGCAAACTGCATGATCTGGTACACAATTAGTAGCATATCCTCCTTCTATTTTAGATAAATTAACTGTTGTTACATAATCTTTACTACTATCAGGTAAAGGATATTTAGAAATTAAATCATTATAAACATTCATTACCTTAACAATAGCGTTATCCCCATTAAAAGGTTGTGAAGCATGAGCACTTATGCCATCTGCCCAAACCTTTAATTGTAGTGCTCCCTTTTCTTCAACAATCAAATCAAAGTTACTTCCGCCATCAGGGACAATTGCAAAAGAACTATTATATTTCTCTAATAACTCCTTAATACAATTTCCATCTATTTCCTCATCACTTGTTATAAATAAAGCAATTTTTTTAGACGTATCCAAATTATTCATAACATTTAAGCAAACAGAAACACTTCCCTTCATATCAATAGTACCACGACCATATAAGTTATCATCATCTTCAACTATCTCATAACTATCACTTTCAACAACATCAATATGTGTACAGAAAATAACATCAAAAGAATAACCATCATAATTAGATATAACCATACATTTCTTATTATTAAAATTGTACTCTTTAATAAATAACTTATCATTACAAATATCTTTTACATAATTAAATAACTTATCAAATTCTTCAGTATTACTCTCCATAGTTTTAAATTCTAATAATTTTAATAAAACATTCTTAATATCTTCCATATATCCTCCTTATTCTTTAGGTACTTCATAATTCTTCTTAACAATAACTTTATTAATTGTATTATCTTTAGAAAGAACTTCACGTGTCTTTGGATCTGCTAAATAGAAATTCCCCTTAGCATCAATTGAAACATTATCATTAAGTGGCATATACATATGAAGACGATAGTCTCCTTTATCATCAGTAACATCTACCCATTCGGCAATAATTTTATCATCAACTTTACAAATTTCAAGTCCACCACATTGCATAATATACTCAGACATAGAGTCCTTTAAATCAGTTCTAGCATATACAAAATCAAATCCATTTTCTTTTGCAAATCGAATCGCATAATTAACTAGTACATGACATGCTCCCTTTCCACGATATTCTGGTAAAGTAGATAATCCATAAAAATATAATGAATTAAGCTCCTTTCCATTATTGGAGATGAAATCAACTGTATCATTATTCATATTATAAATACATCCATTCATTGATACGGGTTTCATATTTTCATCAAAATATATAAATAACTTACCACAGTCTTCATATAATTTTAATTCTTCCTTAGCTGCATCATAATCAATATCTTCACCATAATGTTCAGCAAATGACATTAATAAATCTTGTAATATTGATATATTCTCCTCTGAATAACCTAGCGTTCCAATATAACACCCATTATCTAATTTTTCCCATATCTTACATTCACTATTATCTTTTAGTATTTCTTTAAATTTATTCATAAACCTCTCTCCTTTCAAATAAAAGCTATACTTACCGTATAGCATAAAAAAATCCTATACACCTTGCATAGGAATTAAAAGAAAAACCTATGCAAATCTGCATAGGTCTACAAAATATTTTATAAATCAACTATACAGATACAATCAATATAAAATCACTTGTATCTGTATAAAAACAAAACACAAGCTATGTATTAACTGTATCTTCGTCTCATTATAAAATATTTCATAGAATCATCTCCAATGACTCAATTATAACATATTTTTATTTTTACATCAAATCTATATAAATAAATTTTATATCATCTTCTGAAACCATTATTATTAATATCTTTTTCAACTCTTTTTAAACCACAATAATCATATAATTCATCTAAATTATAAAAAGGTTCAGTATCATCACTACCACTAATTACCTCACCAAATAAATAAGCTTCAGTACTATCAATAGCTTCCTTTATATTAGAATATTCTCTTTCTAAAAACTCCCTTTGACTATCACTAACTTTTTTGGGAATCGCTATTGCATAAGCATTATAATGAGTTCCATTAACATTTAAACTACAAGCATTAATAAATGTAATTATACCAATTTTAGCAAGACCTGTTATATCTGCATTAATATTTCCAGAATAATCAAAGTTTAAACTTTTAAACCACTCAGTATTTAGCAAATCTTTTTTAAATGCATCATCATGATAATTATCATCTTCAAGTTCAGCAGCAAGTGCATACTTCATTGTACCAAAAGCGTGTTCACTTCCATCAACATCTACAAAAATTCCTTTTCTTTTCTTTAAGTCCACAAAACATACCTCCATAAATTATTTTTATAAATTATTTGAAATTATCCATTTAATATCTTCAATAGACTTAGAAATATTAAATCTACCATTACCAACTGGATAATAAACAGAATAAAATTTATATTCCTTACCATTAATAATCTTATCAAATCTAACTTTCCTACACTGAGAAACACTTATCTTTTCTCCTAATACAATAGAAGATACCTGATTACCAAAAAGTACTACAACTTTAGGATTAACAAGTTCAAGCTCTTTATAAAATAAATCTAAATATTTAATATATACACTATCTGGTAACGGACGAGCATCAACTTGTGTACACTTACCTAGATTAGTAATAAACACTTTATGGTCTTCTATATTTTTATAAACATAAGACGCAAACTCCTCAGTCCAATCTTTTGGCTTCTTACTCTTTATATCATAATAAACATCTTCATCTAATAAATTAACTTCATAAAATAAATCCCAAATGTTTTTAGTCCCAAGCCATGGAGCTTTAATACCTTTCCAAGACTTATCAGCCGCAACATTTCTACCAGTTGGATTCATAAAAACAAAGCAAATATCTGGACTTTTACTACATCCACCATTAATAATAGAATCTAACTCACTTGATCCATATTCAAGCTGTAATCGATCATACTCTTTCTTTAATTCTGAAAACATAACTACTCCTTACTACCTAATCTATTAAATGGAAATATAGTTAAGTTAGTTTTTCCAAGAATCTTATTCTTAGAAAAAGCGCCAAAGGCTCTACTGTCCATAGAATTTTCTCTATTATCACCAAGAACAAAATATTCATCATCATCTAAAATAATAGAAAAATCATCGGTATCACCTTTACCATAATTGTCAGTAACCTTTTTACCATTAATAAATAACTTATTATCTTTATATTGAACACTCTCACCAGGAAGACCAATAACTCTCTTTATTAAAAGTTCACTTCCTTCATCAACAATAACAATATCAAATCTCTTAAGTCCATTAATCTTATAATCAATAATATTCATAATCATAATATCGCCATCATGTAAAGTATTCATCATACTCTGACCATTAACTTTAATAGGTGTAACAACAAATTTCTTTATTAATAAAATAACTATTATAATTAAAATATATACAGAAATTTCTTTAATAATACCTAAAGTACTTTTCTTTTCTTCAACCTTATTATTAATATTCTTTTCCTTTTTACTCACATAAATCACCTACTAAACATTATATCATAAAAAAAAATAAGACCGAAGTCTTATTCTATTATTTTTGTCCTCTTTCTTTAATACGATAAGAACCAACCATTCCTTTAAGGAAGTTAAGTTTAGCACGTCTAACTTTACCTCTACGAATTACTGTAATACCAGCAACTTTTGGTGAATGAATTGGGAAAGTTCTTTCAACTCCAACTCCACTTGACATCTTACGTACTGTAAATGTTTCAGAAACACTTCCACCACGACGAGCAACTACAACACCTTCGAAAGCTTGAATACGTTCTCTCTTACCTTCAATAATCTTAACGTCAACTCTTACTGTATCTCCAACACGGAATTCAGGAACATCATTTTTAACATATTTTGCATTAATCTTATCAATAACGTTCATACTAAGTCTCCTCTCTCTAAATATATTTTCCAAATGATCATAATCATAAGACAAGCGGATCATTTCACTAGACGACTTCAATTATAGCAAACATTATAAAAATTGTAAAGAAAAAAGCACTAAAAAGTGCTTAATTTCTATGGTAAATCCATAATTATTGGTAAATTATTTTTATTAGCAATTATAGTATAAGAAAAAGTACCAACAAGTAACACAACTAATATTATCATTAATACCACATTTTTATAATTACCACCACTCATAATAAACACCTACCTACTTATTAGCGACTTTATCATCAGTATCCTTTAATGTATATTTATAAATAATACTATCATCTTCAACAATAAAATTACTCTTAACATTATTAACCTTAGAATAAATAATTGGCTTATTTATGCTTGTTCTTACATCTAATAACTCTTTAAAACTTAAAACCTTAACCAGCTTCTTATTAGCATCAATACTATAATCCTTAACACTAACAATAGAATCATCATATTCTTTAAGTATATGATTAATTAAACTTTCATACTTACTCTTTCTATCAAATGAATAAGTAACATACTTAATTAATTTAACAATAAACATTAAACAAATTAAACTTAAAAACGCTCCTAAAAATGCACTAATCTCATTATAATTATTCCAACTATTACTATTTAAGCTAACGCTCTGTTTATTTGCATTAATATCGTTAACACTAACAGAAAATGTTTGTTCTCCTAAAGGAATATTAATAGAAGAAACAACTCTCGTATCATAAGAATCATCAACATATAATAAGACATTAATTACACCTTTAGCATTCAAAGAATAATCTTTTTTATAATTATTAAAATATTCTAAATATTTATCATACTGAACTTTAACAGAACTATTAATATCAATCTTATCACTTTCTCCAGATAAGACTTGTCTTTCTGCTAATAAATCATCATTATTATATAAAACATTCTCGCCACTATCATCATCATAAATTTTTAAATTTGCGACAACATAATAACTAAACTTATAATCTATATCACTAGAAAAGTTAACATTATATGAATAATCAATATCTATATCCTTAACAATAGAAGATAAATATTTCATACCAGATGGTAAACACTCCTGATTATAATAACTATTCTTATTCAAACATACTGTATATTGACTATCACTACTCTCATAATAAGTAACTTTCTCATCACTACTAAAGTGAAACGCTCTATATAATGCATAAAAAGCCCCTAAAAATAAGATAATAGTTAAAATAACTAAAATAGTTACTCTCTTCTCATAACTAAAATATCTTTTATTTTCAGATTTTATGCCTATGCCATTACTTTTTGAATTAACTTTCTGTTCATTTGAACCATTTTCTTTTAAATTATCTTCATGTTTTAATGAAACTTCTTCAACTTTATCAACAAATTTAAATTTACTTACCTTTTTATTCTTATCATCCATATAGTTCACCGCCTATTATACTCAAAGTATATCATATTTGAGCCATAAACAACATAACTTTCAATAATTATTTTTTATTATAATTCAACATAATATCTAAATCTTTAATAAGTACAGGACTAGTAATAACATTTTTAGAAGAAGTCTTAATTGTTAATTTTATAGTCCTTGTAGTACCAGTTTCAAAAACATCACCATTCTTCACCTTAGAACCATTCTTATAAGTTAAATTATAAACTAGATTATTACAAACATCTTTATTTTCAACAGTACTACTACCACTACAATCAGGATTAAATTTACTAATAGATGAAAGCACAGCGTCATAATCTCCCTTATTTTTAATAGTAAATGTATAAACTACACTATCAGTATTCCCACTAATTTGAACATTAAAATCATTAAGTGAAGTATCATCTACTCTTGGCAATGTATATGTAGCATTACCAGTAGTAGTCGCTGAAACATTATCTAAATGTACATCAAACACTTTTTCTCTATAAACTGATGTCTCTATCAAATCAGTATTAACTCCAAATATCGCAACACCTAAAGCTATAACCGATACAAGTAAAACTGAAAAACAAACAATTAATATATTTTTTTTACTAGACTTCATAACTACATACCTCAATATCTTTCTTATCTTAATCATTATAACATTTATAATAATTAGATAAAACACAATTCAAAAAACTTTACAAAAAAAAGAGAAAATTATTTTCCTCTTCCATTTTGCATACTCATCATTTCAATATAACTATTATGTATTTCAAGTAATCGATTATTTAATTCTTTTTGTAAAACTACAAGTTGTTTTGACATTTTTTCTAACTCTTTTCTAGTAAGAAAAGCACGATATTCATTCTTTACAATTAATCTAAATCTTTCAATTTGATTTAATGCCTCACGATACCCTTCTCCTGTACCATCATCACAATCATCAATTAATACACTTGTAAGATAATCAATAAGTTTTTTATATTTTTTCATGACTTTATCAGAAACTACACTTCCCGCAAGTTTCTTATCAACTATCTTAATTTTCATAATATTACATCCAGAAATAGAAAACACTTTATTACGAGAACCCATTAAAAACCCTTCTATATCCATAAGTTCTGTCTTATCAAGCATTCTATTCTTATTTTTATAATCATCATATACTTTATACATAATATCACCACTACTTTTCTAATAAATCTGGTCTTCTTAACTTAGTCCTTTTTAAAGCCTCATTCTCTCTCCATACTCTGATTCTTTCATGATCCCCTGACAGTAATACTTCAGGAACCTCCATCCCTTCATATACTCTAGGCTTTGTATAAGTAGGATAATCAAGCAAATAATTATCATTAAAAGAATCTTCTAAATGACTCTCTTCTCTAATAACTCCAGGAATAAGTCTAACAATAGAATCAACTAATACCATAGAGGGTATCTCTCCACCAGTAAGAACATAGTCCCCTATACTTATCTCCATATCACATATACTACGAATTCTCTCATCAAAACCTTCATAATGACCACATATTAAAATAATATGCTTCTTACGACTTAACTGATAAGATATATTCTGTTTATAAGGAACTCCATCTGGAGTAAGTAATATAACTACTGAATCATCTGTCTTAATACTTTTAACACAATCAAATATTGGTTGCGGCATTAAAACCATTCCTGCTCCTCCTCCATATGGAGTATCATCTACTTTATTATGTGCATCATTTGTATAATCACGAAAATTAATTAAATTAATTTCTACCTTCTCTTCATCAATCGCTCTTTTAATAATAGATTCACTAAAAACGCCTTTAAACATATCAGGAAAAAGAGTTAAAATATCAATCTTCATATAATCACATTCCTTCAATTAAATTAACATAAATAACTTTTTCATTCTTATCAATCTTCTCTATCATAGGAGAATTAAATGGAATTAAAACTTCTCTATCTAACATAACCATAAGTATTTTATTAGAACCACTTGCATAAAAAATATCAACTACACGTCCACTAACTCCATTTGAATCAATTACTTTAAACTTAATTAAATCACTATCAAGTATCTCATTATCATCAAGCTCTAATTCATCTTTACTAATATACACTTTCTTTCCAATTAAGAATAAAACATCATTAATATTATTATACTCATTTAAAGTAACCATTTCAAATATCTTATGATGTCTATAACTCCTAATAATATATTCTTCATTATCTATAATTAATTTCTTATCTTTTTTAAAAACTTTATCCTTAAATTGAAAATCACTTAATATCCTAACTTCTCCTTTAATACCATGTGTATTTACAATCTTACCAACATATATTTTATCCATACTATCTCTCCAATTCATATAGTAATATACTACATGCAACACCTACATTTAAACTTTCAACTTCATCATTCATTTTTATATATAAATTTTTATCACTCATTTTTAATACATCAGTACTAACACCATTACCTTCATTTCCCATAATTAAACATACTTTTTCTGTTTCTTTATCAGTAAGACTTCTAACATCAACTCCATTATCAACAGAAGTTCCATAAATCATATAACCCTTATTCTTTAATAAATTAATTGCATCACATGAATCCATTCTAATAATATTAATATGAAAAAGCATTCCTTGAGTTGCCCTTAAAACTTTTGAATTATATAAATCAACTGTAAGAGAAGATAATATTATAGTACTAACATTAAATGCAACTGCACTTCTAATTATAGTTCCAAGATTACCTGGGTCTTGTATATCATCAAGTAATAAAACCTTATTACCTACTATATCAGTTCTATCACTCTTAGTACACACTCCAATAATATCAGGAACACTATCCATATTACTAATCTTTTTCATAACTTCATGCGTAACATAAATGCAAGGAACAGAAACAGAAGTACTCTTACCTTCAAGTACAATAACTTCTTTGAGCACATTAGCCTTATCTGCCTCTATTACTAAATGTTCTCCCTCAACCATAAAAGTACCAGTTGAATCTCTATATTTCTTCTTCTGTAATTTCACAAAATCTTTAACTTTCTTATTCTCTAAACTCGTAATAATCATTAAAACTCCTTCATTTCTTCTCTATATTTTTTATAATCTGGCATATTCTCTCCAACTAATTTCCAAAATCTACTAGAATGATCTCCATGAATTAAATGAGATAATTCATGTACAATTACATAATCTAAGTATTTTGTATCTCTCTTAATTAAATTTAAATTTAATGTAATGATATGTGTCATAATATTACAAACACCCCATCTAGTAGTCATCTTACGAATCCTAAGTTTTGGATAAGGTATCTTCCTACTAAAATTATCATAATTATAATTAAGTCTTTCTAAAAATAAATCTTTAGCCTTACTCTTATACCACTTATCAATATCAACATCTCTTCCAATATAAACAATATCATCAGAAAAACAAATATCAGATCCTTCAGTATGTACAATAGTATACTTTTTACCTAAATAAAAGAATCCACTATTATTCTCAATCTTAATTTTAGTATTATCTATCATTTTACATATTTCTCTATAATTATCTTTAATTAATTTCTTAATTGAAAAATTAGTCGCAAAATAATTAGTAGAAACATGTATCTTTAAATCATCTTTTACTCTTATATAAGTTCTTTTATTATTTTTCCTCTCAATAACAATATCATAATTATTATCATTATACCTAAGTTGCATATAACCACCACTTATATTTTACTATAAAATAAGGAAAACATCAAAATAAAATACCAACTACTATTACTACCAAATCTAATAAAAGAAAAAAAGCAAATACTACGATTTGCTCTTTAAATATTTTTCTACTATATTTGAAACTCTTAAAAATTCTGATTCTAATTCATGAAAATTATTAGATATATATTCATAATCATTTTCTTTACTTTTCATTTCATGATTATAAGATAATTCAGCTAATTTATCAAAACCAAAATATTTTGAATCACTTTTTAAT
The DNA here is from genome assembly GCA_963661295.1 of bacterium. Lineage (GTDB taxonomy): Bacteria > Bacillota_I > Bacilli_A > RF39 > UBA660 > UBA3789. Next base: position 9,808 of record CAVLBI010000036.1, read on the forward strand.
GAATGAACTGCAATTGCATAATTTGTCATATCCTGTTTTATTTCAAATAATTTTAATTGTTCAAATTTTTCTTGGGACTCATTAAACCAATCAGATAACATATCATTATAAGTTCCTAAATCACCAAAAAGTTCTATTCCCTTTTTATAATCAATATCATTTTCTAACAAATAATTTTCATTAATTACTTTATCTACTGTTTCATCAGGAAGAACCTCTATTTCTTCTTTATTATTTATATTTTGATTATTAAATTGAATATTTTCTTTTTCAGTTTTTACAGACATATTAATATCTTTAAAAACTTCATCTAGTTTTTCTTTTATTTGATCCTTTGAAAATGGTTTTGGAATATAATCTACAAATCCCTCATTTACATATCTTTCTTTTGCTCCCTTAACAGTATCTGCGGTTAAGGCAATTACTGGGGTTCTAAATATAGGATTTTCTTTTAATTTTTTTAGTGCAGTTCTACCACTCATATTAGGCATCATTATATCCATTAATATTAAATCATATTTATTTGTATAGTTTACCTTTTCAAGACATTCTTCTCCATCGTGACATTCATCAATCTGCATATTAAAACTACTTAGTGCCCTTTTCGCAACTTTAATATTTAATTCATTGTCATCTACAATAAGAATCTTCTTATTTGAATAGTCTATAGATTCATTTCTATTTAAATAAGAATCTAAATGATTTGAAAGGTCTTTGTCACTTAAGCCGCATGTTAGCTTACTAATCTTTTGAGGTAATTGAACTACAAATATTGAACCTTTTCCAAATTGAGATTGAACATTAATCTTACCACCCATCATTTCAGTTAATGATTTAGTAATCGCAAGTCCAAGTCCAGTTCCTTCTGTTGTAGAATTTTTCTCAATATCAAGTCTTTCAAACTTAGTAAATAACTTATTAATATTTTCAGCTTTTATTCCTCTACCTGTATCTTGACAAGTAATTATTAAGTTTGAAATATTCTTTTGAATATTATTTATACATTTAATATTTAAATTAACTGTACCTTCCTCGGTATATTTAATCGCATTAGTTAAAAGATTATTAATTACTTCTTTTACTTTTCCTTTGTCACCTATAAGCTCATATGGAACGTCATCTGCAATGTTTAAATTAAATGTAATGTTCTTCTCACCAATTTTTGTTTTAGTAATCTTACACATATTAGTAATTTCTTCTCTAAATATATATGGCTTTTCGATAAGTTCCATTTTATCTGCTTCTATTTTATTAATATCTAGTATATTTCCAACTATCTCAAGTAGAGTTTGAGATGCATTCATAATGTCATGTGAGTTTTCTATAACTTCAGGAGAACAATTATCTAAGTAAGATAAATTATCTTCTGATAAACCAACTATTGCATTTAATGGAGTTCTAATTTCATGTGACATACTAGATAAAAAATCACTCTTAGCACGATTAGCTCTTTCAGCTTGTTCTTTAGCAAGTTGTGCTTCCTTAACTAATTTCATATCTGGATTTTCTATTGTGAATAACATAATTAAATTAACAAAAGCTAAAACAGCAGATATAATAACAATTGTATTATCTATATGATTTAAAACATATACAAGAATAAAAAATATAATTAACATATATAATGGAGTCAATTTCTTTGTAATCGCGTTTTTAAAATTTATGATTAATGAAGATAATATTGCACAAAAATACAATCCACATCCAACCATTGTAACTTTTAATGCTGAACCATCACTATATAAACTATTTCCATTTATATGAACATCAACCTTAGTAAATAATAGAAAAATCATTAAAATTCCATCGATAAAAGTTGTTATCCAAAACAAAAGCTTATACAAATTATTTTTTTCTTGATTATTTTTTCTTGATGTAACATAGAAAACATACAAAAATAAATTACTGGTAAATAAAATATATATCATATAATCAACTTTATTTAAATATTCCAAAACTTTTATGCTATTAGGACTAAATAATGCAATTGACATTATAGAAACCATTATTATACTATCAATCAAACTATATATTAACTCCCTTGAAAATATTTCTGTTTCTTTATTTTTAGCTCTTTCTCTTAGAAAGAAAACACTATTACATATAATAGCAATCAACAAACCACATATTGGAATATAAAGATTATATATACCTGACACTCTACAACACCTTACCTTTAATTGTATATTATCACTAATTTCGATAAAAAAAAAGAAATTAGTCGAAATTTCTTTTATTAATATATGCCTTTATTTTCTTTTCTTATATTCAAATCCCTTTTCAGTAATTCCAGGGACAAGACTTCCTTCACCATCAAATGTATATTCATTTTCATGAGGTTCATCATTTATAAATAATAAAAATTCTTGTTCTTTTCTTGAATCATATTTAAATCCTAATGCTTTAAATTTTTTTACATATGTATGATTAACATATATTGAAGGATCTATATCTTCTAAGCTATCTTTTCTTATATTGTAATTGTTCCAAATATTTTTTCTCATATTTGTCATATAATCTTTTATATTATTAGATTGTGAAGAAATCACATTATTATAATCAATCATAATAGGATGACCAAATCTAATAACACATTTTTTTATTAAATCGTTTTCAGATGTTATAATACCATCATTTTCTATATATTCAAATATTACCGGTATGATTGGAACTTCTGATATAAGTGAAATTTTAGCCGCACCATTTCTAATATTATGCATAGGTAGTGTTGGGTGTATATTCCAAGTTGATTCTCCAAAAATCAATCCATCATTTCCATCAATTATCTTTTTCGAAAGACTATATACACTATTTTCTCTTTCATCTTTTTTATTTCTATCTAAAAGTGTAGCATTAGAAATATTAAATATTTCTCTAGTAACCGGACTTAAACAATCTGTCGCAACCATAACACTTCCCATTCTCTCAAGCATTGAAAACATTTCATATGCAGTAAAAATATCATGTGAATTACTGTGATTTGCAACGAATAATACATTTGTATCTTTTGGTATATTTTCTACACCTTCTAATTCAATTTTATAATTTCTAATTAATGGATATATTCTTTTAATTAAACCTTGTCCAAAACTACACTGATTATCTTTTAATGTAGTACAATACTCTCTTAATCTTTTATAATATTCTTTCTTATCAGAAATTGAAGAATAACTATTCATACAACTATTATTACTTATTTCTGCCATGCTTTATCACCCACTACCATCCACTTTAATTGCTTGTTATTTTAACACCAAAACATAAATCTGTCAATTTATCCTACACCAACTATAACTAGATACATAACAAAAATATATATGAATAATAGTTTGTAATAATATCAAAAAAAATATAGACAACACACAATATAGAATGATATAACAAATACATGACACATTTATAAGTATTAAAAAAGTAGGAGGAAGAAAATATGAATAAAGTATTAGTATACGGAGATTCTAACGTATGGGGAGATAACTTCATAACTGGAGAGAGAATACCAGATGATAAACAATGGGTAAAAATATTACAAAAAAAATTAAAAAAAGATTATATATTTTTTCAAGAAGGATTACCAGGAAGAATTGCAGGAAATGATGAAAATATAAAAACTTATAAGAATGGTAAAGACACATTTATCTCAACATTTAGAACTAATGCACCAGTAAACACAATTATTATTGCACTAGGAACAAATGATTTACAAATGAAATATAATAAGTCAAGTAAACAAATTATTGATGATTTACTTTGGTATAAAGAACAAATAGAACAAAGCTATCAAGATTTAGAAGATAGAAAAAAATATTTTATTGAAGAAAAAATGCCTAGAATTATATACATATTACCAATAAACTTTGATTATAAAGTAAATGCAAGTGTTATTTTTGATAAAGAAAGTGAACAAAAAAGACAAGAAATTATAGATTATTTTTCTAAAAACAATATGGATATAATCACAGCTAATGACATGGAGCTTTTTGATGATGGAATTCATCTTAACTTTGAAGGACACCAAAAACTTGCAAATATAGTAGAAAAGGAATTAACGAAAAATGAGTAACAAAATAGAAGAATTAAGAAAATTAAGAGATAATATTGAATTAGTAGTAAACGGTGATCCTAAAGTACTACATGAAGCCCCAACTATTATAATAACAAACCACAATTGCCTAAAGGATATATTTTACTTACCAATGAGTTTATCAATAGAAGCTCAAATAATTAGTTTAATAAGTTCTAGATTAATTTATAAGAAAGATAAAGAAAGACAAAACATAGTCAACAAATATTTATATAGTATGCCAATTGAAGCTCATGGTGGAAAAAGCTATGTTGACCTTTGCCTTGATAGTGCGACAAGTCTATTACATGAAGGACATAATCTAAATATTTTTCCAGAAGGAGCCTATATCAACGATAAAGAACATGTTTATAAAGGAAGAACAGGAGCTTCTAGAATTCTATTTTCCGCAAAAGAAAAAGGACAACATCCAAATATTGTCCCAATCGCAATTGATATTGATTCAGCAGATAACGATTTAGATAGTTATTATTTAAATACACATGATAAAGTTACAATAAATATACTAGAACCAATTAATTATAGTGAAGCATATTATAACTATCAAAATAGTTCTAATTTACAAGAAAAAAACATCAATTTACATAAGGTCATAGATACTGGAATGATGGCAATTGCAGATTCACTTGATAGAGAATATATTGACTCATATATAGAACTATATCCAAAAGGAAATGTAATTTTTCAAGATGGAAAAAAGATTGATACTGATATTGCACAAGGAAAATCTCATATATCACAATATAAAACCGATATAGAAACAAGAGCTAAATCTTTAATAAAAGTATTAAACAATAAATAAAAGGTAGATATCACAATTATCTACCTTTTATTTATATAAACTAATCATTAGTTCTTTCAAATCCATTATAATAATAGAATCCATCATCACCTAAAGAATATTTAAAAGTATATTGAACAATATTTTCTTTATTTGATTCTATATAATCATTAAAATGTTTAACTCTAGTATAATCACCATCATTTTCAGTTAATATCTTATTACATTCAACATCCTTACAAATATTATTTCCATAACTAAATACAACTCCACTAGTAATTAATAACTCTTTAGAATTTCTCTTAACTTCTAATATTTTATCATATATATCAATCGTATTATCAGAAACACTACAATCAGTACTCATACCAATATATTTCTTACTAACACCATCAAATACTAATTCATCGCATCCATTTTTAATAGATTCTACTCTTTTATAACTACCGTCACCAAATAATCTTTCATAAGCAGATTTAACACTATCTTCACTAACAGATGTATCAATACCATTACTATCTCGCTCTTCTTTTATAATATCATTCTTATATAAATTATAAGCTAACTTAAACTTATACTCAGAAGACATATCATCAACACTTGCCTTCTTATTATTATAAATATAATTATCCCCACCTACAGTAATATTATCATGAATATTATTATATAATTCTTTTATACTAGAATTATCAACAGATAAAGAAACAAAACTATCTTCATGTCTAGTAGTCTTACTAGTACTAGTAATTACCTTATCATTCTTAGGTGGAAATATAACCTTATAATCATAAAGTAAAAATAAAACCAAACCCAAAATAATTATAACTAATATCAAAGTAGTTATAAAAAACTTCTTATTTGAAGACTTAGCCTTCTCTATTTCACTGTCTTTTACTCTTTTCTTAATTTCCTTACTCACACTTCTTCACCTCTATTATAATATTAACAAAAAAAAGAAAAATTGTAATTAAAAAAAAAAAAAAAAACATCAAC
>CAVLBI010000036.1:15810-22924 GCA_963661295.1 bacterium
ATAATTAAAAAAAAAAAAAAGACAGCACCAAGCTGTCCAATTTTACTTATCTCTTAAAACTGCATTATGCTTTTCAACAACCTTAGAAATAATCTTATTAAACACTTCCATTACTTCTTCTTCAGTAAGAGTTCTCTCAAGATTTATGAAGTTAAGAGTAAACGCAATTGACTTCTTATCATCATCTACATTTTCACCAGTATAAACATCAAATACACTAACACTATCAAGCATTCTACTACCTGCCTTTTTAATAGTATCCATTACTTCTCCGGCAGTTACATCTTTTGAAACAATGAATGCCATATCTTTTGAAATACCAGGATACTTAGGAGCTTCCTTGTATTTAATTGGTTTAACTTCACTCATCAAAGCATTAAGTGACATTTCAAATACATAAACTTCATCTTTTAAAACACTTGGATGAACTCTACCAATAACACCAATTACTTTTCTATCAAGTAAAATATTAGCACTAATTCCAGGATGTAAATCAGAACAATCAGAAACTTCAAAACTATATCTATTTTTAAATCCCATATAATCTAAAACATTCTCAACAATTCCCTTTACAATATAGAAATCATACTTAACAGGTTTAGTCCAACCATTATTTAAATAATTTCCTGAGCAAAGTCCACAAATTAAACTAGTCTCATTATATTCACTATCATATGTCTTCGCAATCTCATATAAACTTATATCTTTAACTTTACGTTTTTTATTATATTGATAAACATTTAAAAGTGAAGGAATTAATGTAGTTCTTACAACACTCTTATCTAAACTCATAGGATTTGGAAGAGTCGCATTACTTAGATCGCGATATTTAAATAACTTAGCCATATCAGGAGAAACTAAAGTATAAGTCTTAGTCTCACTAAGTCCAAGTGCTCTAAGTCGTTTAGAAACCAATTTTCTATATTTAACATCTCCAACATATTCACCACGTCTTACAGAAACAGTTGGAACAGTAGATACTAAATTTTGATAACCATAAAGTCTAACTATTTCTTCCGCAATATCATTTACATTAGGATCAATATCAAGTCTTCTACTTGGAATAGTAACAACGAACTTGTCACCATCTAACTCATAATCAAAACCTAAACGACCAAGCTCAACTTTCATATCATCTACACTAATATTCATACCAAGAAGCCTATTAACATCATCTGGAACAAACTCTACAACATTTGGAGTCTTATCAATAACATCATGTCTAACACAACCAGAAAGAATTGTAGCACCTGCATACTTCTCAAGTAAATGGCATGCACGTTTTAAAGCCATCTCAGTATACTCATAACTTAAACCTTTTCCATATCTAATAGATGCTTCACTTCTAAGATCTAAGTTAGCAGCAGTATAACGAATAGATACTGAATCAAAAATAGCAGCCTCAATTAAAATATCAGTTGTATCATCTTCAACTTCAGTATTTTCTCCACCCATAACCCCAGCAATACAAACAGGTTTAGATCCATCTGTAATAACTATATCATTATGAGTAAGAACCCTTAATTTTCCATCTAATGTAACCACTTCTTCATTATCTTTCGCATCTCTTACTAAAATTCGATCACCTAAACTATTCTTATCAAAGAAATGAAGAGGTTGACCAAACTCAAGCATAACATAATTAGAAATATCTACTACATTATTAATTGATCGCATTCCAGCTGCAGCAAGTCTTTTCTTAATAAATTCTGGACTCTCACCAATCTTAACATTCTTAACCATCTTAGCTAAATAGAAAGGACATTTATCTGTTTCTACATCTAAACTAAAATGATTTTCTACGCTATCCTTATCTTCCTTAAAAGAAAGTTCTGGAAGTTTTACAGGTCTATTTAAAATAGCCCCAATTTCATAAGCAAATCCAATATGGTAGTAGCAGTCATTATTTCTATGTTTATGAATATCAAGTTCATATAAAGTGTCATCAAGACCTAAAACCTTAATAGGATCATCTCCTGCTTTTGCACTACTATCAAGTTCTTCAATTCCACGAGCATATGCTTCATCTGTCTTCTCTTCAAGTCCTAATTCATATAAAGCACAAAGCATACCATTAGATTCTACTCCACGAATCTTACTCTTCTTTATTACAAAATCCCCAGGAAGTACTGCACCAACAAGAGCAACTACAACCTTTAAACCTTTACGAACATTAGGTGCTCCACAAACAATTTGTAATACGTCACTTTCTGAAACAGCAACCTGACATACATGTAAATGATCACTATCAGGATGATTAACACAATCAACTACTTCTCCAACAACAAGATTATCAATATGATTAGTAATAACTTTCTCAACATTAATACCAGATTGTGTAATTTTAACAGCTAACTCTTCTAAATCTTGATCACTAATATCAATATAATCTTTTACCCATTCTAAACTAATCATCCTATTCACTCTCCTTTCTATCAAATACTCTACTCTCTCTTAAATCTGTATTATAGAAAACTCTACAATCATTTATATTATATTTAAGCATAGCAAGTCTTTCAGCTCCAAAACCAAAAGCAAATCCACTCCATACTTTAGGATCATATCCACTCATTCTAAGAACATTAGGATGAACAACACCTGCTCCACAAACAGTAATCCAACCATTATTTTTACAAATATTACATCCGTGTCCCTTACAATTGAAACAACTAATATCAACTTCTACTGAAGGTTCAGTAAATTGATAATAACTAGGATGGAAACGAGTCTCAACATCATTACCAAATAACTTCTTACAAATAATATCTAAAGTACCTTTTAAATCACTTAAACTAATATTTTTATCAACAAGTAATCCCTCTATTTGCATAAATTGATGTGAATGAGTTGCATCATCATCATCTCTTCTATAAGTCTTACCAGGACAAATCATTCTAATAGGAACTTCACCTTTTCCTTTTAACATTGTTCTAACTTGAACAGGAGAAGTTTGACTACGAAGAAGAATCTCTTCTCCTTTTAAATAGAATGTATCTTGAGCATCTCTTGCAGGATGTCCCTTAGGAATATTTAACATCTCAAAGTTATATTTATCTTCTTCTATCTCAGGTCCATCTACAACATCATATCCCATAGACATAAATACTTCTTCAACATCTTCAATAAGTTTTTCAAGAATATTAGGGGCACCTGTTACAATATTATAACTAGGTAAACTAATATCAATTGCTTCACTCTTTAATTTTTCATTTAAAATAGCTGTTTCAAACTCATTCTTTTTCTCTTCATAAAACTCAGTAAAACTACTTCTAACTTCATTTACTCTTTGTCCAAACTCTTTCTTCTCCTCATTTGGAATATTTTTAATCTCTTGATTAAGTTCAGTAATTAAACCCTTTTTACCAAGATATTTTACTTTTAAATCATTTAAACTATTTAAGTCTGTTACACTTTTCATATCATTTAAAAGTAACTCTTTAACTTCTTCTATTTTCATTTAAAACATCTCCTTTTTCTAATAAAAAAAATAACTATAAATTTAAGGACGACTATTCGCGGTACCACCTTAATTCATAGTTATTTACTACACACTCAAATCTCTTAACGCAAGAATTACGCTTACTATTAATAAGAACTCCTAAGACGAATTCATATAACTATATTATCTGTTTCCACCAACCACAGACTCTCTAAAAATAATCATTATATTACTACTTCTTAATCAAAGTCGATAAACGTATTATAACACAATACTATTTTTTTTGTAAACATTTATTTATTCTGCAAATTATAAGCCTTATATAGGTTTTCAAAAATAGAATAAACTGTCATTTGACCAACCCCACCAGGAACTGGTGTTAAATATTTATATTTTACTAAATCTTTAGATACATCTCCACATATCTGATCATTATAATAATTAAATCCAACATCAACTAAACATACATTATTTCTAACCATATCTTGAGTAATAAAATTAGCTTTACCTACACTAGTAATAATAATATCTGCATGTTTTGTATACTTCTTTAAATTTCTAGTCTTAGAGTGACACATAGTAACAGTCGCATCTCTATTAATAAGTAAATTATATAATGCTTTACCAATATGTATACTTCTACCAATAATAACAACATCACGTCCATCTAAAGAAATATTATAAAAATCAAATATCTTCATAATACCTAAAGCAGTACATGGAATTAAAGCATCACTCCTACCATCAACTAACTTAATTCTATTAATATCATTAACTCCATCTATATCTTTAACTGGAGATATATTATTTCTTATACTTTCATAATCAATATTATCCGGAAGTGGTAATTGTACAATTATTCCAGAAACTGACTTATCTTCATTATATTTTGAAATTACAGAATTAACTTCTTCTGTTGTAGCCTTATCAAACTTTTCTAATTTAAAATTAACACCTAATTGATTAGCCATCTTTTCTTTCTGTTTAATGTACTTATTACTTGCAAAGTCATCTCCCACTTGAATAACTACAAGTGTTGTTTTAATATTTTTAAATTCTTTTTCTAAGTTTTCTAACAACTTATTTCTAACTAATTTTCCATCTAATAACATAATACTCTAAAAAAGAATTACTTATACAGTAAGTAACTCTCCTTCTTTCTCCTTTAAAATTGCTTCTACTTTTTTATTATATTCATTAACTAAATCTTGGATTTCTTTTTCCATACCCTTCTCTTCATCTTCAGGCATTTCTGCTTTCTTAACATCTTCCATTCCATCACGTCTAATATTTCTAATTGAAACCTTAGCTTCTTCTGAAATAGCTTTTACTTGTTTTACAAGTTCTTTTCTTCGCTCTTCAGTAAGTTCTGGAATAATTATTCTAATAGTTTCTCCATCATTACTTGGATTATATCCTAAGTTTGATGCTAAAATTGCTTTTTCAATAGCTCCTAAAGAATGTTTATCAAAAGGCTTAATTAATAATTGTCTAGCCTCAGGTACAGAAATAGTTGCTAATTGTTTAAGAGGTGTTACAACCCCATAATACTCAGCACTAACACCATCTAAACTTGAAGGATTTGCTCTACCAGCTCTAACTGTAGTAAATCTTTTTTCTAAGTTTTCAATAGTCTTATCCATCTTTTCAGTTATATCTAATATTATAGTTTCACTATCCATTAATTCATCTCTCCTTACAAATATTATATTATATTAACCAAATAAAATAAAGAAAAAAGCACTAAAAAGTACTTATAAAAACAATAAATAAAATAAACAATAAAAATAAAATACAAAATATAATAAGTAAAATATATAAAGTCTTATTTAATAAACCAAGACTAACATCATCTAATTTTTCATCAATTCTAGACTCAATATTCTTTAAATCTTTCTTGTTAGAAGAAATAGTATTAATCTTTTTAGTTTTAGAAAACTCATCACTAGAATATAAATCTCTCATTTCTTCTTCTAGATTCTTTAATTTAATAGTTTCCTCTTCAGTTAAACCTTCTTCTTTTTTTATCTTACTACTATTCTTATTTTCACTTTTCAACTTATCAATATTTTTCTTTTTAGAATCAACAGTAACAATTTTGTCTCTAATTATTGTCTTATCGTTATCTTTATCATCATTCTTATATTTCTTATCATTTACAATAACAGAATCACGAATTTTCTTATTAGATTTACTGCCATTTTTATAAGTCTTTTTTCCAATAGAATTAGATGACTTTTTCTTTATTTCCTCATTAAGCTTCTCTCTATCAAAAACTGGTATAACATCATCATCTCTATATTTTTTCTTTTTACTCTTTTCTAAATCTTTAATTTGTTCATTAATCTTATCTACTGCATTAGTAGAACTTTTCTTAGCCATACTAACATCCCCTTATTACCCGCATATTATAACAGAATTAAAAAAAATATCAAGTATTATTATCTACATTTTCTTTATCTTTACACTCACTCTCCTTAGGAATATTTAACCTATCTATAAATATTACATGATCATCAGTATCACTTTCTTCTACTTCTTTTTTTAAAATTACTTTCATATATCATCCTCTATATTAATTTTATTAAATATTTTTAAAAACACAACAAAAAAAGCCAACTAATTATTGGCTTTACATATTTTATTACTTAGCAGCATCATTAATTTGGCTCATTACTTCTTCAGCAAAGTTTTCTTGTCTCTTTTCAATTCCTTCACCAACAGCAAATCTAACCATAGACTTAATTTCTCCACCATTATCACTTACATATTTAGAAACTGATAATTTGTTTTCTTTAATGAATGCTTGTTCTTCTAAAACGATTTCTTTATAGAATTTTTCTAATCTTCCATTTACCATTCTAGCAACGATATCTTCTGGTTTACCAGCAGCTTCATTCTTAACTTGTTCAGTAATAACACCTTTTTCATGTTCTACCATTTCAGCTGGAACTCCATCTCTTCTTAAAGCAACTGGACTCATTGCAGCAGCTTGCATTGCAACATCTTTTGCAACTTCTTCATTAGCTCCCTTTACAACAACGATAGTACCAATCTTTCCACCTAAATGAATATAAGTACCAAAAGTTTCATTATCAGCTTTAGTAACCTTTTCAAAACGTCTAAAACTTAATTTTTCTCCAATTTTAGCAGTTAAAGCAACTAACTTATCACTTACTGTTTCTTCTCCATCTTTAATAGCTAAAACGTCTTCATTAGTTTTAACATCATTTTTTAAGATTTCATCTAATAAGTAATCTACAAAATTAGTAAATTCTTCATTCTTTGCAACGAAATCAGTTTCAGAGTTAACTTCAACCATAACAGCTGTGTTTCCATCAACTTTAATCTTACATAATCCTTCAGCAGCAATTCTGCTTTCTTTCTTAGCAGCTTTAGCAATTCCTTTTTCTCTTAACCAGTCAACTGCTTTATCCATGCTACCTTCACATGCTTCTAGTGCTTTTTTACAATCCATCATTCCAGCACCAGTTTTTTCTCTTAATTCTTTTACATCACTTACTGTGTACATATTTCTTCCTCCTTAAAAAACTAACTAAACATATTATATAATATTTTTCTAAAATTCCCAAGAAAAATCGATAAAAAAAAGAGTGTTACGTTAATTTTCTTTTGGAAGTCCGCTTATTAATAAATAACGGAATTAAGTATGAT
>CAVLBI010000037.1:0-20923 GCA_963661295.1 bacterium
AGTATATATAATACTCATCTAGATTATAAGTTTGAAAATGTAAAACTAAAAGAATTAAAATATATTTATAAATTAATAAAAGAAGATAATAATTTGATAATTTTAATGGGAGATTTTAATTTAAAAAATAATAAAGAAATATTTAATAAGTTCTGTAGCTTATTAGAAGAAAAAGGAATAAAAAGAGTAAATTTTAATGATAAAACTTGGAAGAATTCAAGATATCATAGAGAAATAGATCACATATTTTTATCTAATGAATTTAAAGTAGAATACCAAGAAATAATAAAAGATTTAAGTATAAGTGATCATTATCCAGTAATGGTAAAAGTAAATATTTAAAAGTAAGGGTTTGGTTGCATGGAAAATTATGATGATTATGATGACTATGGAGATAGTTTATATGAACAAGATAGGGCGGTATTTTCATATTTTGAAGAGTATGAACGACTTGAAATATTAAGAGATATTGTCGTTAATGATGTAGACATTGATACATATATTGAAGAACTAGTAGATAAAATGTCTGTGATTGCAGAAGAGGTAAATGGTTACTATAAGGTTTTTGGTTGTAATCATGATGAGACTATTAATGATATACCATCAACATTTAATGGAGAAACATTTGAACTTGAAATAGAACCGGAACCTCTACAATGGCATTTCTTTATGCCAGATTATATAAAAATCTACTATGGAAGAACAAAAGAAGATGGCACAATGCAAGAACCAGGTCTTCACTATTATATTGATGATAATGAATATCTTAAAGATTTCGCAAGGTACTTAAAAAATACCCTAACAGAAGATGAAATTTATGAGCTAACTGATAAAGCTTTTATCTATCATGTTTTCAACTTTTTAAATAGTTATTTTGAATCCATAACAACAAAAGAACATGACGATAGAGTTAGTATGCATACATATTTAGTTGATTCAAATGAAAAAAGTCTAAGTACAAGGAAACACTCGAATAAAGATTTCTATGGAAGAAATAATGCCGAATGTTCAGAATATTCATCAATGGGTTTAAATATATTAGGAGCATTTGGTTATAATGCATCAGTAGTTTACGGAATGGAAGCGGATGAAGATGGAATAGAAGGGCATATGTATAATATAGTTAACTTGGATGGTGAATTATATTTAGTTGACTTTTCTATGAGTACATATTGTACTGATATGAAAACAGATAGATATTGTAAAGTTCCATATATAGCAAAAATTACTAGAAAAGATTATGATGCCTTATTTACAGAGCAAATTATTGAACTTGAAAATTATGAATTACTAAAGTTAGGTAATACCATAGTCAAGGATAACATTGGCATAAGAAAATATTCAATCGGTGGAGAATTAGCCCTAGAAAAAACAAAATAATAATAATATTTACTGTACTAAAACAATATAATTTACTATAATATACAACTACAGGAGAAAAAAATGAAAAACCAATTATATGAAATAGCAATAAACAATTTTTTTAAGAAGTATCCAGATATTTTCACAGCATATGAACAAAGCCAAATATTAAAAATGGTTAATGATTATGGAAGCGGGCTATTTGGAACAGAGCGTGTTAGAGAAATATATGATGAATTGGGCCTTATTCCCGATGATAAAAATATATATATTGGTTTTATTGATATTATAGAAAATGAATTTGGTATAGAAGGAAAAAATATTGTTGAAGTAGGTGGAGGACATATTCCACGACTTGCTAAACGCTTATCAGAAAAACAAGTAAATGGTAAAGTTAAAGTTTATGATCCACTATTATCAAAGTATGAAAAGAGTACTCCTAAACTATCATTAGTAAGAACTAAATTTGTTGAAAATATGATTGTTCCAGATCACACAGATTTACTTGTTGGACTCCAACCATGCGCAGCAGCAGAGAGAATAATAGAAGCAGCAATCCAAAATGATATAGACTTTATCATAGCCTTATGTGAGGGAGGTCCACATGGAGAGTGGTTTGACTTTTATGAAAGTGATGATGAATGGCTATGTAGTGTGATAACAAGAGCCATGAGAGGTGTAGAAGGAAAAAATATGGGTAAACTTATAATAGAAAAAAGCCTTGAAAAATATGATGATTCTTATCCAGTAATTTATAATAAAAGAAAAAAATAATTACAAATAACAACGTAATTATTTTTTTATGAAAAAAATTTGTACCACTAAAAAGCACTTGGGGAATAATAAAATAATATTATGGAATTTTTATAATTATTTTGTTATAATCATAGTTAGAATAGAGGTGTGTTTATGAAAAATATAAAGTTTCTAGAAGATAATGGAGTAGATATTAAGCAAAGTTTAGACTTATTTGGTGACTATGAAACCTACAATGAGACAATAGGAGAATTCTTAGTTGGAATCCATAATAAAATAAATAAGTTAATTAATTTTATGCAAAATCAAGATATGGCAAATTATGCGATTTATGCTCATTCAATGAAGAGTGATGCTGCA
This sequence comes from bacterium, assembly GCA_963661295.1. GTDB lineage: Bacteria > Bacillota_I > Bacilli_A > RF39 > UBA660 > UBA3789. The sequence goes on from CAVLBI010000037.1 coordinate 2,479, forward strand.
TACTTTGGCTTTACAAAACTATCAGAAATGGCAAAAGAGCATGAACTTCATAGCAAAGCAGGAGATATGTACTTCGTAACAGAACATATAAATGACTTAATAAAAGAAACAAATAATGCGATTATTTTAATTCAAGAATATATGGACGATAAAGAAGCGCCTGAAAAAGAGCCAGAAGAGATTACAGAAAATAATCAAACTAATCCAGAAGACATATATGATAAAAAAACAATACTTGTAGTAGATGACTCAAATATTGTTAGAAACTTTGTAAAAAGAATTTTTAGTGAAAAATATAATGTTGGAACTGCCAAAGATGGAGAAGAAGCAATTAGAATTATTAAAGCTAATCAAAATAATGATTTTATAGAAACAATTCTTCTTGATTTAAACATGCCAAAAGTAGATGGATTCGCAGTATTAAACTTTATGCAAGAAAATAATCTATTCAGTAAAATACCAGTATCAATAATTTCAGGAGATTCATCAAAAGCAACAATTGATAAAGCATTTACATACCCAATAATTGATATGTTAAGTAAACCATTTAGTGAACAAAGTGTAAAAATGGTTATAGAAAAAACCTTAATTTATAAAGACGTGATTTAATTACTAATCATGTCTTTTATATTCAATTTATCACCAACTCTTAATTCTGAACAAGTATTTACTGGTAGATAATAAACATTATATGCCTTAAACTTAAAAAATCTTTTTTCTGTCTTAACGTTCTTATATAAATATAAAATCTTATCTTCTTTATCAGTAAAGCAAATATCTACTCTTTGACAAAAGAAATAAGTACTAGCATACTTCTTTCTAGGAATCTTAATCCCAAAATCAATATTTTCTAAATAAAATTTAAATGATTTAAATCTATCAATCATTTTAGTATACTCAATTATTTCTATTTTTTTCTTCTTTAATTTTAAATACATTATATTCACCACTAAATAAATTATAGCATAAATGCTTTAAAACTCTAAAAAAATATGATATTATAAGTAAAGAAATGAGGAGGTATAAGTATGAGTGGACATTCAAAATGGGCTACAATTCACAGAAAAAAAGGTTTAATAGATGCTCAACGTGGAAAAGTATTTCAAAAGTTAACAAAAGAAATAATGGTTGCAGCTAAAGGAGGAAGTCCTGATCCGAGTCAAAATGCTGCATTACGTATGGCAGTTGATAAGGCTAAAGCTCAAAATATGCCTAAGGATAATATTCAAAAAGCAATAGAAAAAGCAGCAGGTACTGCAGATGGTGCAAACTATGAAAGCATTCGTTATGAAGGTTATGGTCATGGTGGAGTTGCCTTTATGGTTGACTGTTTAACAGACAATCGTAATAGAACAGCATCTCAAGTTAGAAGTACATTCACAAAAGCTGGAGGAAATTTAGGAACAGATGGTTCAGTAAGTTATATGTTTGAACGTCGTGGATCAATTGTAATACCAGGTGAATATGATGAAGATACAATGATGATGACTGCACTTGATGCCGGAGCAGAAGACTTTGAAAAAGTAGAAGACAGTTATGTAATCACAACAGACCAATCATCATTTACAGCTGTAAGAGATGCCTTAGAACAAGCTGATGTTAAAGAATTCCTACAATGTGAATTAACATATGTTCCAAACATGGAAGTAGAACTTGATGAAGAAGGAACAGAAAAAGTAATGAAACTTGTAGAAAACTTAGAAGACTTAGACGACGTACAAGATGTTTATTACAATTTAAAAGAAGACTAATAAATAATGAGAATTAAGGATTTGACTTAATTCTTTTATTTTTTTATAATTAACTATGTGGTGATTAAAATGAATAAAAATGTAAAAACTCCATGGTACAAATATTATGATGGAGTAAGTGAACATTTAAGCTATCCAGATTTTTCTGCATATAAGCTTATTGAGTACACATCATCTAAGCATTTAAACAACATTAGTTATAATTATTATGGAACTAAAAAAACATATTATGAGTTTTTAAAACAAATAGATGAAGCAGCTCGTGCTTTTAAAGCATTAGGTGTAAAACATAAAGATATAGTAGCAATATGTATGCCAAATACTCCAGAAGCAATCATTGCTTTCTATGCAATAAATAAAATTGGAGCAATCTCTAATATGATCCATCCATTATCTGGAGAAAATGAAATTAAGCATTTCCTAACAGTATCTAAAAGTAATTATGTAGTAACAATAGATTTTGCTTTCAATAAAATTAATGCAATAATGGCAGATACTAAAGTAAAGAAAGTAATTACAGTATCAGTAGGGGATTCTATGCCAATGTATATGGAAGCGATTTATCAGGCAACAAAAGGAAGAAAAGTAAAAATGGAAAAGTCTGATAAAAGAATTACATGGAAAGAATTTATTAAACAAGGATATACTTATACAAAAGAAATTGATGATGATTTCAAGAGTAAAGAAGTTGCAACGATTCTATATAGTGGAGGAACAACAGGAACTCCAAAAGGTGTAATGTTAACAAACATGAACTTAAATGCCCTAGCAATGCAATCATTTGAAGCATGTGCATGTTTAAGAGAAAAAGATAAAGTTCTAGCAATTATGCCAGTATTCCATGGCTTTGGTTTAGGAATATGTATCCATACAGTTCAATACTTTGGTGGTACAAGTATTCTTCTTCCTCAATTTAGTGCTAAAACATTTGATAAATTACTAAAGAAATATAAACCAAATATAATAGCTGGAGTACCAACTTTATATGAAGCTCTATTAAAAAATAAAAACCTAGATGGATATGACTTATCATTCTTAAAATGTGTAATCTCAGGAGGAGATTCACTATCAGTAGAATTAAAGAAAAAAATTGATAAATTCCTACATGAACATAATGCAAACATCCAAGTAAGAGAAGGTTATGGACTAACAGAATGTGTAACAGGAAGTTGTCTAACTCCAATGGAATATTATCGTGAAGGAAGTATAGGAATTCCTTACCCAGATACATATTATAAAATAGTTCAAAATGGAACAGAAACTGAACTTCCATATGGAGAAGAAGGAGAAATAGTAATAAGTGGTCCAACTGTAATGCAAGGATACTTAAGAGATAAAAAAGAAACAAAACAAACGTTAAGAAAACATAAAGATGGACTTGTATGGTTACATACAGGAGACTTAGGTATAATGGATAAAGATGGCTTTGTTTATTATAAAAACAGATTAAAAAGACTAATTGTTAGTAGTGGTTACTGTCTATATCCACAATATATAGAAAATATAATTGATGCACACCCAGCAGTAATGATGAGTTGTGTAATAGGAATTCCACATCCATATAAAGTAGAAGTAGCAAAAGCCTTCATCGTATTAAAAGATAAAACAGTAGATCATGATGCCATAATAGAATCAATAAGAGAACACTGTGAAAAGAACTTATCAAAATATTCATGGCCATATGAATATGAAATAAGAGATGAACTACCAAAAACATTAGTTGGAAAAGTAGCATATAATGTTTTACTACATGAAGAAGAAATGAAAAATAAAAATAGAAAATTTGAAAAAACTGATGATCTACTAGAACAAGTAGAAGATGAAACATCATCAGAAGAATTATTAGATAATATGAAAGATGAAACAAAGAGTAAATAAAGCTCTTTGTTTTTATATACAAATTTTTGTTCGATTTTCTTTGATTAATTTTATTATTTATGTAATAATAATTATGGAGATGATTTAAATGTTCGATTATATAAAAGGAACTGTTACATATATTAAAAATAACGCAATTGTAATTGAGGCTAGTGGAGTAGGTTACTTAGTTTATGTAGCTAATCCATATTCTTTTGAAATTGGTAAAGAACAAAGAGTATATGTTTATCAACAAGTAAAAGAAGATGAACAATTATTATTTGGGTTTAAAACAATAGAAGAAAAAGAATTATTCTTAAAGCTTATTAGTGTTAAAGGACTAGGTCCTAAGATGACACTTCCAATGTTTGCAGTAGGTTCACTTGATGGAATAATGGATGCAATTGAAAGAGAAAATATTTTATATCTAAAGAAATTCCCAAAAATTGGAGAAAAGCTTGCTAAACAAATAGTATTAGACTTAAAAGGAAAATTAGAGTTCATTGGTGTAGGTATTAGTGACGATCAAGTGGAAACTGAAAATGAATTAAAAGAAGTATTATTAGGTCTTGGATACAAAGAAAAAGAAATTGTTCCAGTACTTGCTAAAGTAGATACATCACTTCCAATAGAAGGTCAAGTAAAGGATGCATTAAAATTATTATTGAGAGGTTAGTTTATGAAGGATGAGAGTGTTATAACAAATTATAATTTATTTAATGATAATGAACTAGATAATACTATTAGACCTGAAACAATAGATGAATATATTGGACAAACTGATGTAAAAGAAAATATTAGAGTCTTTGTAAAAGCTGCTAAAATGAGAAATGAAGCACTAGATCATGTTTTACTATACGGTCCTCCAGGACTTGGAAAAACAACTCTTGCTTTTATTATCGCCCATGAACTTGGAACAAATATAAAAACAGCAAGTGGACCTAGTATTGAAAAAAGTGGAGATTTAGCTGCAATTCTTTCATCACTTGAACCAGGAGATGTATTATTTATTGATGAAATTCACAGAATGCCAAAGTACATTGAAGAAATATTATATCCTGCCATGGAAGATTTCTCACTAGATATAATTGTTGGTAGTGAAGGAAACAGTAGAAATATAAAAATAGATTTACCACCATTTACATTAGTAGGCGCAACAACTAGAGCTGGAGACTTATCTGCTCCATTAAGAGATAGATTTGGTATAATTGATAAACTACAATACTATAATGTTGAAGAATTAACTCAAATAGTAAAAAGAACATCAAGAGTTCTAAATGTAGAAATAGATGATGACGCAGCAGAAGAATTAGCTAAAAGAAGTAGAGGAACACCAAGAATTGCTAATAGATTATTTAAAAGAGTAAGAGACTTCGCTATGGTTGATGGAAGCGGCAAAATAACAAAAGAAGTAACAGAAAAAGCACTAAATAGATTAAAAGTTGATAATATGGGACTTGATAATACCGATAGAGAATTATTATCTGCAATCATAAATAAATTTAATGGTGGACCTGTAGGAGTAGAGGCAATTAGTAGTTCAATAGGAGAAGAAGTCACAACAATAGAAGATGTATATGAACCTTTCTTACTTCAAAATGGTTTATTAAAAAGAACATCTCGTGGTAGAGTCGCAACAGACAAAGCTTATGAAGTTCTTGGAATAGAAAAGAAATAGCTATTTTATTTCTTTTTATTTTGTGATAAAATAAGTTAGTATTTTGAGGTGACGTATATGAAATTAGAAGATTTTGATTATTATTTACCAGAAGAGTTAATTGCCCAAACTCCATTAGTAAAAAGAGATGAATCTAGACTATTAGTCTTAGATAAAGAAACAGGAAACATTGAACATAAAAAGTTTTATGATATTATTGATTATTTAAATCCAGGAGATACTTTAGTATTGAATGATACTAAAGTTTTACCTGCAAGATTAATTGGTACAAAAGAAGAAACTGGTGCTGTAATAGAAGTATTACTTTTAAAAAATATTGAAGGTGACAAATGGGAGTGCCTTACAAAACCTGCAAGAAGAATAAAAGAAGGAACAATAGTTTCATTTGGAAATGGCGAATTAAAAGCAAAATGTTGTGGTGTCTTCGATGAAGGAATAAGACATTTTGAACTTATTTATGATGGTATTCTTATGGAAATACTAGAACATTTAGGAACAATGCCACTTCCACCATATATTCATGAAAAATTAGAAGACCAGTCCCTTTATCAAACGGTATATGCAAAAGAAGTAGGAAGTGCTGCAGCTCCAACTGCCGGTCTACATTTCACAAAAGAATTATTAAAAGAAATTGAAGAAAAAGGAATAAATATTGCCTATGTAACACTTCATGTAGGACTAGGAACATTTAGACCAGTAAGTGTAGATAACATAGAAGAGCATGAAATGCATAGTGAGTTTTATTCTATGACAAAAGAAGTTGCTGATCTTTTAAACAAAACAAAAAAAGAAGGACACAATATAATTGCAGTAGGAACAACAAGTACAAGAACACTAGAAACTATTGCTTCCCTTTATAATGAATTTAAAGAATGCCATGGCTGGACTAATATATTTATTTATCCAGGATATGAATTTAAAGGAATCGATAAATTAATTACTAATTTCCATTTACCAAAATCAACATTAGTAATGTTAGTAAGTGCACTTGCTGGACGTGAAAATATATTAAATGCTTATAAAGTAGCAGTAGAAGATAAATACAGATTCTTCTCATTTGGAGATGCAATGTTTATAAAATAACAAATAAAAAGTATGATAAAAATTGACATTATCATACTTTTTTGTTATTGTAAGGAAACCGGGGGGAGGAATGAATATGTATTTAATACCAGAACAAGTTTTAGGTATAAGAAATATAATAAGTGCATCAGAAAAAACTAAACAAGAATATAAAGAATATCAAATAGATAGAGGGAATATCACAAGAGATGATACATGCGGTTATAAAGTATTTGATAGCGTAACAGATAATCACTATAGAAGAGAATTTAGGGAATTAAAAGATAGTGAGCAACTTCTAAGTACATCTCAAGTGGTAGCACGCCCATCAATTACACATATTAAAATAGGTACAAAATTCTGGTTATCACTTAATAAAGAAAAACCAGAAAAATATGTTTTAGTTGATACAGTAACAGGAATGGGATTACAAGAAAGATTTGTAACAGCATCTTCACCTTTAGGAAAAGAGTTATATGGAAAAACAGCAGGAACCGATATAACATATAGAGTTCCTCTTGGTACACAACTTGCAACAATAACAGAAATAGTATCATCAGAAGATGAATATATGAAAATGCTTAAAGGAAAAGAAAATGCAAAAAAAGCTTGTAGACGTGCAAAACAAGAAATCCATGATTCATTAGAAGGCGGAACATATAAAAAAGAATGGTTAATAATGTCACCATCACAAGAAAAATTATTAACTGAAGAATTAAGTTATCTAATAAAAGTAAATAAAATGAAAAAAGATTCTGAAATAGATGCATCAATTCATGGGCTAAAATGGCTTTTAACAAGATATAAAACTGTACAAACACCAACTGATGATACAATAGGAGTAGGCTCACAAATATCAATAGCTCTAAAAGATAAAGAAGGAAACCTATCTACAATAGAAAATATTGAATTTATAAATAGAGCTCTGAGTACAGAATTAGATGGATTATATATAGAAAGAATTACTCCATTAGGTTCAGCTCTATATGGGTTAAAAAAGAATGATGTATTTAAAGTAAGAATAGATAATAAAAATTATATAGGTGTAGTAACAAATGTATGTAATAAAAACTATCTAACACTTCCAAAACATGAATATAAAAAGACAAATTAATTAATGTAAAATTAACAATAAAAATTTAGAAGAAATTACAAATTTCTTCTTTTTCTTTTCTAAATAGTATGTTAAAATTGTATATAGTAACTAAGTATATATAAATAAGTAAGATACAAAAGGTGGAGGATTATTATGATGAAAGATAAATTAAAGGGAATATTCGGTGGAGATACAGATGATAATGATACACTAACAGGAGAAGACGAATACTACACAACATCAAAAGAAGAATTCCATGAACAAAATGGTATCGCTGGTTCAAAAATGATGTTACTAGAGCCTCGTGCATACTCTGAGTCTCAACAAATAGCAGATTACTTAAAAAATAGATGTGCGGTAGTAGTTAATTTAAAAAGAGTAACACCAGACCAAGCAAAAAGAATAGTAGACTTCCTATATGGAACAATCTATGCTATAAAAGGCGATATTCAAAAACTAGGTGGAGGAATTTTCCTTTGTACTCCAAACAATGTAAATGTAGAAGGAAAAATAAGTGAAGAAAATGCATCATCTAATAAATCATCAAGAGGAAAAAAAGAACAAAACCATGATGACGAAGAAGACTTCTTTTAAAATTTAAACGTATTTCTGAGGTGATTATATGGAAAAATTTAGTTATGAAACTAATGGATATAATCGTAGTGAAGTAAATCAGTTTGTAAGTGATGTAATAAGTGAAACAGAAGGAATAATTACAAGAGTAAAATCTCAAAGAGATGAAATAGAAAAACTAAAAAAAGAGATAGAACATTATAAAGAATTAGAATCTACTTTAAATAAAGCGATTATGAAAGCAGAAGAGACAAGTGATAATATCAAAAAAATGGCTCGAGAAGAAAGTAATATGATAATAGATAACGCAAAACATAACGCTAGTAGAATTGTAAATGAAGCACTTATAAAAGCAGAGAAAATTGAAAATAATTCTTACACCTTACAAAGAAATATGAAAATCTTTAAAAGAAAATTAAAAATATTAATGGAACAGCAGCAAGCAGTTGTGGATGAAATAGAAATATTGGAACTTGAAGAGTAGACAACTGTCTACTTTTTATTTTAGGAGGAAAAATTATGGATGAAAAAACAAAAGAATTAAAAGCAATAGATGATATAGAACTAGATGAAGATTATGAACCAACAAAAAAGATAGAAGATCTAACAAGAATAGAAGAAGAGCTAGAAGAAGAATATAATGAAGAAAGCGAAGAAGAACAAGAAGAAACAGAAGATGAAGATAATGACAACGAAGATGAAACTGACGAAGAAGAATCTAACGAAGACACTAATAAGTCAAAACAAAACAACAAATCTAATAAAATAAAACATAATAAAAGTCACAAAAGTCATAATAAAGAAAAAAATAATGATAATGAAAAAGAAGATTCAGATGATAAAAAGGATAAAGAAAAAGCTAAGAAGAAAAGTAATAAAAAGAAAATAATAATTATTTCAGTATTATCTGTCATATTAATTATCTTAATAGCAGTAGCAGTATTTCTTGTTTTAAATAAAAACAATAAAAAAGATGAACCAAAAAAAAGTGCATATTATAAGACTATAGAAAAAGAGTTAGATAATAAAACTCTAGGTGAAAAGTTTGATAAAGCCCTTGCAAATAATGATATAGATGCCGGAAGCGTAAAAGTAATAAGCATTGATATTGATTCTGATAATAAACAAGACCTTGTAGCTTATGCAGAAGATTCAAGTAAAAAATATATTTTAAACTTTAATGTATCATCAAGTGTAACATATGAAGACTCTTATCAAGTAACATCATCTTCATCAATTGGATATGCCTATTCAAAAGAAGATAAAAATACATATTATTACACAGAATATAATGATCAATACACAGTAATTAGTGATACAAAGAAAATAATGTCAAAAGAGGATTTTGAAGAAAATTACTATGTAATAACAACTAAATATGATAATAGTAATATTTTAGATGATGCAATTGATTATGACTTAGATGATGATTTAGATATAGAAGAATTAGAAAACAATAAAATAACTAAGAAGAATTTATTAAAAAGTAACAATTTAACAACATCAACAGTAGAAGATAAGGCAATAAAGTATTTTACAGATAAACAAAAAGAACAAGAACAACTTGCTAAAGAAAAAGAAGAACAAGAAAAAGAAGCCGCTGAAGAAAGAAAGAAAAATGCAGGTTTCACACTTGGTGAATATACAATGAAATATGGAAAATACGTTGGAACATTAGATGACATGAAAGAAACAATAACCTTAAATTATGACTCAACAGCAACATTTGAATCATCAAATGGAACAACTTATACATGTACTTGGACAGTTGGAACCGCAACAGATGGTCAAGATGCATCAACTGCAGTAGAAGCTCCAGCTGTAAACATTACTTGTAATGGAATTAACCTTTCTGTATTTGCTCAATCAAAAACAGCTCTAAGAGATACAGACCTATGGGTTTATAATTATGCAGGATAATAAACAAAAAATCTTGTAAAGAATAAAAATCTATGATATATTAAACCTTGTAAAACAAGTGCGAAAGACGGAATATTTTGGATTACAAAGAGAGTCTATGGTTGGTGAAAATAGATTATGAAGAAATATTTAGATCACTTTCAAGTTGTGATTTATGGATAAGATAAATACGGTAATGCGTTATAATTATAGAGAAAGTTAATAATAATTAACTAAATTAAGGTGGTACCACGAAACTATTCGTCCTTATTGGATGAGTAGTTTTTTTATTTACTTTATTCATAAGAAAAAAAGAATGGAGGATATATGTTAATAAATATAATTCTATTAATAGTGGGGTTTGTTGTATTAATTAAAGGAGCAGACTTCTTTGTAGATGGAGCAAGCAGTGTAGCCTCTAACTTCAAAGTATCAAAAATGCTAATAGGTCTAACAATAGTTGCCTTTGGAACAAGTGCTCCAGAATTTGCAGTAAGTGTAAAATCTCTTCTATCAGGAAGTGGAGATATTGTACTAGGAAATGTTATAGGTAGTAATATCTTAAATATTTTACTAATTCTAGGTGCATCAGCAATGTTTCATTCATTAAATGTAAAAAATAATACAGTAAAAAAAGAATTACCAATAACAATGCTAATTACAACATTATTTGCAGTATTATTATCAGACAATATATTTGATAGTAATGCAGTAAATCAATTTACAAGAGGAGATGGAATAGTTCTATTATTATTCTTCTCAGTATTCTTATATTATTTAATTAGTATGAGTAGAAAAAAGATTGATGTAGACCAAGATGAAAAACCTGCCATGTCTCTTGCAAAGTCATTTGTTTGGACAATAGGTGGAATAGTTGCCATAGTACTTGGAAGTAATGCTGTAGTTGATAGTGCAACATACCTAGCAAAAGCAATAGGAGTATGTGAAAGATTAATATCACTAACAATCATTGCCCTAGGAACAAGTTTACCAGAACTTGTAACAAGTATTACAGCAACAAGAAAAGGAGAATATGATATAGCAATAGGAAATGTTGTAGGAAGTAACGTATTCAACATTGGCATAGTAATAGGACTTCCAGTAGCCATACTAGGAGGCATAGAAAAAATAGCATTTAGCTACATAGACTTAATAGTAATGATAGCATCAGCAGTCCTTTTATTTATATTCTCAGCAAAAGATAATAAAATATCAAAAAAAGAAGGTTTAGTATTTCTACTAATATTTGTAGTTTATTATACATACGTAATTTTAGCTTAAAGGAGTGAGTAATTTATGAAGTTTAAAGAATTAGAAAAAGGAAAAACTAGTGAAGTAGAAAAAAAATATACAGAGTATTGGAAAAAAGAAAATATATTTGAAAAAAGTATAGACAATAGAGAAGGTAGAAAAAACTTTGTTTTCTATGATGGACCAATTTATGCAAATGCAAAACCAGGAATCCATCACGTATTCGCAAAAACTATAAAAGATGCTTTTTGTAAATATAAAACAATGAATGGTTATAGAGTTCTTAGAAAAATAGGACTTGATACTCATGGTTTACCAATTGAAGTTAATGTAGAAAAAAAGCTTGGTTTTAAGTCTAAATCAGACATTGAAGAATTTGGCGTAGAAAACTTCTGTAAAGAATGTAATAGAGAAACAGCATCAAATATCGATGAAGTAAAAAAAGTAACTGATATGATGGGTCAATTTATTGATTGTGATCATCCATATGTAACTTGCGATAATGAATACATTGAATCAGAATGGTGGATAATCAAAGAAATGGATAAAAAGGGACTTATCTATCATGGAAATAAAGTTTTACCATACTGTCCAAGATGTGGTACTGAATTAAGTTCAAATGAAGTTGCTCAAGGCTATCAAGAAGATTCAGTAAATACAGTTATCGTTCCATTTAAGAAAAAAGATGAAGATGTTTATTTCTTAGTTTGGACTACAACTCCATGGACATTAATGGCAAACTTAGCACTATGTGTAAACCCAGACTTAACTTATGTAAAAGTTGACTCTCAAGGTTATAAATTCATAGTAGCAGAAAGCTTAAAAGACAAAGTTGTAGGAGAAGAAGCAGAAGTACTTGAAACATATAAAGGAACAGATTTAGTAGGAATAGAATATGAACAATTACTTCCATTTGTAAATGTAGAAGGAAAAGCGTTCCAAGTACTTGCAGACAATTATGTAACTGCAGAAGATGGTACAGGAATTGTACATATTGCTCCAGCTTATGGTGAAGATGACAACAGAGTATGTCGTGAAAATGGAATAACATTTGTAAATCCAGTAGGAAAAGATGGCTGCTACACAGAAGGTCCTTGGAAAGGTCGCCTAGTAACAGACAAAGAACTTGAAATTGACATTATTAAATACTTAAAGAGCGAAGATAAATTATTTAAAAAGATTAAGTTAACACATGACTATCCACATTGTTGGAGATGTAAACAACCATTAATCTATTATGCAAAACCAGCTTGGTATGTACAAACAACAGCATATAAAGATAAAATTATTGAAGCAAACAAAAAAGTAAATTGGTTCCCAGAATTTGTTGGAACAAAGCGTTTCGCAAATTGGCTAGAAAATATGGTTGATTGGGGAATCTCAAGAAATAGATATTGGGGATGTCCTCTACCAATCTGGGAATGTTCTTGTGGACATCGTGAAGTAATAGGATCACTTGATGAATTACAAGAAAAAGTGGTAGAAGATATTGATGTAAGAAAAGTAGAATTACATAGACCTTACGTTGATGACTTACACTTAGAATGTCCTGAATGTCATGAAAAAATGACTCGTGTAAAAGATGTATTAGATGTATGGTTCGATAGTGGTTCAATGCCTTATGCACAATGGCATTATCCATTCGAAAACCAAGATAAATTTAAAGACCAATTCCCAGCAGACTTCATAGCTGAAGGAGTAGACCAAACAAGAGGTTGGTTCTATGTATTGCTAGTAATTTCAACTATCATCTCTGGAGAATCAAGCTTTAAAAATGTTGTTGTAAATGACATGATGTTAGATGAATTTGGAAAGAAAATGTCAAAATCAGTTGGAAACATAATTGACCCAATCCAAATAATGACAGAATATGGAGCAGATACAATAAGATTCTATATGGCATATGTTTCACCTGTATGGACTCCATTAAGATTTAGTGTTAACGGAGTAAAAGAAGTATATTCAAAATACACATCAACTATGAAAAACTTATATTCATTCTTTGAGATGTATGCAAATGCCGATAATATTGATCCAAGAGAATATTATATTGATGTAGAAGATAGAGAATTAATTGATAAATGGTTAATTTCTAAATTAAATAAATTAGTTAAGAATGTAAAAGATGCTTATGAAGAATTTGACTTAAATAAAGTAGCTAAATTAATAGTACCATTCTTAAATGATGACTTCTCAAACTGGTATATTAGAAGTAACAGAAGAAGATTCTGGGACTCAGAACTTACAGAAAGTAAAAAAGCAGTATACCTAACAACATATGAAACATTAGTTACTCTATGTAAATTATGTGCTCCACTTACACCATATCTTACAGAAGAAATCTATACAAAACTTACAAATGAAGAATCAATTCATTTAAGTGATTTCCCAGTAGAAAATATGGATTTAGTAAATGAAGCAGCAGAAGAGAGAATGGATCTTGTTAGAGATGTATGTTCACTAGGAAGATTTGCTCGTGAAGAAGTAAATATCAAAGTAAGACAACCAATAAGTAAATTAATGTTACCAAAGAGTGACGAAATAATTATAGGTGACTTACTACCAGTAATAAAAGAAGAATTAAATGTAAAAGAAGTAGAATTCAAAGAAGATATGACTCAATACCTAGAATATGTAGTAAAACCAAACTTCAAAGTATTAGGTAAAACTTTAGGGCCAAAAATTAAAGAATTGCAAGAAGTTATATCTAAACTAACAAGTAATGAAATAAGCAAAATTTCAGAAAATGGTCTTACAATAAAACTAGCAGGAGAAGACTTCGAATTAAATAGTGAAAATACACTAATTTCTATTAAACAAAAAGAAGGATATGCATCAACTAGTAACAATAGAACAATAGTAGTATTAGACACAGAACTTACAGATGACTTAATATTAGAAGGGCTTGCTCGTGAATTTGTAAGAAAAGTACAATCATTAAGAAAAGATGCTGACTTCGTAATAACAGATCATATAAAAGTATATTATAATGGAACAGACAAAGTAGAAAGAATGTTAACTAAATATAAAGACTATGTAATGGGAGAAGTTCTAGGAGATGAACTAATAAAAGACATAGACTTAAAAGATAAATATGATTTAAATGATGAAGAAGCGTATATTAAAGTAGAAAGAGTAAAATAAACTCTTTCTTTTTATTATGAAAATTATATGGTAAAATACTAATATAATAGAATAATAAATTGGGTGAAAATATGTCAGAAGAAGCAACTGAATTAAAGAAAAGATTTATATTTGGAATAGCAGTAGTACTATTATTTTTTATACCAGCAGTATTTATCTTTATAAATAAATTTAATGATAGTAATGACCCACCAATAATAAAAAGAATAGAAAATAAAGAAACATTCTTTATAATCGTTACTAATAAAGATAAAAAGAATTTAAAAGAATTAACCAATGTCTTTAATGATAAAAAATTAGATTGTCAAATAGTAAATAGTAGTGAAGAATCAACCTACATAAGAATAATGGATAAGTTAGATTATTCTAGAGATTATATCGAAGAACCAACAGTGATTTATGTTGAAAATGGTAAAGTTTATTCAGCATTAGTCAATGCAAAAGAAAAAGAATTAAAAATATATATAGAAAACTTAGAAGAAAATTGGAGCTGATAATATGAAAAGAAAAGTAGCGTTAGTTACAGGAAGTAATAGAGGTATTGGAAAAAGCTGTATAGAAGACTTCGCAAAAGCAGGAGTAAATGTTGTAATAAATTATTGCCATCATGAAGATGAAGCCCATGCTTTAGAAAAAGAAATAAAAGAAAAATATGATGTAGGGGTATTGGTAATAAAATGCGATATTTCAAAAGAAGAAGAAGTAGAAGAAATGATTAATAAAATAGTCGAAGTATTTGGTGGAATCGATATTTTAGTAAATAATGCTAGTGTAAGTAGAGATAGTTTATTAATGGATAAAAATATTAAAGAATTTAAAAGAGTATTAGATGTTAATTTAATTGGTACATATTTAGTAAGTAAATATACATCACGTGTGATGTTAGATCAAAAATGTGGTAAAATAATAAATATCTCATCTACAAATGCCATAGACACATATTATCCAGAAAGTTGTGACTATGACGCATCAAAAGCAGGAGTAATTTCTCTAACTCATAACTTTGCAAGAGAATTAGCTCCATTTATTACAGTTAACTGTATTTGTCCAGGTTGGGTAAAAACACCAATGAATAAAGATTTAAGTATAGAACAAATTCAAGAAGAAAATAAAAAAATATTACTTGGAAGATTTGCCGAACCAGAAGAAATAAGTAAAGTAGTAATGTTCTTATCAAGTACAAAATCTTCATATATAAATGATACAATAATTAGAGTAGATGGTGGAAAATATAATAATTAGAAAGAAGTGATAAAATGTATAATGAACTAGGAATAAGTAATGAAACAATAGAACTTATAAATGAATCAGAAAAAGAATGTTTAAGTGAGTTTGAAAAAATAGATGAACTTTGTAATTATAATAGTTTAAAAGTATTAAATGCTTTTCATAAGAATCATGTATCAGAGTCATGTTTTAATCAAACAACAGGCTATGGTTATGGAGATTATGGAAGAGAAGTAATAGAAAAAGTATTTAGAGATGTTTTAGGAGCAGAAGATGCATTAGTAAGAAATCAGTTTATATCAGGATCTCACGCTCTAAACGTTTGCTTCTTCGCATTATTAAGACCAAATGATACACTATTAAGTATTAGTGGAAAACCATATGATACATTAGATGAAGTAATAGGAATAAAAGAAAATAACTCATCTCTTCAAAGTTTTGGAGTAAAATATGATCAAATAGAATTAGTAGATGATGACTTTGATTATGAAAAAATAAAAGAATACTTAGAAAATAATAAAGTAAAAGTAATAGAAATTCAAAGAAGTAAAGGTTATTCAACAAGAAAAAGTATTAGTATTGAAAAGGTAGAAAAAGTAATAAAATTAATAAAAGAAATAGATAAAGACGTAATAGTAATGGTAGATAACTGTTATTGTGAATTGGTAAGTGAAAAAGAACCAACTGCCGTAGGTGCAGATATAATGGTAGGTTCACTTATAAAGAATTTAGGTGGAGGTATTGCTCCAAATGGTGCATATATTGCCGGTCGCCATGACTTAGTAGAATTGGCTGGAGAAAGACTAACACTACCAGGTGAAGGTAGAGAAGTAGGACCAAGCTTAGGTATTAATAGACAAATATTACAAGGTATCTATATGGCTCCAAGCGTAGTATCATCTGCCTTAAAAACAGCAGTTCTAACAAGTAGAGTATTAGAAAAATTAGGTTATGAAGTAGAACCAACTTATAAAGAAGCAAGAGCAGATATAGTTCAAAATATAATATTTAGAGATGAAAATAAATTAATTGAATTTACTAGAGGGATACAAGAAGGTTCAGCAATTGACGCTGATGCAGTTGTAGAGCCAGTAGAAACTCCAGGTTATATAGATAAAATAGTAATGGCAAGTGGTTCATTCACTCAAGGATCATCAATAGAATTATCATGTGATGGTCCAGTAAGAGCTCCATACATTGCCTATATGCAAGGAGCATTAACATATCCTTATGGTAAATTAGGATTAATGAAAGCAGTAGAAAGGATAAAAAGGTAGTAGTATATGACAAACGCAAGTGCGCTAATAGCATCATTAGCAGTAGGATTCTTTCTAGTTATTCTAGCAATCATTGTAGCATTCGTAGTAATAATGATTATAAGTAACTGGAAAATATTAACAAAAGCAAATGAAGAAGGGTGGAAATCACTTATTCCATTCTATAATCAATGGACACTTTGTGAAGTAATAGGACTAAGTCCATATTGGGTAATAGAATTAGTTGTTGTACAAGCAATATATATATTTGCAGAACAAGCATTTGAAGGTAGTTTTATAGTAACAACATTATCATGGCTAGTTACATTAAACTCACTATATTTCAATGTAGTATATTCTCTAAGTTTAGCAAAAAGCTTTGGAAAAGATAAATCATTTGGAATATTAACAGTATTTTTCCCAATAATAACATTACCAATGTTAGCATTCGGTAAATCACAATATGTTGGTAAAAATGGAGAAAAAGATCCAGTAATGGATTTCATACTAGATACATTAAATGTTAAGAAGAATAATAATGTAAATGTTAATGGACAAACAACAACTAACTATGCAAATGTTAATCAAAATCCTACACAAAGTCAACAAATAGAAACATTAAGTGATATACCTAGTTCAATGAATGTTCAACCAGTAAATAATCAACCTGTATCAAACATTCAAGGTGAAGGTCAACAAACAAATAAGTTTTGCCCAAATTGCGGAAACAAACTAACAGATAGTGATATCTTCTGTCAAAATTGTGGAACAAAAGTTAATTAAAATAGAATATCTCGCATATTCTATTTTTTTTATCATAAAGTTTAATGATTGGAGGAATCACTAATGATTAATAAAAGTAATTTATGGTTCTTTACCCTTTTTTGTTTAATATTAATTCTAGGGGTATATTACGTAACATTACCAAGCAATATCTTAGAAAATATAACAGTAAAAGAAACAAAAGAAGAACCTACATCTCAAATAGAAGAAGAAAATTCACTTAAAGCCTTAAGAGTAAGTTTAGAAGAAACAAGAAAAGAAACACAAGATAAACTAGAAACACAACTAACAGAGGCAACAATAAAAACAGAAGAAAAAAATAATATTTATGAACAATTAAAATATTTAAATGAAGTCCAAGGAAGAGAAGAAAAACTAGAAAAAGTAATAAAAAAAGATTTAAACCTAGATTGTTTCATAAAAATAGATAATCAGGATGTAGAAACAGTATGTATCTCTAAAGAACAAAATAAACAACTCGCAAATAATATAATGAGAACAATTCAAAATAATAATGATCAAAGACTAAACATAACAGTAAAATTTCAAAAACAATAACCCACACTAAATATAAATAGCTTCATAGAATACTTTAGGTGATTAAATGAATAATATTTTAACTCCTAGAGAAAAAGAAATATTTAATTTATTAATTGATAACTATTCAACAAAAGATATCTCTAATAAATTAAATATATCAGAAAAAACAGTTAGAAATCATATATCTAATGTAATGCAAAAACTAGGAGTAAAAGGAAGAGCAGCAGCAGTCGTAGAATTATTAAAACTAAATGAAATATCTATTTAACGTACTTTTTTAGTACGTTTTTTCATACAATTATTTAGGTGATAAAATGCGTACTAAAAT
>CAVLBI010000038.1:0-4452 GCA_963661295.1 bacterium
CATTCTAAGTAATATAAGAAATCTCTATTATCTAAATAAATTATCAGATGTAAATATTGAAGCAACTATGCCTCAAAAAAAAGAATCAGAAAACAAACTAAATAAGTTTATTGATTACTTAAATAGATATATTTATAAAGAAAATATTAATGATTTAATTAACATATCAAAAGGACTCGATATATCATTAGATAAAATAAACGATCTTGCAACCCAAATAGAATTAAAAACAGAAATAACCGATATAGATTTATTAGAAAAATTAATTGAACAGTCTGCCTTAACAGACTCTGAAAAAGAATCACTAATAATATATCTGCTTAATATGAACGTAAGAGTTTATAAAGCACAATCAAAAGAAGAATTAGTTCCATTAACTGCTTTTGATGAAAAAATTTCTGATTTAGAAGATTTATTAGAAAGTGAAGAAACAATAAAAGAAATAATAAGTATTATAGAAGATATTCCATTGTCTAGAGTAAATATTGAAAATTATAGATTAGATGATGAATATACACCTGATATAGATGAGTATCTAGCTTATGTTAGAAAAGTACTAACTACATATTTAAAAAAATACCCAAATTCAACTCCAGAATTTGCTTATAAAAAGTTTGTTAGTAAAAATAAACGTGAATATTTAAATGAAAGTAAAGAAAACACACCCTTAGTGTCATTAGTATATTTAAGCTCTGAAGAGGCACCATATGTAGAAAAAGACTCACAAGAATTAGATAAAGCTTCTCGTAAGAAAGTAATAGAAACATTAGAAAGTTTAAGAAGTAATTTAATTCATCCCAAAAAAGAAAATAAAGAACTTATAAAATCACTTACATATGGAGTTCATACTGCTGTACAAAACGGAATTAACATATCATACATCCCAGTAACGAGTTATTATGATATTGTAATTGGTGTAAGTAATAAAAAGTTAAAAGAACATGAAGCCTTAATTGAATCAAGAGTAGAAAAGGAAGAAAATCAGATAGTTTTATTAATGATTGATATAATGCGTGAAGAAAACATTGACGAAATAAATAAAAAATCAATTGAGGATGAAAAAAGAGTATTGAGTGCTTTATCAAGGACTAGACTTCCAAGAAGAAAAGAACCAGAAATAGAAATTTTAGACGATAAAAAAGTTCTGTAGAAAGGAGTAAATATGTTAGAAAATCAAACAACCATACTCGCAATATTAGAAGAAGAGATAGAGTCAAACCAAACAAAAATAGACGAATTAGAAAATCCTACATCAAAAATAGTAAAAAAATATGAGAATGAATTACGAAAACTAAAAGAAAATATAAATTATTTAACTGAAATAGATTTTGAAATAATAGATGAAATATTAAGAGAATCAAATTGTTCTATAGAACTTAAACAAGAAATATATAATTATTTAAAGGCAATAAGTCAATTATTAAAATTAAATAAATATGATCACACTTCATATAAATTAGATGAAAGCCAGCTTAAATACTATAATTTATTTTTTGAACAAGTAAAAAACGTTAATGAAAATAGTTATATAGAAGTAAGTAAACAAGAAGTAGATTCATTAAAGGAAACAAATAATTTATATATAAATTTATTAGAACAAATAAAAGATCCAAACAATACTCTATATATAGAAGGTATTAATTTAATAAAAAAATTACTATCAACTTGTGAAATAGATGAAAAAACAAAAAGAGAAATCTATTTTAATCTGATGAGATATAATAAAGAATGCTACAATGCATAAGAACTCCTAATAAAATGGGAGTTTTTTCTTTTTTAAATTAAATTTTTATGATATAATACTGAGAAAAATTAAAGGTGTGGTCTGTTTGAATATGTTACCTAATAAAGAACTGACTATGAAAGAATTAAGCTTTTTAGATAAAAACATTTTTGATTGTGGAGCAGAAGGATATGTATCTGTATCAGAAAATTCAACAATGTATAAAATATTTAGATATGACACAAATGATCAAGAAACTTTAGAAAATAAAAAGAATAAAATAGTTCAGTTATCAAAATATAATATTGATGGTATTGTAAAACCACTAAGTACACTATCATTTAAAAAAGAGTTTATTGGCTATGAAATGACATATGATTCAAGAGATTATGAAATAAGACCAAGATATCTAACCTTAAAACAGAAAAAAGAAGCTCTTATAAAAATAAAAAATATTCTAGAAACATTACAAGAAAAAGAAATAATATATGCTGATATTAATGAAAGAAACATCTTAATTAATCCAACGGGAGAAATAAAATTATGTGACATAGATAATGTCCAAGTATCTCAATATCCAATAGATATTATGACATCTGATACAAAACAATTTCTAGATTCATATATGAGAGGAATAGATGAAAAGCTTCATTCTTACATGCATAATCTTTTAACTATGAGGTTTCTTACTGAAGAATTTTTTAAGGAAGATGATGAAGGAAAACTAGGACTAGAAGAGATTCTTAATAAAATATTAACCAAAACAGGAAATGAAGTATTAGAAGAAACAAATTATCCAAATATGTCATATAGTGGTAAGTATTTAGTAAATCATATAAGAAAAATGTAAACACACTAGTAGAAATATAAAATAGAAGGATATGAATATACCTTCTTTTGTTGTATAATAGACCTGTTATATGAGGAGTGATAATATGGAACTACATGACTGTGATGAATTAACTAAAAAAATATTTCTACAAATAGCAAATTATAACTTATTTGAATACTTCAATGATATGGAAGAAATACCTAATTGGATAAAAAGTCTAGATGAAATAGAAATAAATAATTTTTTAAGTTTAAATATTCCAGAGGAACAAATAAAATTTGATAAAGGTATTTTAATTGATAGAAATCTATTAAAAACAAAAGACTATCTAAAAAGAGTAGAGAAGATAGTAAGTATTGATAATGCAGAAGGCGTATATCATTTGTTTAAAAATTTAATTACAAAAGACTTTTTAGAGAGTGAAAGATTCTATGAAGATATAGAAAAATTAAAACAAGCTCATTCTGCACAAATTCCATTATGGATTATTGGAAATAAAACATTTATTAATAGTCCATACCATGATGAAGATTATTCTATGTTAATAGATACAATAAATAAATCAAAGAAAGAATATGATTATGTAAAAGGAGATTCAATCGCAACTCTTGTAATGAATAAATCATCTATTGAAAGTGGATATCATCAAATGGACATGCACGAAGTTTATAATGCCCCAAGCAATATACTTCAAACGTCAAACTCATATCCAAAAAAATCAATTAATAATTTAGCTTGTGATGATACATCACTTAAAGACCCATTCCACCAAGAAAACATGCAACTGTTAAAAGAAAATAAAGAGATTGGAAACTTCCTATATTGTATTATGACAGATGAAAATGCAGTGAAGAGGCAGGACTATCGAAGAATAATATCAGAAATGATAGAATATAAATCAAATAAAAAATACGTATTTTTAATATGTTGTTATGTAGTAGGGTATGAAAAAGCAAAATTATCATTAAACATTTCTCAATACAATTATTTATATGAATTAGGTGGAATGACAGGTATAGAAATCAAAATAAATAGTATAAAAGATTTGGGTATTTTTGATGAACCATATAATGAAAAAGAAGAACAAGAAGAGATAAAAGAAAAAAATAATATAAAAACAAAAGCAAAGACATTTATTAAAAATCATTTAAAAGGAATAAGTAAACATAAAAAGAGGCTGTAAAAAATGAAAAGTAGTAATAGTAAAAAAAGTAACATAAATAACAACCATCTAAAAATAATAAACAAGTTGCTTGTAATAATAATGTGCATAGGATCATTTTCACTATTAATATATAGAGTGGCACACGGAAGATTTGCTAGAGTTCCAACAGACATTACAATATACTTTGTACTTCTAATTCCAGTTATTTTAAACAAATTTATAAAAATAGAAGAAAAAGATAAATTAGGATTTTATATATTTATATTTATTGCAGAATTTTTAGGATGTATTGTAAATTTATTTAAATATATATCATGGTTTGATACATTATCACATTTTGTATCAGGAATATATTTCTTTATAATAGGACTTAAACTATTAAAAATTATGAACAAATTTGATAAAAATAATAAATTATTCAACATAGTATTCGCAATCATGGTAGCTTTATCATCTGCTTGTATTTGGGAAATATTTGAATTTAGTATAGATAATTTATTTAATATGAATCTTCAACATAATATTGATACTGGTGTAGTGGATACAATGGTAGATATAATTGCTTGTACAATAGGATCATTTATTAGTGGAATAACTTATTATTTAAAAAACAAATAATAGAAGTAAGTAAAATTAATTATAAATTATTAATATTTAAAGGTATGAAATAACTATACCTGTCAAATTTTTTTGAAAATGTCAGTAAATTCATTTTGAGAAAATGTCAGTAAA